>JBCCEE010000509.1:0-6092 GCA_039030415.1 Acidobacteriota bacterium
CGACCCAATCGATCCGCTGCCGGTCAAGTACCCCGAAGACTGGCAGCCGATCCTCGACCGCCTCGAGCACATCGCGCGCTGGCGGGTGGTGTTCTGCCTGGAGCAGTCCGGAGGACAGCTCCAGGAAGATCTCGAAATGGAGGTCCTGCGCTGGCTTGGACCGCCGGACAAAGCCGGTGAGCCTCCCCAAACCGCCCCCTGGGAAGCGGAGCCAGAGGACGAACCGGTACGCCGCTTCACGGTCCGCCTGCACAACCGCGGCAAGTTCAAGATTTTCTTCGCCCTGGTGGGGGTCTCGGAAGACTTTGGGGCCGCGGTGCTGCGCCGCGGCGAAGGCTGGCTCGAGCCGAAAGAAACCCTGTGGCTCCGCAAGTACGAGGGCATCACCTCCAACGTCTTGCGTCGCGACCACGAGCGCGGCGTGACCCGTCAGCAAGACCTCCTGCTGCTGATCGCCAGCGAAGTCGAGGCCGACACCGGCCTGCTCGAGCATCCACCGCTGCTGCGCTCCGAGACCCGCAGCCCGAGCGCAGATCGCGGCGCGACCACCGGAGTATTGGAGGCTTTCCTGCGTCGGCTCGACGGCAACTTCCGGACGCTCGACGCTGCCGAGCTGGAATCCCTCAACCATCGCTGGATCACGGTGCGCAACCTGATCGTCGCCGAACGGCCCGCGCCCGAGCTGGCGTTCGAAGGCGGCGAGACGATCACGCAATCCGGGCTCGAGATCTCCGTGCCGGCGGATCTGCAGGGCCGGGCGAGGCCGCACAGCACCGTCTCGGCCGACCGGCTTCTGAAGCGCCTGCCGACGCTGCCCGAGGACCTCGCCAGCGAGCTCAGGCGCTATGCCCTGGCCGGCCGCACGCTCAACGACGGCGGCCTGACGGCGCTCGAGCTCGAGATCGAGCAAGGAGTCGGAATGCTACAGGCCCCGCTGCGCATCGCGGGGCAGGAGTCTATGGAGCCGGGCGAAGCGTTGATCGCCCTGGCGTTCGACGGCGAGCGAATGGTCTGGTCCGGCCCGCCGGTAGAGCAGCGCCCCGCGACCTGTGAAGTGGCCTTCCTGCCCCCGCCGGCGCCTGGCCACGATCGGGTTTGGCTATTCTTCTACGGCTACCGTGCCGCGGCACGCCCGGCCGGCGAAGTGCGTCCCGGGGAGCCGGCTGGAGTCTTACCGGAAGACCCTGGCTCCAACCGTCAATCGCAGCCTGGACCGACGCTGAGCCTGGGTAGGCAGGGCCTCTTCGGCAAGATCGGAGATCGCGTGCAAGCCTTTCGGCGGCTCAGCGAAGGGGACGATCACCAGAACAGCGGGCGCTTCGAGGCCGCGCTGGTGAGCTACCAGGAGGCCCTCGATCTGTTCGAGGGTCTCGGCTCGAAGTCGGGCATCGGCACCGCTCTCGGCGCTCTCGGCAATACCTACCATGCCCTGGGCCAGTACCGGACTTCGCTGGAGTGTCATCAGCGTCGCCTCGAGCTGCTGCGGACGACCTTCGGAACCTGGCGCCTGCAGGGCCGCACGCTGTCGGGTATCGGCAACGCACACCTGGCCCTCGGCAACGGCCAAGAGGCTATCCGACACTTCGAGCATCACCTAGAGCTCGCGCATCAGATCGAGGATCGCCAGGAAGAGACCACGGCCCTAGGCAATCTGGCCGGTGTCTACACCATCCTCGGCCACTACGATCGCGCCATCGACCTCAGTCAGAAGGCGCTCGCGATCGACCGGGAGCTCGGCGAAGTCCGGCTCATCCATCATTCGCTCTCCACCCTCGGCGGGCTGTACCTCGGCAAAGGCGACCTGCCGACCGCGATCGGCCATCATCAGCAGGCCCTCGAGCTGGCCCGTGAGGCGGGCTACGAGCGCGGTGAGGCCCAGTCCCTCGCCAACCTGGCGGACCCGCAACTGCATATCGGCGCGTGGCAGAAGGCGGCGGAGTATGGAGCCGCTGCCATCGAGATCTTCGAACGCTTGGGCGACCGCCACAGCCTCGGCCAGGTGCTGGCCAAGCTCGGCTCGGCCTATTTCAACCTCCGGCAGTACGAGAAGGCGCAGGAAACTCTGGAGCGCAGCCTCGACGCCACCCGGGCATCGGGCGATCTCAGATCCCAGACCCTCGCGCTGCACTGCCTGGGGCATATCCACGTCCACCGGAACGAGCTGGAAGAAGCTCTCACCCTCTACCGCGAGAATCTCGAGCTCAAGCAGCGCCTCGGCAATACCGACGATACCGCGGTGGCGTGGAGCAATCTGGCGATGGTCTACGCGCTGCAGGGCGCAGACGATCCCAGCCGGCTGGACGAAGCGATCACCACCTACCGTAGGGCCGTCGAGCTCGCGGAGGAGCCCATCAGCGAGGGCTCGATCCTCAACAACCTCGGCGGAGCTCTCTACCGCGCGGGACGGCTCGAGGATGCCGAGGCCGCGCTCCGTCGAACCCTGACGATCTGGGAGAGCCTGCGCGGCACGCTCACGGACTCCGATCGCATCACGATCTACGACCAGCAGTTCTCGTCCTACGGTCTGCTGCAGCGGGTCTTGATCGCCAACGACCGTCCGGTCGCCGCGCTCGAGATTGCCGAGCGCGGCCGATCGCGATCCCTCAACCTCCTGATGGGCCGCCAGCTGGCCGACGAGTATGCGCTCGAGCCGGAGGTCGCACCACCGAACATCGACGAGATGCGGGGGATCGCCCGCCGGGCGAACGCCGTGGTGATTTTCTACGCCACGATGTACGAGGACTCCGGCCACGTCGACCGGCGGATCCGCGAGATCTTCCTGTGGGCGATCGACGCCGACGGGCAGGTGCGTTTCCGCCGCACCCCGGCCGAAACCTTCGCACCGCTCGCCGAGCTGGAGACCGAGGGCGGCTGGATTCCCGACAGCCTGAGGGGCGCCATCGGCACCCGCGCCATCGATCAGGCAGATGGCTCGCCGCCGACGCCGGAGACCGTCTACAAGCCGGCCCTGCGGCTGCTCTACGACGCGCTCGTCGCGCCGATCGAGGACATGCTGCCGGGTCCGGATCACACCGTCGTGCTGGTGCCGGACAGCCATCTGCTGCTGATGCCGTTCGGTGCCCTGCTCGACGCCGAGGGGCGACCGTTCATCGAGCGTCAGGCGCTGGTGGTCGCGCCGTCGATCCGCAGTCTCGAGCTGATGGCGGAGCGCCAGCGCCAGGTCGCCGGGGGACCCTCGACGGCCCTGGTGGTCGGCAATCCGGTGATGCCGGAGCTGTAGCGACCGGGCGGCGACACCTACCGTCTCGAGCCTCTCGATCATGCCGAACAAGAAGCCGAGCAGATCGCGCAGCTGTTCGAGACCCACCCGCTGCTCGGCGCCGAGGCGACCAAGCGGGCGGTCCTCCGAGCGCTGCCCGCGAAGCGCTTCGTCCACCTCGCGACGCACGGTCTGTTTCGGGAAGACGACGCCACCGAGATGCCAGGAGCCGTCGTGCTCGCCGGCGCCACGCCGCAGGAGGCGCTGCTGACGCCCCTCGAGATCATCGATCTCGATCTCGACGCCGAGCTGGTGGTGCTGAGCGCCTGCAATACCGGCTATGGGCGGTTCACCCAGGAAGGCCTGGTCGGTCTCTCGCGGGCTCTGCTGCAGGCCGGAGCAGCGAGCGTCATCGTGTCGCTGTGGCCGGTCTACGACAGCTCGACGGCGTTCCTGATGACCAAGCTCTACCGTGCGCTGCAGGGCGGGGCGAGCAAGGCGGAAGCGCTGCGGACCGCCGTCCTCGAGACGCGGCAACGCTACGAGCACCCCTCGCACTGGGCCCCCTTCATGCTCATCGGCGAGACCCGCTGACCCCTTGGCGACGCGCTGCTCAGAATCTTTTGGATAGCTCACTTGGGAGGAACCCATGATGCGTTCACTCATGCGGCGAGACCTCGCCTCGCTCGCGCTTCTCGCCTCGTTCACCCTCGCCCCCAACGCCTCGGCCGAGACGGATTGGGATCCAGCAACCCTCCTGGCCGATATCAACGCCAAACAGCAGGAAGCCCTGGCGCGTCTCGAGGAGATGGACGGGGTCGGGCAGCAGCAAACCTACAGAGTCATGCAGCGGCTGGATGCCTACTGGCACAGCCCAGAGGTCACCGAACGGTTCCGGGAGCTCCACCAAGCCTTCGAGCAGCAGTTGAGCCGCCAGGAGATCGAGGGCGACAACTCAGGAATTGTCTGGGCACAGTTCGTTGAGTTTTGGAAAGCCCTCATCGAGAAACTGCAGTGTCTCTGGTCGTCTGAAGCCTGTCGCGCGAACCTCGAAGCGCAGTCCGACGGCAAACTGAGGGACCTGATCGAAGCCTTCACGCAGGAGGCTTTCCTCGCCATTCGACCTCTCCAGGAACAGACGTTCCGACAGGCCCTCGCGGGTCTCGAGCCGGAGGTCCAAGCGGCCCTGATCGAGGCGCAGCTCGAGGTCCAGCGCGCATCGGACGAGATCATCGCCAGCCACTTCGACGCCTGGGGCTCCGGTCAGAGCTTTCCGCCGCTAGAGCCCCTGGCGAGTGATATCGACGCCAGGCTCGACTTCGATCACCTGATCGGCACCGAGTCCGGCGTCGGCTTGGCGTCCGGCATCGCCGCGCTGGTGCTGCGCGACCTCCTGGCCGAGCTGATCCCGCGACTCGTCCGCTCGACCTCGCGTGAGCTGGTCGAGAAGCTCGCTCGCAAGCTCATTCCCATCGGCGGGTTCCTCACCATCTTGCTCGATGTCAAGGACTTTTCGGAGGCCAAGGCCAAGATGGAGCAGGAGCTGCGCAGCCAGCTCGGCGCACAGTATCCCCAGCAGATGGCTCCTGATCTGGTGTGGCGACGCGCGGTGGGCAACCGCGCCTCGTCTCGCGACACGACGCGGGAAGACGTTCAGCGCTACCTCGAGCACTGGGTGCGATACTCGAAGCAGAGCGCTCGAGAGGTTTTGGAGCAGGCCGTCGTCCTGGACTCCCCGGGAGTTAGTGATTACCTGGAGGACGCCAGAAAACGCGGTTTGTCGCGTGAAGTCGTGACCCGCGAGCTGCTCAACCTGAGGAACGTCTTCGGCACGCTGATGCTGCGCTGCGGGGTCACCGACCTCCGCCGCATGCTGGCCGAAGCGCCGACCCTAACCCAGGACCCAAGCCACGCTTTCCTGAAGTCTCTCGCCGAGCTGCTCGGCGAGGAGCTGTGCACCGCCTACCGAGACGGCGGCGGCGAATTCCTGCGGGCAGCTCACGTCATCGGAGTCCCGCTAATCCAAGAAGTCCTACAATCCCCTGGGCTCGACTGGCGGCGGGTGAGCCAAGCGTTCACCCCGCTCGGTGAAGCCGCTTCCCTCGAGCAGCGCCGAGGCATGCTGATCTGCGTCCGCCGCGAGCTCGACTGCCGCATGCTCGCCGGTCCCGCCCTGGCGCGCCTGGCCGCCAAGACCGACCTGCTGCAGGAGCTGCTGAGCCTCGGCGTTCCCAGCACTAACGTGCTGGCGATCTTCAGCGCCGGCCTGGAATCGGTGCCGGAAGCCCTTGGCGACGCGTCTCGCGAGCTCATGGCGGTCGCAGCGTCGGCCCTCTCGACCCAGGCACTCGAGAACTACCTCCAGCCGGAGCAACGCCGGGGTCTCATCCTGGCGTTCGCCTTCGTCCGCGGTGAGCTCGGATGGTCGCCGCAGCAGGCGACCCAGGGCATCGAGCTCGTGCAGACTCTGGCGGGCATTGTAGAGGAGCATGGTGGCGAGGGGCTCGCGCTCTGGCAGGATCTGGTGGGGACGGATGGGGGTCGGGCGCAGCAGCGCCTGCTCCAGCGTGCCCTACGCCTGGCCGATGAAGGCTTCTCCTCCGCTCACCTTCGAACGCCGGCCGCGGTACGCATGGCCGAGGCGCTAAACGTCCTGCCCTGGGGTCAAGGCCCCAGACTGATGGGCATCCTCCATCCCCTGGGCCACTTCGCTACCCTCCTGGTCTATGCCCTCGGGGCAGCTGCGGTGGCGGTCCCTGTGCTGCTGATGGTGAGGCTCGCTCGCCGCCGCCGCGCCGCCCGCTAAACCGATGACGCCGGCGGGCGACACATCATCCGCCGAGTCTGCCGCACCCTAAACGCGCTCTGAAGA
>JBCCEE010000510.1:0-6083 GCA_039030415.1 Acidobacteriota bacterium
GCCGAGCCTATGCTGCGAGAAAGCCTGTCTTTAGTTTCTCGAGCCTACCCGCAAGCCGATTGGCGGCCCGCACAGGCACAAGTCCGCCTTGGTGCCTGCTTAATGGCCCTCGAACGGTTCAGCGAAGGCGACAACTTACTCGATAGTGGCCTCGCTGCCTTCGAAGCCGCCGTCGGCAGCGACGACGATCGCCTCCGCCAATCACGGGAGCTCGCTGCAGCGGCACGTGATCGCAGTTGAGCCAGACGTCGACCCAAGACGTTACGCGTTCTTGTCACACGCTTTCTTGTCACGACGTCACGCGTTCTTGCCACTACAATACGCCGGTGCTCGAGATGCTCCACCGACCGCTGATCGCTGGCATCGCCGTCTTGCTACTGGGCAGCCTGCCTGCGGTGGCCTGGACGCCGACCAGCCAGCGGGCGATCGCAGAGCACGCGGCGCGGCTGGCACCGCCAGATCTCTATCGGCAGCTGGCGCGCAACCGCATCCCGTATCTGCAAGGGGTCAACGACGGATTCGGTGAACGGGATCCGGCGGCGCACAGCAAGAATGACGACGGCACGGGCCGACTCGACGAGTCGATCAACGTGGCGATAGAGAACGCGATCCTGGCGATCACTTCGCACCAGCCGTTCAATGAGATTGCTTACCGGCTCGGGATCGTGTCGCACTTTGTGGCGGATGCCAACAATCCCCTCAATGCCTCCCAGAAGGATCCTGCCGAAGGGCGCTACTACGCTGATTTCTTGAGGTATCTCGAGCACGCTGAGCCCCGGGTACGGATTGTCTTTTATGGCTTTCGCCCCAATTTCAACGGCCGCCGTGACCTACCCCAGCTGGTTTCCGAAGCGCTCGAGCGTAGCCGTGGCTTTTACCCAGCGGTGGGCCGGGAGTACCGACGGATTCGCTTCGCTTCCGGCATCGGAGGCTTCGATGATCTTTCTTCGGCCTTTGGTGTCGCGAGCCTCTCCTACAGCCATGCCGTCAGTGACATCGCTGAGGTGCTACGCTATATTTGGCTCGAAGCGGGTGGTATCGACACCCGCCGCCGAATCCCGCTACGGGGTCGCGAAGTGATCCAGCTTTCGGACTGAAAACGCGGCCGCCTCCCACTGAACCAAGTCGCTGATTGAAACTTCCGGCTCGCCTTCTGCCAGGCGCGCCCCTTCCCACTTGGAATCAAAATGCTTCCAGCTCAACGAGCCCTGATATCCGTCTATGACAAACGCGGCCTCGAGGACTTCGCTCAAGGCCTTCATGCCCTGGGGATCGAGATCCTGTCGACCGGCGGCACCCGTAAGGCGATCGAGGCCGCCGGTATCCCGGTGACACCCGTGTCGCAGATCACCGGCCACTCGGAGCTGCTCGACGGCCGGGTCAAGACGCTGCACCCCGAGATCCATGCCGGCATCCTCGCCGATCGCGCGCGGGCCAACCACCTGACGGAGCTACAGGACAACGACCTCCGGCCGATCGATCTGGTGGTGGTGAACCTCTATCCCTTTCAGGAGACGGCCGCCTCGGGCGCGCCGTTCGAGAAGGTGATCGAGATGATCGACATCGGTGGGCCGACCATGATTCGGGCCGCCGCCAAGAACTTTCGCGGCGTCACGGTGATCGTGGATCCCAACGACTATACCCAGGTTCAGGCAGCGCTCGAGGACGGCGAACGGCTGGTGCCGGAACCGCTGCGCCGTGGCCTGGCTCTGAAGGCCTTTCGCCACACCCAAGCCTACGACGCGGCGATTGCCAGCTGGTTCGAGCAGCAGACCGAGGAAGCGGAGAGTCTGTTCCCGCGCCACCTGCACGTCGACCTGGCTCAGGACATGCGCACCCGCTATGGAGAGAACCCGCATCAGGAAGCCGCCGTATATCAAGTGCGCGGGGCAGGTGGTGTTTTCGGCGGCATGGAGACCCTGCAGGGCAAGAAGCTGTCTTGGAACAACCTGCTCGACGCGGACGCCGCACGCAAGCTGGCGTCGCACTTCATGGATCCAGCGGTAGTGATCGTAAAGCACAACAACCCCTGTGGCGTCGGTCTGGGCACAGACCTAGCGAGCGCTTACGAACGGGCGTTGGCGTGTGATCCGCTGTCGGCCTTCGGCTCGGTGATCGCCCTCAATCGGCCGGCGACCGAAGAGCTGGCGGCAGCAATGGCCTCACTGTTCGTCGAGGTGATCGTGGCGCCGGAGTTTGAAGACAGCGCGCTGACCCGCTTCGCCAAGAAGAAGCGGCTGCGGCTGATCCAATGTCCGCTCTATGAGCCATCCGGCATCGAGCTGCGAGCCATTGACGGCGGCTTCCTCGCCCAGAGTCCCGATGGTACCCCCGACGATCCCGAGACGTGGACCTGCGCTACCCAGCGCCAGCCGACCGACGAGGAGCGCCGGGCGCTGGCCCTGGTTTGGGAGGTCTCCCGCGGCGTCAAGTCGAACGCGATCGTCATCGGTCGCGAGAACCGCACCCTTGGCATCGGTGCCGGCCAGATGAGTCGGGTCGACTCCTGCGAGCTCGCAGTGCGCAAGGCCCAGGACTCTCTGGAAGGCGCGGTGGCGGCGAGCGATGCCTTCTTTCCCTTCCGCGACGGGCTCGACGTGCTGGCGAAGGCTGGCGTCAAAGCGGTCGTTCAACCCGGGGGAAGCAAGCGGGACGACGAGGTGATCGCGGCGGCCGACGAATACGGCATCGCGATGCTCTTTACCGGCACGCGACACTTCAAGCACTGACCGACGCAAGCTCGACAGCCAACCAAAAGCGATGAGATACCCCACCGCTGATAGGCTTATGGCAGACTGGCTAACCTCTTGGTAGCAGGAGCCGGGGAAGGTCAGTAGCAGTGAGCACACGGTGGAACAGCGACAGGTACGAGTCAACCGGTGGAAGGCAAGCGGACATGAAGCACGGTAATCCCTTCGACAAGTGCCTGAAGACGAAGCTCTGGGCGGGCTCACTCGCGGCAATCACCGGGATGCTCTTGGCACCTGCCAATGCTCGGGCCGTCAGTCCCTGGGAGCTGCTCGAAAATCTGCGCAGCGACCTCCAGCGCAGCGGGCCGGTGACCGGCAAGTTCGAGCAGACCTACATCCCCGCGGGCTTCAGCGAGGGCGACACTGAAAGCGGTCACCTGTCGATCTGGTTGCCTGATTGCCTGCGCTGGAACTACGTCGAACCGCTAGCCAAGAATTTCTTGCTGTGTGAGAACGAGGTCTACTTCTGGAACGAAGACGAGTCCGGCGGCCGGCATTACGAGATCGAGCCCAAGGAAGAGCCGGGCCTCGATCTGCTGCTGGTCGAGGTCGCCGAGCTGCGCGAACGCTACGTCGCCGACAGCGAGAAGCTCAATGACGGCACCTATGAGATCTCGCTCGCGCTACCCCAGGGTACCGAGCGCGGCTTCAGCGCCAAGATCCGCCTCGAACCGGTATCGATGCGCATCTCGGGCATGGAGTACACCGACGACGAAGGCAATCTCACGCGATTCGAGATCACTGAGTACCAGCAGCTGCGTCACACCGCGCTGTTCAAGCCGCCACAGGACGTCAAATGGACCAGAGAGTGAGTGCTTCGGAGCCGAGAGCCAAGAGCGCTGCTAGCCGCTGGCTCGTCGCAGTGTTGACGGCGGCTCTGGTTTGTCCCATCAGCGCGGCGGACTATCGCTACTCCAAGGGCGACGACGTCACGATCCAGGGCCGGGTCGTCGATTCCAACGGCGTCGGCGTCGCTAGCGCAACCGTGCTCCTCGAGCTGTCTCGAACCAAATTCCAGATCCTGCAGTTCAAGAAGGTCAAGAGCAGCACGCTGCGCATTCCGGTGACCTCCGGAGACCAAGGCCAGTATCTGCACAAGTGGCGGTGGGACGGCTTCTACAACACCTTCGAGCTGGCGGTAGCGATGCCGGTCACCATCGATGGACGCGAAGACTACGAAGTGGTGCATCGCGTGGAGATCACGCCGCAGGTTCGGCAAGGCAGCCCGGTGGAGGCTTCTCTGGTCCTTCAAGACACGGATTACCTCGAATGGCTACGGCGTTTCTCCAACGGTCTCGCCAGCTCAGAAGAGAAGCGAATTTTCCAGGAGCTCGGTCGTCCCGACCGCATCGACGCCTACGACGAAGGTGCGTTCGCCTGGTGGTACTTCCAGATCGGCAAGGTCTACCGCTTCCGCAAGGGCGAGATCGAACAGATCGAGCCCTTTGATCCGATCCAGCCTCCTTGAGGCTCAGCGCGGAAGGTCCTCGGACTCGGAAACCGACGACGACGACCCGATCCGCTTCCACACGTCTTCTTCGACCTTCGCATAGGAGCGCGGAGGCTCGAGCCCGAAGACCCCAGCCTGATCGCGGTGGGGTCGCGGCAGCTTGTCGGTCAGCCTAGGAGGCAGAACGTCGACCTCGACACGGCTGTAGGGTTCGGCTCCGACGATCAATGCATAGCGAAATCGCCTGAGGTAAGCGTCTTCCCAGTGACGCCTCCCGGGGACCGGCAAAATGACGGTATCAGGGCGCTGCTGCTCAGGATCCGGCGGTTCGAGGCCAACGTAGAGCAAACCCGGCTGGCCCTCCGCTGAGATTAGATCAAACGACAGCAAACCCTCCACGACCCTCCCCCAGTCGTAGAGTTGATGCGGCCCCACGCCTGGCACACGCCGCAGGACCGGCCACTGTAGCTCGTGCCACTCTGAGCTGTGCTGCTGCTGAAGCCGGAGCGGCAGGCGGCGCAATGGCTCGATAGCGCTTTGAAACAGGTTGGGCTGCCGCTTTGCGGTCGAGCCGAGGCGCCAGCGTCCAGCCGGGGGACGGTGCCACAGCTTGGGGATCTCGCCGCCACTCAGCTGCGTCCATCCTCCCAGCAGGCCGGGTTCGTAGCGCCGGAAGATCCGCCAGCTCTCATCGGAAACGATACAGCTCCGCGTGCTCTGATCTTCCGGCATCAGCTCCAGAACCGCCAGAAAGCCACCGGCACCGCGACTGCTGCGCAGCTCGACCACGATCCGATTCAAGCCTTCGCGCAGCAGTGGGGAGATGTCGTACTCGTCGACCGGAGACCAGCCGCGATAGGAACCTGCCCCAACCCGATAGCCGTTGACATAGACCAGATACGTTTCATCAGCGGTCAGCGCCAGCCGAGCGGTGCCTACCGCTTCGATCTCGAAGTCGCGCGCCGCATAGAACGCGAGCGCATCGCCCTCGTCGTAGGCGCCTTCCGCCCAGATCCAACGCTCGTCGCTCACCGGCTCGAACAGGCTCGTGCGGATCCGGCTCGCCAGCTCCTCGGCACCGGCGATCAAGAGCGATGCCAAGAACACCACCACGAAGAACCGCACCGGTCGATCGTGCCAGGCGCTGGCACGCCGCCCCGACGGCATCGAAGGCACGGTCTCAGCTGGCTGCACCAGGCTCCCTCTCGCTCTTCACCATCTCGGCCAACGCTTCGGCGATCAGGCGGTTGCCCGTCTCGTTGGGATGATTGTTGGGTGCTGGGTAGTAAAGCTCTTCCAGACTGCGATCCTCGAGCGCCGCCACCAGCAGGGACTTGGTGTCCAGATAGGGAACCTGCAAACGCTCGAGCTCGCGTTTCAAGAAGCGCTCGCGCCAGCCCTCCATCTCGAGCTCCCAGTGGGGATAGAACAGGACCACGATCAGCGGTAGATTCTGCACCCTCGCCTCCTCGACCGCCGCCTCGAGGATCCTGCGGTTGAGGCGTTTCTTGGCCGCCTGGCGGTAGGGAATCTCGGTTTCGGCTCCCGGCCCCATGGCGAGCTGAATGCGGCGCCGCATCCAAGCGCCAAGATAGCTGACGATCTGCGGCGGATGTCGACGATGCCAGGCGTCGGCATCGCTGGGCAATGGCACGCCGGCCAGCTTCAGCTGGTCATCCTTCAAGACGAAATAAGGCTTGGGGGCGTCTCGAACCTGCAGGATCGAGCGGTCCAGGTTGAGCGTCATGAGGCCGAGCAGGATTACCGGCCGATCGTAGGCGCGGTAGGTTTCTCGGAAGCGCAGATAAATCTGATCGAAGCCATAACCGGAGACCGCATAGTTGACTACCGGTGGCCCGCCCAGCAAGGTTTGCAGCTGCCCC
>JBCCEE010000511.1:0-6077 GCA_039030415.1 Acidobacteriota bacterium
GTGGGGGCCCCGCGGTCCCCGGGCCCCCCCGCACCCCCCCCCCCCGCGGAACCAGGACCTTCGAGCCGTCAGGGACAGGACATGAACGCGTCGGTGTCGGTGATAGCGTCCGACGAGTTGCCCAGCGGGTTGGTGTATCGCTGGACCGCGCCGGTTACCGTGTCGGTCACCTCGAGCGTGTACCTCACCGTGGTGGTGGCCGCTGCGAACACCCAGACGCGGTTGTTGACCGCGCAGCCGTCGAGCACCTTGACCAAGACTTCCAGGTTCTCGGGGTCGAAGAAGTACATCAGGCCCGAGTCGCTGGACTGCATCGGGTCGACCTGCCCGAACCCGGTGTTGTTGTCGAAGTCTTCCCAGTCGATCTTGACCGAGAAGCGCCCGCCGTTGAGGCACAGCGTGGTGGCGTCCGGCGTGCACACCCCCTGTTTTTCGGGCAGCGTCAGCTGCTGCGTGACCATGCCGGCGGCGGTGGAAGACGTATCCGTGGAAGACTTGCCCACGGAGCTGCCGGCGCGCGGTGCGCTCACGTCGCAGGTCTGGAACGCGGCCGTATCGGTGGTCGCCGGCGCCGAGACACCGAGCTCGTTGGAGTAGGTCCTGACAAAGCCGGTCGCGGAATCGGTCACGATCAGATCGTAGGCGACGTTGGTGGTGGCGGCCGCGAACACCCAGAAATGATTGGTGAAGGCGCAGCCGTCGAGCACTTTGACCAGCAGCTCCCAGTTGTTGGGGGCGAAGAACCACATCAGCCCGGAGTCACTGGAGGCCAGCTCGAGGTCGGTGCCCTGGCCTTCGTTGCCGTCGAAATCTCGCCAGTTGACCTCGACCTTGAAACGGCCATTGTTGAGGCACAGCGTGTTGGGCCCGGCGACGCAAGGCTGCGGGACCGGCGTCGTCACCGTGTCGGTATTGGAGTAGCCCGAAGCGCCGGCCGAATTGCGAGCCCGTACCCGGTAGGTGTAGGTGACGTCCCCCTGGGTCGTGGTGTCTTCGTAGGTGGTGCGATTGGCCCCGATGGTAGCGATGCGCTGGAAGGAGCCACCCGCCTCTTGGCGCTCGACCTCATAGGACGTCTCGTTGTTGGCGTTGTCGTTCCAGCGCAGATCCACCTGGCCTGGTGAAATCGCGGTCGCGCTCAGGTTGTTCGGAGAATTCGGGGTGACCGTCGGCGTGCCGTAGAGGAAGGCGGCGCCAGCACGGTCGTCGGCGCGCAGGGCCGGGCCGAAGTTCCCGCCGTGAGCGAAAGCGAACATCAAGGCCCCGCTGTCCGCCGAATGGCCGAACCCGAGGGTGTGACCGAGCTCGTGGGAGAAAACCTCTTCGGCGCTTCGTCCCTGGCCGAGGAAGCAGCCGGTGTTGCGGTTGGTGACGATGTCGGCGCCTATGGCGGAGCGGAAGTTCTGCCCGTTGTGGACGTGGGTCGAGTTGGTGAACCACGGACCGCCGACCGCGATCACGCCACCGCTGTTGCAGTCGAACGGCTCGTCGAACTCTGACGTGTTGCCGCGATCGTCGAACATGATGGCATTGACGCCGTCGAAGTTGGTCAAACCGCCGCGAGCGCTCGTGGTGCCAGCATAGACGTAGTTGATGTTCGAGCCGCCATCCCCATTCCACGCCCCCAGCGCCGTTCGAAACTGCGCGAAGCCGCCACCGGAGACTCCGGGCTGGCCTTGGCTATCGGCCCGCCACGCGATGCTCTGCCCCAGGTCGAACTCCCGGAAGCGAATCGGCGGGTTGGTGATCAGAGTGAACTTCTCCAGCTCTCGCGAGATCCCTCCGGAGGCGTCTTCTACGAAGTAGTCGGCCGCCCGCTTGCGACCCTGCTGATGGTCTTCGAGCCAAACCCGAAAGCGCTCGAGGTCGCGCGGCCCCTTCGCTACGCTGGCCTTGCCCGGCAGAGTGATCTCGTGGGTCTCCGACAGGTCCCGCACCAGCACCTTCTGGCCATCGACCGTCAAAACGTGGAAGGCCCCGAGCATGAAGTGCAAAATACCGTAGGTGCCGTCGGAGCGCTGATTCAAGAACACCATGGCGCGCTGACCCGCGGCGAAGCGCGGAGCGCCGTAGACCCAAAGCTCGGTGCCGTCGGCCATCTGGCCACCGCGCACCCTCACGGTCAGCGGACTCGCCGACACGTCACCGACGATCACGTTGTCGAGCGCCATGAGGTAGTCGGTCGCCGGCTCGCCGATGCCGGGAGCGCGATCGATCTCGAGCACTTCGACCTCGGCGATGATCGACGCCTGGTCCGCCAGCAGCTCGTCGGTAACCATCACGAAGCTCGTCGCGTGGGCTGGCGTCGTCACCAGCGGGGAAAGCACCGCGAGTGCAGCGATCGTGAGCACAATATGGGACGGGCTCGACACGGACATTCTTTTCATGGGGCCTCCGAAACTAAAGCGTGTGATCCTGGCAGGTCTGTTGGGATGTACGATCGCGCGGGCTGGAATGGCTTGCTGGCACGGATGTTTGCACTGCTGTTCGCCAGAAGTCGCTTGAGCTCTGAAGGACAAGCTCCGTAGATCGTGAGCTAGTGCCAGGCTTTATGCCAGAAAGTAACCCCACAGCCAGGGATTGGGGCAAAGGCTCAAGTAAAGACAAGGGATCTCATCAACGGTCGGTCCGAGAATGTTCGAACGGACCCGAGACCGCGATGGACGCGGCATGATCGGGCTATCGACAGCATCGGCACTTTGCCATACTACCATAACGCCTTCCCCTTCCCCGGGGAGGCGGTCTCACCCGACTGAACCTCACGGTAAGGAGAACATTATGACGGTCATGGTGCTGTTCGAAGCGCGCGCCAAACCCGAGCTGATCGAGGCCCTGAAGCAGGGACTGCAGGCCATGCTGCCCGAGACGCGGACCTGCGAGGGCTGCCAGGGACTCACGACATATCAGGAAGTCGGCGACGGCCAGACACTGGTCGCGGTCGAGTTCTGGGATTCGAAGGAGCACTACGAAAAGTATTTTGCCTGGCGAAAAGAGAACGGAACCATCACCCAGCTCAACGCGATGCTGGAGGCCCCTCCGAGCATCCGATACTTCGAGACCTTGGACGCCTGAGCATCAGGTAGTGTTGAAGTCAGGTCCGTTGGGGATAGGTCCGTTGGGGATAGGTCCGTTGGGGATAGATCTGCTGGGGTTGGGTCTGCTGGGGGTGCCGTGACCACCGCGATCGAGCTCGGCATCAACCGCACCTGGAACGGCCTGACGATCGGCAGCGAAGAGCGGGCTTGCATCACGCTCAGGCCCCGCCGCGACGGGCTCGGGATCACCGCAGACGCTCCGTTCCACGGTGATCCCGCTCCGCCGGCCGAGCCTGGCCCCTGTGCTCGACTCTGGAGTCACGAAGTCGTCGAGCTGTTCATCGTTGGCGGGTGTTTGCCCGAAACTCCCGATGAAGAGAACCCCCGGCAGCCCTGCTATACCGAGCTCGAGCTCTCGCCGCACGGGCACTACCTGCTCCTGCGTCTGCGGGGCGTCCGCAGGATCGTCGAGGAGCAGCTGCCGATCTCCTACCGGGCGCAGATCGTGGGTCGCCGCTGGCGCGGCGAGGCGTTGCTGCCATGGCATTTGCTGCCGACTCCGCCCCACCGCGTCAATGCGTTCGCGATCCACGGCACCGCCAGCTCCCGGCGTTATCTGGCTCGCACCCCGGTCCCCGGCCGTGAGCCCGACTTTCACCGGCTCGAGTATTTCGAGCCCCTCGAGCTCGGCATCGAGTGGGGTGAACGGATCACCCGATCCCGGCGATAGGCGAATGCGATTCTGACGCCACAGGCGCCGGAGTCGCCACCACAAGCGCTGCATCACGACGCTGCCTTCTCGGCCGCGACCTCGGCTCGCAGCTGGGCCAGCTGATCGTCGACCGCGTCTTCGATCGCAGCGGTCTCGTAGCGTCGCTTCAGATCGGCTCCAGACAGCTCGTCGCCGAGCTTCAGGTAGGCGCCTTCTTCCGCCGCCCACAGCTCGACGCGCTCGCCGATACGGTCGAGCTCACCGCTCAGGTCGCTGGACGCGACGCCGCGCATCACCTTGCCCATGGCGCGCCGAGCCTCACCCTGGCGCAGCCGCGCCTGCAGCACCTGAAGGCGCGATCGGCCCTGCTGCAGCTGCTCGTGCAGGCGACCAACCGACTCGCGGATCTGCGCCGTATCCTGCTCTTGAGCCGCCAGCTGTTCGCGCAGCCGCTGGGCCTGGCGCTCGGCGATCTCGCCCTGGCGCAGAGCCTCCCGGGCCTCGGCGTCGCGCCCCTTACCCACGGCGCGCCGGGCCGCCTCCTGCCACTGATCGGCAGACTGCTGATGACGATCGATCCGCGCCCGCAGGCGCTCCTCGTTGGCCATCGCCTGGGCGACAGCGCGCTTGGCCACCTCCAGCTGCTCCTCCATCTCCACCACCAGCTGATGGAGGCTGCGCTCCGGATCTTCCATGGCGTCGAACAATGAGCTGAGGCTTCCTTTGACCAGCAGACAAAAACGTTGCGTGAGGTTCATGGCATTCTCCTTTATGGATGACGGTCTTATGAAAGGCTGTGTTTTGATTGAGCCGCTCGAGCGTCAGGCCCAGGAGCGCAGCTCCTGGCCCCAGATCCGAAGGTGCTGAAGCAGCATTTCGCGGCGATGCTCGAGCAGGCCGGCGAGCGCCATCAGGCCAAGGCCGAAGGCGACTCCTGCGACCCACAGCAGCAGCGGTTCGGTTTGGCGCAAGCGGATCAGGAAGCAGGCGAGGTCGATCACCAGCGCAGCGGTCGACACGGTCAGCAGCGACCGGCTGCGCAAGCGGAAGCTGGCCGCGCCGAAACCCACCGCCAGCAGCAGCAGGACGATCTGCCATCCCCAGCTCAGCTGATCGAGCAGCCCCATGACCGGCATGGCGTAGAGGCAGGCGGCGCCGGTGGTGAACAGGCGATCGCGCCACGGGTCGTCGATCTCCCGGCCGAGCAGACGCGACAGGGCCAAGCAGGCCAGGCCAGGCCCCAAACAATAGAGCTCCGGACCGGGCGCCTCGAGCCGAGCCAGCAGCTCGAAGCACGCGGCGACGAAGAGTCCGGCAGCCGACCACGCCGAGCGCAGGCGATGATGCTTGTAGGCCGCCTGGAAGACGAAGAACAGGCTCGCCAAAAATAGGGGGGCTAGACTCAACCAGGGCGAGCCGTTGGTCGCCCCCATGACGGCCGAGCCCATGATGATCGTGTCCCAGAACGCCAGGGCAGCACCGCTCCCACCCCAGAACAGAGCGCCGTCGAGCAGCAAGCCTCGGATCTCGGAACGGCTGCGGTTGTGTAGTGCCTCGGCGACGGTCCAAGCCCCGAACGCCAGCACGGTGAATCCCAAGCTGGTCAACCAGGCGCCACCGGAGAGCGCCTCGGACTGCAGCGGCAGCCACAGAAAGACCGCCAGCAGACCGAGCTGTAAGCGCCACGGCGCTTCGACCGCCGCCGCCGTCCCGAGCTCACCGCTCCAGACCTTCCGGCCAGCGAGACGCCGCTCGCGATCGAGCTGCTCGAAGGCCAGCATGACGGCGATCAGCAGCAGGTGGAGCGGCTCGATACCCAGCGAGCCTTGATCGGCGGCGACGACGATCCACAGCAAGCCGCTGAGACAGCACGCGACGCCTGCGAGGCGCAGGGCATAAGCCGTCGGCTCGGACCGCCCGGAGCGACCCGCGAAACGGCGCGAGATCGCCCAGGCGCCTAGCATCAGCCCCTGGCTGACGAGCGATAGCGCAGCGATTGAGCCATCGGTCGCGGAGGCCACGGCACTATGCAAACCCACCGTCAGCGCGATCGATCCAGCTCCGAATAGCCATCGGTATCCCAGCAGAAAGCCAGCGAGCACGAAGCTCATCGCCGACACCAGCGTCAAAATCGTGGCGACCGCCAGGTGACCCGCTGGCAATATCATGGTTTGCAGCACGAGCCAGATTGCGATGCCGACGGGCGGCCACGCCAGCAGCTTGCGGGTCTCACCGCCTAGCCATTGGGGATGACGATGCGCCGCGAACAGCCCACCGCCGAGCACCAGCAGCTGAACCAGCCCCAGTGCCAGGCCATAGCGCCCGAGCCA
>JBCCEE010000512.1:0-6054 GCA_039030415.1 Acidobacteriota bacterium
CGCCGTAGCGCAGCACGTCCCCCAGGGCGCTGGGAAGATCGCGATACAGGCGGCCGGTCAGACGCGCGTAGACAACTTTGCGCGTCCCGGAGCCGACGACGACGAGATCGCCGATGGAATCGCTCCGGGGCTGTACCAGGACCATGCCTGACGCGTCTTGTTCCTTGACGCGAACTACCTGGTCCCAGCCGGTGAAGGAGAAGCGGGTGACGTCTAGGGCGGGGCCGGCGTCGGAGGACACTTCGTAGACTGCGAGCTGCAGGCTGTCCAGGCCGGCGAAGGGTAGCTCGCCATCTTCTCCCGCTAGCGCAGACTTGATCAGCAGAGTGGTGAAGCGGCCCAAGTCGAGCTCGAAGGCGCTGAGCGGATCCGTGCCGCGCTGGGTGATAATTTCTTGCCGGACGAGCTCCGGCGTGAAATTGGTGGCGCAGGCGCCGCAAAGGATGGCCGCCGCGATGAAACCTACAAGTCCTGTTCTCTGCCTCATGAGTCTCCTCCTAGGTGATCGCCCTCGACGATGATGGCCCCGAGGGCGGACTTTGACTCAGGCGTGATCCGCCGCCCGCGAGCAGACAAAATCCGGCACCTGCGCCGACCCTGCTGGAAGCACGGCCGCGCAGAGCTTAGTTTGCCACCCAACCCGGTTACCGGTCCGCTGAAAAGGCCGGCCTGTCCGCGTGCGTCGCTTCAGACGGCTCGGAAGCCTCGATCGAAAAGCTCTGTAGATCGACTGGCAGAGCGCCACAGTCCCCGGAGGTCGCGGTGATAGTGACATCGTTGAAGGTCGGCGACGAGTACTCACAGATCAGGCACACGTTCACTCCTGCGCTCAGGACCAAGCCGCTGATCGTCGCGATGGCGCCGGAAGCCGTGTTGGTGCAGCTGGTGGGGGAGGTGGTACATGACCCGGTGAAGACGTTGGCGGTTTGGACGCCGGAGTCGCCTTCGCAGGTCACCGTCACCGTGCAGCCGTTAGTGGGGGTGAAACAGACCGCGCTGTCCACGCCTTCTTCAACGCAACCCGTACCCGTCATGTCGAAGTCGTCGGTAGTCGGAATGATCGAATCAAAAAACGGGAGAGTATCGCTGCTGGTGAGGTCCGCGCCGGTACAGTCTTCGGCCGGCGGCTGGGCTCCTGCTGACGCCGAAACGAGAAATAGGAGAGCAAGAATCAGAGACAGACGGCGAATAGGGCGGACACCGCGCATTCGAAGCTCCTTACCGAGGTCGATCTGGGGGATCTCCAAGCCTGTGGGCTGGAAGATTGACTGGAGATGTCAGGCAACCTAATGGCTTGGATCGGCCCAAGTCAAGATCTTCTGCGCACGGTTTTCTGCGCACGGTGGACCCGTAGCTGCTTCTTCCCTATCATCGAAGCGACCCAATGATTATCTATGTCGCCGCGTTGACCGCTCTGCTCAGCCTCCTGGTTCTGACGCTGGTCTATCTCGCCGATCGCTTCGAGCGCGAGCCGCTGGACCTGATTCAGAATGCGTTTCTGGCCGGTCTCGCGGCGCAGCTGGCGCTGATCCTCGGGGTCGACCAGATGTTCGGTATCGAAGCCTGGTCGGGGCCGCTCTACCTGCTGACGCTCGCGGCGCTGGCGGCGATCCTGCCGGCGTTGCTGGCGGACGAGAAGGAATTCGACGAGCGCTTCGACGGCATTGTTTATGCGGTGGCGTTCACCGTCGGTGCCGCCAGTGTAGTGCATCTCTTCAACCTGCCGCGCGCCGCCGCACGGTATCCCGAGAGCGTCGTCCTGGGAGGCGGCGAGGTGCCGGACGTGCGCGATCTGCTCCTGCTGCTTTCGGCACCCGGACCCCGCGTCGAGCTGAGCGACTTGTTCACCCTAGTGGTGGTGGCGATGCTGGCGGGTGCTGTCCTGGGGGTGCTGAAGCTCGCCGACCGGCCGGCGATCCAGCAAGTCGCAGGGATGCTGGCTGCCGGCGGTCTGCTCGCTGGGCTCGATCTCGCCGTCGGCGGAGGTTGGCCCGTGCGAGTGCTGCTCGCCGTCGCCGCGGTTGCCACGTCAATCTTGCTCAAGAGCCGTTCGGTGTTTCGCCACCGCAACCAGCAGCCGGAGCGAGAGATCTTCCTGGGCGGCGTGAAGACCGCGCTGATGATCTTCGGCGCCATCGTCGTCGCTCTCGCGGTGCTGATGAGCCTGACGGACAGTTGGGAGCCGGCCGCAGCCTCTGAGCGCCTGCCTCAGATCAGCCTGGTAGGAGATGCGCGTTGAAACGGCGATTCTCGCTACGGTGGCTGGTCTGGGCCCGGCTGGTTGGGGCACTGAGCTTGATCTGGGTGTTCGCTGGGCCAGCGGCCGGCGCCGACGAGTGGGAGAACCCCGTCTTCGAGGACGCGGACGCCGCGGTGCGAGCGGCGCTGGTGGCGCTCCAGGAGTCGCGGCCGGAAGAGGGCTCGGCGCACGATCTGTTCACTCGCTTCACGGTGTCCTCCGAAGATCGGCCGGGGGATCCGCGCTTCTCGAACGTCCGCCGCCGGGTCGTCGAGAGCTTTTTGGTGACCCTGCCGGCCTACCTCGAGAACGATGCCAAGGCCCGGAAAACGCTCGAGGACTTCCTGGCCGAAGTGGAAGACGAGAAGGACTGGATCGCCAGTACGGTCGAACGCTTCGGTTACCCCGTGCTGCCCGGACTGACCTATCTCAAGCTGGTCGAGAACGTCGAGGAGCTGCAGCGCGACGGCCGGCCGGCCTCCGAGCGCCAAGAGCAGATCCAGGGCATCACGATCTACTGTCGCTACGTGGTGATCCCCCTCTCGTACATCACGCCCCACCGGCTCGAGCAGCTTCGAAGCTCGGCGCTCGACCCCACGGTCGACGTCGACGCGACCCTCAGGGAGTGGGAGCGCGACTCCTTTCGCGCCATGCTCAGCACCTTCCGCCATGAGCTGGTCCACGTCTTCACCAACTCGTCCCTGGGTCCACCCCGCTACCGCAATCGCGAACGCTATCCCACCTGGTTTCACGAAGGTTCCGCGGCCTTCCTGGCGGCGGATCCACACGCCGGCCTGAGCGACGCCTACAAGCGTTATCAGAACCTGTTCTTCTACCTGGTGGAAGCCCATGGCGTGGAGCCGCTGCGGGATTTTTACGAGCGGATCCTCGAAGGCGCCACGGTGCGGGAAAGCCTGCAGTCGACCTACGGCATCGAGAGCGCCAAAGACCTGCGTGAGCGGGAAGCGCGCTGGCGACTTCGCCAGGAGGCGGTGGGTGCCGTGCTGGCGATTGCGCTGCTCGCGGTGGTCGTGCTGTCCCTCACGGCCCGCCTGATCCCGGTTTTTGGGTCGCTGCAGCTTTGGCTCGCCGCCACCTTGGGGTACCACACCTTCTCGGGCTTCTGCGAGAGGACCCAAGCGCTGAACGGCCCTGAGGCCGTGCTGGGCCAGCAAATCGCCCTGGCCATCCTCGCCGTCTACTTGGCCTTCCGGGGCATACGTTCGATTCGCCGCAGCTGAAACCGGGCTTCAACCATGACAGTTCACGAACCTCTCGACGCGGACCGGAAGGACCTCCAGCTGGGAGACTGGGTCCGAGTGTTGACGGTACCCCTTTCGATCTCAACGCTACCAGCAGAATCTCGCGACGCCTTTGGGGGCGCGGTTGGCAAGACCTTTCAGATCGCCGGATTCGACGAGCTCGGATGCCTCGAGCTCGATCTGGAGCCGAAGCTCGGGGCCGGTACGATCTGGCTGGAGCCTTTCTGCGTCCGCCGCACGAGACGGTACAAGACACTGAGCAAGGCGCTGCAACGGCGTCTCGAGCTCGCGCAGCGGCCAGCTCCTCCGCGCTACGTTCTCAACTTCGAGATCACGCTCCATGCTGCCGATCGCTGCGAAGCGTTCGGGCTTGCGATGATGGAGTTTGGTACCGGGGGAGGCATGGCGGTCTGGGAAGAGGAGCGTCGCATCAAGGGTAGCGTCACAGCGAATTTGGACGAGCCAGACGCCTTGGAACGATTGGAGCGTGCGCGCGATTTCGCCACGAGGTCTGAGGACGTCGAGTCGGCGAGCTTTGGCGCAATCGAGAGAAAGGCGTAGCTCGCCCGAAGGTCCAGCCGACGGCGCTCAGAGCTCGGCAACCGCTTTTTCGCGGCGCAGCATGAGGAGGTGCGCGTCGGGGTCGACCATCAGCTGCTCGGGCTCGAAAACGCACTCGATCCGCACGGTGGTGGATTCGCCCGCGCCCAAAATGACCTCGACGCGGGATTCGCTCCACTGTGCCTCTGGGTCGTTGTCGGAGTCGTCTGCCGGGAAACGTTCACCGCGCACGGCAGCGACTTCGACCGGCATCCGGCCGGTGCCGGTGTTCTCGAGCTGGGCCTCGACGATCCAGCGGCCGGCTTCCTGGGTGACGCTCGGTTCGCTGAAGCGGTACGTTGGCACGACGACTTCGAAGAACCACTGCTGCACGAACGCGTCGTAGGCTTCGACGTCGACCGCGTGCTCGCGCATGACTTCGATGAAGTCTTGCAGCAGAGGATAGTCATCGCTTTGGGCATAGCGGTGGATGAAGTCCCTGATCCCGGCCAAGCCGTTGTCGCGGCCGAGGTGCTGCAGCAGCATCCAGAACACCCAGCCGCCCTTGTCGTAGGTGGCGGTGGTGTCCCCGGCCTTGGAGCCGTCGATCCAAACTAAAGGTTTTTCTGAGTCGACCTGACGGCGATCGCCATACAGCTCCTCGATCTGCTTGAGGAACCCGATACGACCCTCGTCGCCCTTGAGCTGCTGGAAGAGCAGTACGGTCGAGAAGTGGGCCATGCCTTCTGCAATGACGTTGCCTCCCGGGCCGCGACCCGGCATCAGGATGTTGCCCCACCACTGGTGGGCCGCTTCGTGAGCCGTGACCATGAACGCCACCTGGGCTTCGGGCTGGCTGCGCGTCAGGAAGCCGAGGTTCTCTGAGAACGTGATGTTGGTCGGGAACCCCTGGGCATAACTCGCCAGCCCCGGAAACTCGCTCAGCTTCAGCTCCTGCCACGGATACTCGTAAAACCACTCGGAGTAATACTTACGAGATCCGATCAGCGCTTCTCCCATCTCTTCCAGGTTGTACGTGTGCTCGGGGTGATGAAAGATTTGGACGCCGTCGCCTTCCCACACATCCCAGCGTCCAGCCACGACATTGAAGAAATTGACCGGGTGATCGCTGCGCCACAGCATGGTGCGGCGCCCGTCCCTGACGGTGTCCGACTCCAGAAC
The DNA here is from genome assembly GCA_039030415.1 of Acidobacteriota bacterium. GTDB lineage: Bacteria > Acidobacteriota > Thermoanaerobaculia > Multivoradales > J023 > JAAELT01. Next base: position 5,224 of record JBCCEE010000512.1, read on the forward strand.
CCCGACGCCGTTGGCGCGATAGGACTCCGGAAGGGTGACTCGCGTCGTCACCGCGTAGCGGGAGCCGGCGCCGATACCCGGGGGCGTCAACCCGTGCCAATGTCCTTCCTCGTAGTCTCGAGGCTCGAGTGCGTTGTCTTCGTTGACCCCGCGACCGCTCTCGAAGAAGGGCAGAGGCAGAAAGCTGCTCGAAAAGCCGGTCAGTACGGTGCCGCTGGGCAGGATGAACTGCCCCATGCCGCCGCCGTTTTTGTTGATTCCGCGGGGGAACCTGCCGCTGTGGCTGAAGCCTACGGTGACAGACTCTCCCACCGGCAGCGGTGGATCCAGCGCAAAAACGTGGATCCGCGCCCAGTCTTCTGGCGTGTGGGGCTCGCCATTCAAGGTCCACTCGATGTCCTCGAAGTGGTCGCCCACCGACATCGGGAACCTCTGCATCGGCTTCTCGGAGTGGTTTCGCAGGTCGTAAGTTCCGCTTACCTTGAAACCCGAAGTTTCTGGGTCGAGCTCCAGATCGAGATCGACACGGGTTATCCAGGGGGTCTCAGCTTCCCCCCAGGTGATGAGATTGCGACCGCGGTACTCTTCTTCGCGACGCTCGGCGGCGCCGCCCTGGGTGCCGTTGCTGACCTCGACGCCCAGCACGACGCCGAGCACGATCGCCGGCACCAGGACCGGCGACAGGCGCCAGGCGGTGCGCAGCAGAGCTTTTGGCTGCAGGCGGTCGAGCGCCCGGCCCGCGTCGTGCTCGCGACGCGGGAAAATGCGAACGGTCAGCACCACCAGGAACGCCGCCACCGCCAGCCAGAAGGCGCGATTCAGAGCCAGGGC
>JBCCEE010000513.1:0-6049 GCA_039030415.1 Acidobacteriota bacterium
CAGAAGTCTCTGGATCGGCAGCTGATGGGCGAACTGCAGTGGTTTGAGGACAAAGTTGCAAGGCTTTCCAGGTAGGACTGTTCTCAGAGTCAGGGGCACTGCAATCAGATTGAGTGCAATTCAACAAAGTACATGTGTGGCACAACACTTTATCATGTGTCATGGAACTGAGAGTCCTACATAAAGTAAATCAAACGTGTGCATGTGCTGCATGGCAAGCAGGGTGGTCCAGATGAAGAGAACTTGTTTAACACGTTGCGCAATATGTTGTGGTGCCTTTTCCACAGATCCGTCTGCATGTCTGTATTGTGTACAGTAGAGTTGGCTGCCCAAGAACACGTCGCCCAAAAACATGCAGTCTGAAATCGAAGAATATGCTGGCAAAGCTTTAGAGCCGTGCGCCCTCTGCGCCATTTTACAATACAATTCCGATAAGAACGTGACTTGATCCCTGGAACAATTACAATATGACAGGCTGCCTTGATCAAGGTAACGTTCTTGGAAGGTGAACTTTACTGTAATCGTTAAAGGGCAACCAAACTACAGCAGTAGATGGGAGAACTGCTTCACCACAGCTATTTAGTGATTGTTGGTTGCATGTACTTTATATTTGCTGCTACTGTTTCTGTGATCGTGTGTGCATGTTTCAGTGATCTGAAGAAAGTGCACTTCCGGGACACAGAAGTGCAACAGGAGACGCAAATTATCAAAGATGAGGTAATGGATTTACTCGTTGTCTGAATACTGTGCATGTAAGTCTGGATGGGCTTGCATGTCAGGCACGTCTGTTTGTGCTCTTGAATGGGGAGTTACTGATCTTTCTGTCAGATTCTTTGACTTGTTTAGAAAGTACAGCGAGTGACAAAGGGGACTTCTGAGTTCCCAGGAACCTATGCAGTCCACTCACTTTCATGCGACAGTTGACGGCGAAATGAGTATTTCTTCTTTAGTTGAAGCTCTCATTGTCATAATTATCGCTCGCTGACATTCTAGATTTGGATACACTAGGAACTTCATGCTGTTTTTCATGCCTTACGTCAACTACATAATATGCAGTGATGACTAGCTGTTCATTCAAAGCATGGAGCTCAGAGTAGCAACATAGTAAGTGTCCTCGTTGGGAGACCACTGGCCTTTTCTGTTGTCTAATGTGCTACTACCGGTACACTGTCTTTCAGCTGGCGTTGGCTTTGCAAGAATCACAGAAGAATGCAAAGTGAGTACTATGACAATACAGTATATGTGTTTCATTCTGGAGAGCCATGGTGTACTCTTTGTTGCTGAGACGTTTTCAGTGCTTCATGCTTGCGCTTACAATTCACAGGTAAATTTTGTATTCCTCCTTGTATTTCCCGAAACCAATCGAAACACCTTCAACCATTTGATCAGAGTAACCGGATTCTCCTTGTATACTCGAACTTTTTGTTATCTTCAATGAGTTTGAAAGTAAAACTCATCCACGCGAAAGAGACTATGTGTTAGTAGGCAGCTTCTTCACATTTGCAATTTGGATTGGCATGGCTGGGCTAGCATTGTACCAAATGTTCATGGATAGATTGAAATTAAGTTCTACCCCTTCTGCAGCTATTGCGTTTTTAGTAGTCGTATCTGCTCCAACCATTATGGCTTTTCAAAATTTTGACGATCATAGCAGGGCAGATCATAGCGGAGCTAGAGATTATGCAAATAACTTCTTGAATAGTGCAGCATGCGGGGACCGCTGGTGCCGTAGGTCTCTTTGCGCTTGAGCGCCGCGAAGATCGAATCGCGCGAGTTTTCCTCGGCCCACACCACCGAATGCCCGCCGGAGCTGTTCTGAATCGTCGACGAGCGCGCCATCGAATAGACGTCGTCGATGCCCAGGTGCCCCGGCCATTTCTCGTTCTCCGGGTGCCAGCCCATGACGCCGGTGTGCGAATCCGACGCCGCCACCACCCCCATCTTGAACGGGTTGACGCCCTCGTAGGTGTTGTCCGCGGCGTACTTGATGCCGTCTTTCCAGACGTTGCGCACGTAGGCGCGATCGCCGAAGGTGTCCGGGGCGCTGGCGCCACCGTCGCCGCCCGAGCCGACGCCGGAAGCCGACCCCAGGGTCTTGCCGTCCAAAATCTCGAAGGCGCAGAACTCGTCGATGGTGTCGGTACCCGAGAGGTAGCGCGGATCGTAGCGGCATTCGCTGCTGCCCTTGTCCTGGTAGATCTCGACCAGCGGCTCCATCTCGGCATGGCGCTTGGCGTCGTCGGTGTTGTAGGGATCCAGGAACAGCGGCGGGAACACGCCCGCCGTGCCACCGCCGAGGTTGCTGTTGTGCGGAATGGTGATGAAGTCGCACTGGCTGTCGACGCCGCGCGTCACATTGCCATGCTTGGTGCAGTCCGCTTCGAGCTTGTTCCAGAAGGGCTGCGGCAGCGGATGGTTGACTTCGATACCTGGCGGCACCGGCCACACCCGAGGCTCGTCCGGCACCTTGGCGACCAGCGAGTTGATCGGCTCGACCAATGGCGCTTCGTTGAGGTTCACCGCCATGTCGATGGCGGTGACCGGCTGCTTCACCACGCGATCGTTGCGAAAGATGACGTTGCGATGCCAGTTGTTGAGCAGCGGGGTCGAGGTGTTCTCGTAGGCGATGAAGCTGGTGAACTCGCATTTGCTGCTGCGATCGTAGGCCTCTTCGGCCGCCAGCCGCACCTCTTCCCACACCTTCATCTCGGCTTTCTCACAGCGCTCCGGATGGTTGTTGCACACCGGCAGATGGGTGTTCTTGCTGATCGCACCGAGCGAGCTGACGGTGAGGTTGGTGAATGCGTTCGACGCGATGGTGCGGCCGAAGGACGGGTTGATGGCGCGCCCTGGCTCGTAGAAGAAGCCGTTGATCATGCGACATTCCATCGACAGGCGCTCGGGCGCGTCGTCTTCGAGCAGGCCTTTGCAGAAGCCCATCTCGCCGAAGTGCTCGGAATGGTCGGTGACCGCCCCCCAGTCGAGCGGGCGATCGATCCTCGGGCGCCGCAGGGGTGCCGGCGACTGGGCTCCCGACGGCCCGGGCAGCTGAATGTAGCTCTTGCCCTGCGCGAAAGCGTAGGCGCCGCGCGGATTGTTGCCGGAATGGAAGTCGACGAAGCGAATGCTGGCGTCGAAGGATAGACCGGTGTGCAGGTGCGTGGTGCCGAACAGCGCCTGACGCATCGGCTCGCGATCCGCACACGGTTCGCGCTGCTCGGTGATCTCGTAGGGAAGATCCGAGGCCAGAGCCGCAGGGGTGGAAAAGACCAGTAGACAAACCACGACCCAGCTCGCCGAGAACTTGCGCATACTCGACCTCCTTCGTATTTCATCGCCCTGTGGGAACGCAGAGAGAATACTCAAAGCAGCCGTCCAGCGCAATCTCGACCGTCAGCCCTCGCCGCCGGCTGGCCTCGGGCACCGGCTCAGTCCTGCAGAGTCACCGCGACTTCAGGTCCGCCGGTGGTCACCGCCACTCCCGTCCACACCCGGCCCGCGGGACCTTCGACGCGCAGATTCCAGACGCCGGCCGGGAGCCCCTCGACCACCGCGCGGCCGGCGGCGACGGGCCACGCCTGCTCGAGGGTGCCGCCCCAGGCCAAATTCTGAAACCGCAGGCCTTCAGCGCTCGCCAAGGTGAGACTGGCGTAGGACTCGAGCTCCACCAAGTCGGCGACTCGCACCCGCAGCCGGCCGGCGGCGGGCAGCAAGCCGGCGAGCGGCTCGCCGGGGACGGTGACGGTGCGTGAGATCGTCGCGCCGCCCGTACCGCTGATCAGCAGGCGCCAGTTGCCCGCCGGCAGGCTGGAGAATCGCGCATATCCCTCAGCGTCGGGGACGCGGGTTGCCGCGAAGCTACGCCCCTGCTCGTCGACACCACGCAGGTTGAGGAATTCCGGCCGGGCTCCGGTGGTCAGTCGAGCCATGACATCCAGGCCAGCGGCCGGCTCCAGGGCGACCCGAAAGCCCGCAAGCGACCTGCCCGCGGCGACCTCGAGCTCTTCCTCGAACGGCCGGTAGGCGTTGTGCTGTACCTGGAGCTTGAACCGCCCCGCCGGCAGCCGCGGGAAGCGGAAGCTGCCGTCGGCCGCGCTGGGCTCGCCGAACGCCGAGCCCTCGCTTCCCCCGGCGAGGATCTGCCGCAGCATGACGGTGGCCGACGGCACCGCCCGCCCGGCGGACGTGACCCAGCCCGACAGCTCGGCGGTGGTGATCTCGATCACGACCTCGTCGTCGCGCTCGATCCATACGTCTTCGTTGTGAATCACGCGCAGCTCGGCATGGGTGACGCTGGCCCGGTAGCTGCCCGGCTCGAGATTCTCGATAGCGAAGTCGCCCTCCAGTCCCGCGGTCACCGCTCGCCGCGCGGGATGGTCGTGGGCTCGCAGCGTCACGCGAGCGCCAGCCAAAGGCTCGCCGCCGTGCAAGACCTGGCCGTTCAGCACGACGCCGCGATCGAGCTCGAGATCACGGGTGACCCTCGCCACTCCAGGCTCGATGATGACCCGCGCCCGCGCCTGGCGGCTACCCCTGCCGAGCTCCGCGGTCACCAGCCAGTCCCCGGGGCTCAGGTCGACGATCTCGTAGCCGCCTTCATAGTCCACCGTGCCTCGCAGCCGACCATAACGCTCGCTCCTCGCTTCGACTTCGACCTGCGCCAGCTCCTCGAAGTCGAGGCCGAGGATCTCACCCTGAATCCTGGCCCCGGCCTGCAGCACGAGCTCGACGCCCTCGACGGCATCCCCCGCTACCTCCAGCACGAGCTCCGGCTCCGCCGCCACGTAGCCGACGCCGGACCCGACGACGCGATAGCGCCCCTCCGCTACCCGCGCTAAACGAAACGCGCCGCCGTCGTCCGACCGCGTGCGATAGCCGCCGAAGGTCTCGCGGCTCAGCGGCTCGAGCTCGACGACGGCATCGGCGACCGTCGAGCCGTCCTGGTCGAGAACCCAGCCGGTGATCGGGTGGCCGCCAGCCAGCCGCAGCTCCGCATGGTTGACGCCCGCCGTGATCTCCTGCTGAAGGGTCAGCACGTTGTAGCCCGGGTGGATCACCTGCAGCCGTTGGAGACCTGGCGGGATACCCGAGAGCTCGAAGTGCCCCTCGAGGTCCGAGTCGCCGTGCTGGCCGCCGATCGCCACCCGCGCTTCCGCCACCGGCTCGCCGGCGCTCGAGACGACCCGACCGACGAGCGCCGCCCCGGGTGAGACGACGAGACGCAGCCCAGCGAGCTCCTGGCTCGGCGCCAGCGTCAGCTGCTGGGGTGGCGCCGGCTGAAAACCGGCAGCCACCGCCGAGACCTCGAGCTCGCCGGGGCGAGCGTCCTGAAGGCTGAAGCGGCCCTCGGCATCGGTGATCACCGTCCGGCTCGGCCAGGACGGCTGTGCAGGCATTGCTAGGGTCGCCAGCGTGACCCGAGCCTCGGCCAGCGGCACGTCGCGATCCGACACCACCACGCCCTGGATCTGGCCGGCGGGCTCGAGGACCGCTAGGATCGGCCGGTGACCGGGCCCGGTAACATCCGGCGCGGAGAGGCCGCGAATCGAAGTGCCCAGGAAGCCATCGTGATCGACCCACAGGTCGATCACAGAGCCGGGCTCCAGATCCACCAGCTCGAAGCGTCCCGCCGCGTCGGCAATGGCGTCGGGGTCGCGGTCTAGGGCTACCGGGGCAACCCGCGGCTCGAAGCGTTCGGTCGGCTGGCGCCACCAGATCTCGGCGCCAGCCAGGGGCCGCCCTTGGGGATCTTCAACCCGTCCCGCCAGGCCGACGCCCGGAGCCAGGACCAGGGTCCCCAGGTCGACCGCCGCTACCCCCAGCGGCACTCGCACGCCGCGCACGCGCAGCGGCGCAAAACCCTTGGCACGAGCAACGATGTCGACGCTCTCGGATGCCGGGCCCGAGACGCGAAAGCGACCGTCCCGCGTCGTCCGCGCCCGGTGCCGCTCTTGCTCGGGCTCTGACGGCTCAACCGCCGGATCGCTGCCACTCGCGACCAGCTGCACCTCGGCCTCGGCCAGCGGTCGCTCCAGACTATCGATGACGA
>JBCCEE010000514.1:0-6043 GCA_039030415.1 Acidobacteriota bacterium
GAAGCGGATGTTGTGGCGATCGAACGCCGCCGCCGCAAGCCTGCGGTGAGCGCTTCGGGTCACGGGATCGCTCAACAGCTCGTGGGAAATGTATTCGGCGGATCCTTCGACGAAGGTGCGGATGCTGTCGGCCTGCTCCGGCACCCGACCACCGGCGAGATGGAACTGAAAGCTGTGGACGGTCTCGTGGTAGAGCGTATGGAGGGCCTCGGCAGCGTCGAGGGTCTCGAGCGCCACCCGGATCACGCCGCCCTGGGCAATGCCGGCATGGCCGTCGCCAAGATCCGTCAGGTCGGCGTCGATGCGGACACCGAGCTCCGCGCCCATGGCGGCAGCCACCCGTTCATAGGCCGTATCGGCCTGGCGGATCAGCGCTTGAGCAGCTGCCGTTTGGCTCGAGTCGTAGGTGAAATCAAACCAGCGGGTTTCCGCGCGTACCGGCAACAGCTCGCGGTAGATCACCTGCTCGGTGGTATCGTCGCCTTCCTCCACCGCCCAGGCGACCATCCACACCAGGCCGCCGCTCATCAGCAGGAACGGCACGCAGCCCAGCGCGACCCTACCGCCGCGGCTCGTCTCCAGGCGGGAGTAGGCGAGCGTCAACCGTTCCGCCGGTCCCATCCACAGCAGGTAGGCGAGGGCGCCGGAGACCATGGCCGCCACGCCATGAAACAGCAGGCCGGTCCACGGCATCACGAGCTCGAGGCCGCGGTACTCGAACGTCAGCAGCTCGCTCGGGTCGACGTAAGCGTGGGCCGGCGCATGGCGCTTGATCAAGACGATCAGGTAGCCGATGAGAGCGGCCGCCAGCCAGCCGAAGCGGCGCAGGAACGACAGCAGCAGGCCGTGGGCGACCATCGCGGCGCAGAAAAACGCGTCGATCCCAGCGATCCGAACCGCCAGGCCGAGCCGCCACTGCTCGCCTCCGAACGACTGCGGATTCAAAAACTGCACCGTGGCTCCCGCCAGGTGGTCGAGCGCTACGCCGACCGCCATCACGGCCCACACCGCAAGCGCCTTGGCGAGGAAGATTTGACCGCGGCCGATCGGCAGGGCGTAGAGGAATTCGATCGTCTTCTCGTCGTGCTCGCGAGGGAAGGCGCTGTAGGCCGCGATCAGGGTCAGGACCAGCAGGGCGATGGCGTAGAACTTGCCCTCGGCCGGCAGCAGCTGCCCGCTCTGCTCGACCCAGCTCACTTCGTCGAGACGCTCGGCGAACGGCCAGTAGAGGAAATCGCCGCCGAAGATCACGATCACCAGGGCGAGCAGCGGCAGGTGGCCGCGCAGCTCCTTGAAGAACAGCGCTCTCATCGGATCTCCCGGCGCTGGGCGATCAGCCGTAGCGGACAGCCCAGCAGCTGCGACTCGACCTCGAGCGCCAGGAAAGCGCGGCTGCCTTCACCATAGAACCCCGGTAGACGCCAGCTGGCCTGCGATTGGCCGCCCGGCCACAGGTGCTCCCGCCGGCGCAGCTCGATGCGCTCGAGGGGCTCATCAAACGGCGTCAGGCGTTTGTGCAGCAGCGTGACGAGGGTGCCCTGCGGCCACGGCGGCTCGGCGTCGACGCGGTAGGTCAGGTGGCGTACCGAGCCGTCGCCGCGCTCCACTTCGAGCTCGGCGGCGACTTCCGGCAGGCGGGCGAGGAGCTCGGCGCAGGCGGGCTGAGCTCGCCAGCGCTCGAGAGAGCTCGCCCAGTCGTCGAGAAATTCGCTCCAATCCAGCCCGACGGCTTCTTTGAACGCCTTCGGCATCGGCTGGCGCCACTCGTAGAACAGCTCGCGGATGTCTTTGGTCGGCTGACGACCCAGGATGCCGCGAGCCAGGGCGAGTACCTTGGCTTCCCCCTGACCGCGCTCGAGCACCCACAGGCCGCTTGCCGCCAGCGCTTCGGCCACCGCTTCGCCGTGGCGCTCGCGGGTGCGCAGCCACCTGCGCAGCACCTCGGCGTCGAGCGGCTGCTGGCGGCTGGCCCACAGCGCCCGCAGCAGGGTTCTCCGGTCCGGCGAGTCCTTACTGGAGCACAGCTCCGCGGGATCGCCAGGCGACCTCGAGCGGCCCGCCCACCATAGAGCAAAGCCGTCGCGCAGCCAGGCTTTGGGCTCGAAGCGCGCCCGGTCTTCGGTCGCTTCATCGAGCGTCTCGCCGATCACGTAGGCGGCGAAAGCTCTCGGGTCCCAAGTCCCGGTCTGGCGAAAGTTGGCGCGGATCAGGATGCCGTCGTTGCTCACCAGCTCGGCGCGGTCATAGATCGAGCCGTCGAGGGAGGGCTGATAGGCGATGCGCACCGCCGGTAGCTCGGGCCAGTCGAACGTCTGCTGCAGACTCGCCAGGTCGTGCTCGAGACGGCTCATCAAGAGCTTGGCATCGCCCAGCCGTTCGGGCTGCACGTAGAGGATCTCGACCGGCACCTCGACACTGGCCAGGATCTCCTGCTGGGGAAACGCGTAGGGCTCCTTGTCGCGACGCTCCTCCAGGAAGACGATGGCGAGCATGAAGGCGACGAAGAGGATGCCTACCAGGGCCTTCTCTTTCTGGCTCATGCGCTTGGCCAGCGCCTCGGCGACCGAGCCCTCCTGGATCAGCGCCAGGGTAAAGGCGATGGCGGTCCAGGCGGCGCCCAGCCCCAGGGTCTCGAGCACGGCACGCCATGGCAGGGTCTCGCGCTCGAACGGCAGGCTGTTGTTGTCGAGCAGGGCGATCGGGCCGAAGCGCTGCAGCTCGAGCTGGGTGAGGTCGTCGAGCACCACGAACAGCAGCAGGAGCGCCAGGTAGATCGGAATGCGGAAACGCCCGACCATGCCCATGGCGAACAAGAATGACCACAGGAAGAAGACGTACGCCGCGGTGCGGGTCGCGACGATGGTCAGAAACCAGGCGTCCAGCGGCTCACGCGTCCAGGCGACGAGGGCGGTCACCGCCAGCGACAGCGCCGACATCAGCAGCAGGAAGCCCAGCCCCAGGCTGAACTTGAGCGCCACGACCTCCCAGCGCCGCAGCGGCAGCGCCTCGAGGAAGAGCTGGGTGCGGCTGAAGTACTCCGCCACCACCAGCCGATGCCCCAAGACGATCGCCGCCAGCAGCACAAAGAGGCCGAGAAACGCCGCGTGGACCTGCATGACGCTGACCGTCTCGGAGCTCATCAAGGCACCGAAGACCAGCAGCACGTAGCCCCCGCCGACGCAGGTCAGCAGCACGAGGCCGGCGATGCCGTGGTGACGCAGCTCTTTGCCGAGCAGAGCCGTCAGTCGGCTCATCGCTGGCTCGACGCGCCCGAGCGCTTCAGAGGCTTGCGCACCATCTCGATGAAGCTCTGCTCGAGCGGCATCTCCTCGAGCACCCAATCCCCGAGATCGAGCTCGCCGGCCGACGCGGGACGCCCGCCGGTCTCGACGATGACGTGACGCTCGCCGTCTCGCACCTGGTCGCGGATGACGCGCCAGCCGAGCTGCGGGTCGTTGAGCAGTGCCGGCAGCGGCGCCGCCAGCACCAGGCCGGCTCCGTCCGCCAGGTTCCGGCAGCGCAGCCGACGCAGACGGGCCGCCAGCTCGCGGACGCTGCCTTCATAGAGCGTGCGGCCACCGTCGACGATGCCGACGCGGTGCGCCGCCAGCTCGATCTCGTCGATCAGGTGGGTCGAGAAAAACGTCGTGCGTCCCGACCCCTCGGCCTGCTCCCGCACCATCTCCAAGAACTCGTGGCGCGCCACCGGATCGAGCCCAGCGGTCGGCTCGTCGAGCACCAGCAGCTCGGGGTGGTGGGCGAGGGCGAGGGCGAGGGCGAGCTTCACCTTCATGCCGCCCGAGAAAGTGCGGACCTTGCGGTTGGTCGGCAGATCGAGGTCATGGATCAGCTCGCGGTAGGTCGCGTCGTCCCAGCGCGGGTAGAACCCTCGCACGAAGCGCCCGATGCTGGTCGGCGTCATCCAGCCGTAGAAGTTCTGCTCCTGCGCCACGTAGCCGATGCGCTGGCGCGGCGCCGGGCCGGAAGCGGTCTGGCCAAACAGCTCGATGGTGCCGGCGGTCGGCTTGGTGATCCCCATGATCGATCGAATGGTCGTCGACTTGCCGGCGCCGTTGCGCCCCAGGAAGCCGTAGACCTCGCCGCGGCGCACCGTCAGGTCGAGGCCGCTGAGCGCTTCGACGCTGCCGTAGCGTTTGACCAGACCGCGGAGCTCGAGCACCGGCGCGGCCGGCACCGGCGCGGCCGGCACCGGCTCGGCCAGCGCCGGTGGCGCGACGACGGGCTCGGCGCCGGCTTCATCTGCGCCGGATTCCTTGGCACGAGTTTCATTGGCGCCGGCTTCAGCAGCATCATTCTCAGCGAGGGAAGGGAGCTCAGGTTCAGGCACGGGATCTCGCGGGGAGTGGGTTCTGTGGGGATGACGGGCGGCGGGTCAGTCGTCGCCGCTCGATGCTATGACAACTCGACCCGCTGAGGGCGCGATGCCCAGCGAAGAAGCGGGATCCAGCGTCCGGCCTTGTGTCGACTCACGGGGCGCGTGGATAATCGCCGCCGCATGAACACTCGAGACGCTACGCGCAGGTTTCTGCACTCCAGCGGCGCTGCGATTTTCTCGCAGGCCTGGCGGGTGGTGGTCACCTTCGGCACCATGATGGTGCTGAAGCGGATGATTCCCGCGGCGGATTGGGGGCTGTGGAACTGGGCCCTGCCGCTGTTTTTGATCCTCGGCGCCCTGCGCGACCTCGGGCTGGTGTTTCATGTCGTGCGGGTGAAGTCGCGGCCCTACGCCAACCTGCTGGCGGTCGAGCTGGTGTGGGGTGGCCTGCTGGTCGGCCTGACGTACCTCGGGGCGCCGCTGATGGCGCGGGCTTATTCGGATCCGCATCCTGACATTGTGAGCGTCTTGCGCCTGCTCACCCTCTTCCTGTTCTTCGAGGGGCTGTCGACGGTGCCGCGGGTCTACTTCGAGGGTGAGCTCAAGATCGGGCGGGCGGTCGCGCCGGAGCTGACCCGCAACCTGGCGATGGCGGCCACCGCGATCGGCCTGGCGGTGGCCGGCTACGGCCTGTGGAGCCTGGTGATCGCGCAGGTCGCCTCGGCCGGACTCTACGCCCTGATGCTGTGGTGGCGGGCATGGGGTGAGATCCCGCTCGACTACCAGCACGGCGAGACCTGGCGGCTGATCCGCGAGAGCCTGCCGCTGGCGTCGATCTGGTTTCTCACCATCCTGGTGCGCCACCTCGATCCGCTGATCCTGGGCTGGCGCTACGAGGGTGAGGTGGTAGGCAACTATGTCTTTGCCTACGAGAACGCCTTCCGGGTGTCCGAGATCGTCTTCCCGGCGGTCGCCCGGTCGCTCTATCCGGCTCTGGTGGCCTTCAAGGAAGAGGTGCACCGCCTGTTCGGGGCGTTTTCTCTCACCACGCTGTTTCTGCAGGCGGTGGAAGTGCCGGTGGCCTACTTCCTCTTCCTCAACGCCGAGCTGACGCTGCTGATCCTGGGTGGCTCGCAGTGGGTGGCGGCGCCAACCTTCTTGAAGATCCTGTGCTTTGCGCCGCTCGTCGACCCCTTCACTCGCCTCGGCGGCGAAGTGCTCAAGGTCAAGCATCGCGACGGTTACTGGATCCTGTGCACCCTGGTCACCATGCTGACGTTCTTGGTCGGCGGCATCATCCTGACCTCGATCATGGGCCCGATCGGCATGGCGTGGATCAACCTGGTGCCGCTCGGCGGCCTGTTGATGGCCCGCGCCCTTTACCAGATCGACCCGGACGGGCTGCGCGAGCTGGTGCGCAAGCTGCTCTACGTCTACCTGATACCGATACCGCTGTTCACGGCCGTCGCCCTGACCACCGACGAAGCCACGCCGCTGCGCTTCGCGCTGTCGCTGATCGCGATCGCGCTGAGCCTGGGGCTCGTCTTCCGCAAGTACGGCAAAGACTTCGTCGCGTTTTTTCGTGAATACACTATGCTTACCCAGTACATGGAGAATAGCTGTGGCACTTTCCTCGGAGACACCGTTACTGGCCAGGCACGTGAAGTTGCCTCGATGTTGGCGTGTCACAGCAGAGAGGAGCAAGAC
>JBCCEE010000515.1:0-6027 GCA_039030415.1 Acidobacteriota bacterium
AAGCGGCTAAGGGCATGTACATTCTCAAAATTGCAGGCGACAACCTCCAGTTTGTTGAGAGCATTGTGGTTGAGTAAACTCTAAATTGCAACGCTTCATGTGCAGCGCCTCGGCCAGCAGGGTCTTGAGATCGACGCTGCCGCAGGCTTCGAGCGCGGCGGCCAGCACCTCGGCCATGTCGCCGTTCATCCAGCGCAGCTTGTCGAGCACTTCAGGAGCGAACGCGCCGTAGCGCAGCACCTTGCCGTAACCCTCGTTGAGGTTCGAGAAGGCGCGGTTGCCGTGGGTGGTGTTCTCCACTACGTAAACGGCCATTGACGGTGAGGTCACGCCGGCCATCGGCCCCACCGCGCCGTGGTGGTGGCAGGGCTCGAACGCGATCTCCCCGCTCTGCGCCAACCGCCGCGCCGCCGCCTCGTCTCGAGCCCAGCCTTCGAGCAGGATCGCGCCGATGATCGCGCCCTGCAGCGGCCCCGACATGCGCGGCCACTCGATCGGCGGCCCGGCATGCAGCAGCTTGCCCTCGCCTAGCCCCGGGATGACATCGCGGGCGACGGCGACGCCGGTCAACATCGGCCTGGCCGAAGTCATGCGCTCGACCGCGGTTTGATTGGCTTGCTCGATATCGACGCTCATCGCCTACTCCAGTATCGGACCCATTTTGGTCTACGCGGTCAGCTCCTGCCTTGGCTTTGCGGTCGGCTAAGCATTCGACGGCGAGTTGGGCCGCATCCGACGCAGAATCGCCGCCAGCCGCTCGTTACCGCCCGCCGGTGGACGCCAGTCGACGTGCACCGAGCTCGCCTCCTGAGCCTGGAGCCCATCGTGAAAAATCTCCAACCCGACGTTGATCGCCGCGATCGGTGCCGCCAGCCCGTCCCGCGCCACCGCGGGCCCGTCGCCGCCCCCAGGCTCTGAAGCAATCCGCTGATGCACCGCCGCCACCATTTGAGACGTCTGCCGCGTCACGATCGCACCCGCCGCCTCGAGCTGCTCCACTTGCGACTCGACATCTTGTGGATCCTCGTCGGTGCCGAGCACCAGCACGACCACCGGCAGGTCTCTGCGCTGGCGAATCTCGGCGATCACCGGCGCTAGCTCGCTCGCTGGATCGGCGTGGGAGCCAAACCCCAGGACGATGTCGAGCACGATCAACGCTACCTCGGGATCTTCGGCCTCCTGTCGCAGTCGCCGGATCCTGAGATCCTGATCCATCATCGGATGCAGTCGGCCGACGGTGAATTCGTCTTCCCCCAGATCCAACACCGTGTGGCCTTCGCTGCGGTTCGGATCCTCCAGCTCTCGAATACTGTCAGCGGCGACGTTGCCCACCGAGATGTTCGAGTACAGCGGCTGCAGGAAGGTGCGAAAACCCAGCAGCGCTTCATAAGCCAGGGTGCCGCCGGCGAAGAGCCCTCGCACCCAGCCGCTCCGGGCCTCCTCGTGCGAACCGGATACCTCTGCCGCGACGCCCTGCTCCAACTCGACCGCCAGGGCGGCGGCTTCTTCCAGGCTGGTGGCGAACCGCACGTTGCCGAGTCGTCGGCCGGGCGGCGGATAGCCCAAAAAATCGACCACCACCGGTTTGCCCAGGCGCTGAGCCGCGGCCAGCACCTGGCTCGCCACGCGCGGTGACGGCGGCTTGGAGACCAGCACCACCACGCGGCTTTCAGCGTCCCGCCCCAGCACGTCGAGCGCCTGCAGGGTGGTGCCTGCCGCGACGTCGCTGCTGAGGTCTCGTCCCCCGGTGCCAAAGGCGTGGGAGACGCCGCCACCGAGCTCGTGAATGCGACAGGTAACCGCCTGCAACCCCGTGCCGGAGGCGCCGACCAGGCCGATCGCTCCGCGGCGCACGCGGTTGGCGAACCCCAGGCACACGCCGGCGACAATGGCGGTGCCGCAATCCGGCCCCATCACCAGCAATCCGTGGTCCGCGGCCCGTCGCTTGAGGCGAACCTCCTCCGCCAGGGACACATTGTCGCTGTAGAGGAAGACGTGTTTGCCGGCATCCAGCGCGCGGTCGGCGACCTCGGCGGCGTAGCGGCCGGGCACTGAGACCAGCACCCACGAGGCGTCCGGGAGCATCTGACAGGCCGTATCTAGGCTGCGCGGGCGGTAGTCGTCAATGACGGCGGCACGCCGGCGCTCGAGCAGCGCGTCGATCTCCCCCAGCGCGGCCTGAGCCGACGTTCGATCCGCCGCCTTCACCACCACCAGCAAATCGTCGGGCACGGCCGCCGCGCCTTCCGGCAGCAGGCCGTTCGACTCGAGCAGCGCCAGGTTGGCCGAGGTCGCCATGACGACGCCGGCGTCGAGCACCTCGGGCAGCTTGGCCAGCGCGCTCTGCAGGCGCATTAGGATGATCGAGTCGTAGTAGGCGCCGGGACGGCGCTCGCTGAGCAGCACGCTCATCCCTCGGCTCCGCCGTTGCCAGCCGTCCGAGTCCGTGGCGTCATCGCGAGAGCGCCTCCTCGATGTCGACGCCCCAGGCCAACAGCGTTTCGTCCGACCACCAGCGCCCGGTGAGCTGAAAGCCGAGCGGTAGTCGCTGGGCATCTCGCCCCGCGGGCACCGTCAGGGTCGGCAGGCCACTCTGCGACCACGGCAGGTTCATCACCGGATCGCCCGTACTGTCGAGGCCGGCGGGAGCGCCGCCGGGGGCCGCGGGAGAGATCCACAGGTCGATCTCATGCTCGCTCATCACCTGCCCGAGCTCCTGCCGCAGAGCATGGCAGTCCTTGAGCGCGCGGTTCAAATCATCGGCCGAGATGCCCTGCCCGCGCTGCACCAGCTCGGCGGTCTTGGGATGGTAGCGATCGACGTAGCGGCCGAACCACGTTGCGTGGACGCGCGCCGCCTCCGCCGCCACCACCAGACCATGCCGCGCTTCGATGTCGTCGAGATCCGCCATCACCGGCACTTCGTGCACGGCATACCCCGCGGACTCCAGCCGCTGTCGGCAGGCTGCGAAATGCTCTCGTGCCGAGTCACCGGCCCGGTCGAGATAGGGTCCGACCGGCACCGCCAGCACCGGCTTGCGGTCGACCCCTCGAGACTTCCAGCCGCGGCA
This sequence comes from Acidobacteriota bacterium, assembly GCA_039030415.1. Taxonomy (GTDB): domain Bacteria; phylum Acidobacteriota; class Thermoanaerobaculia; order Multivoradales; family J023; genus JAAELT01. The sequence goes on from JBCCEE010000515.1 coordinate 3,071, forward strand.
CAGCGTGCTCGCGACCCGGGCGATGCTCGCCGCAGAAGCCGTAAAGATGCCGACGTGATCGAGCGAGGGCGACAGCGGAATCAAGCCGGAGCGCGAGATGCGATCATAGCTCGGTTTGTAGCCCGCCACGCCGCAGAAAGCCGCGGGGCGACTGACCGATCCGATCGTCTGCGTTCCCAGAGCCAGCGGGCACAGGCCGGCGCCGACCGCCGCTGCTGAACCGCTGGACGAGCCCCCCGGCGTGTGTCCGGGCGCTCGTGGATTCTGCGTCGGTCCCGGCCCGAAATAGGCGAACTCGGTAGAGACCGTCTTGCCGAGGATCAGTGCGCCGGCGGCCTTGAGGGTCGCGACGCTCTCGGCCTCGAGGCCGTACAGCTCTTCCGCCGGCAGCTTCGAGCCGGCGCGGGTCAAGAATCCCTGGACGTGAAAGACGTCCTTGATGCCGACGGGAATGCCGTAGAGCGGCGGGCGCTGCTCCAGATCGGGGAAGCGCTCGGCCAAGGCTTCGGCCTCGTGTCGCAGTCGATCGAAGCGACCGGGCTCCTGAACGAACGCCTTGACCTCCTGCTCGCGCGCCTTGAAGCGCGCTTCGAGCAGGTTGAGGAAGCTGAGCAGGTGGCTGTCCGAGCTGCGAAGCTCACGAGCGAGCTCGTCCAGCGTCGCCGCCTTGCGTTCAACCATCCAGATCCTCGGCGGCCGGCGTCCCGGTGGCCGGCGTCCCGGCGGCAGGCGCTCCTTATCTCATCGACTCTGCCGCATGCAGCACCGAGTCGACGATGTGCTGATAGCCGGTGCAGCGGCAGAGGTTGCCAGAAAGCGCCAGCCGCACCTCGTCTTCCGAAGGGTCCGGATTCTCTTCTAGGAACGGGATGAGGGTCAGCAGGATGCCGCCGGTACAGAAGCCGCACTGCAGACCGTGCTTCTCCCAAAACGCCTGCTGCAGCGGATGCAGCTCCTCGGGGCCAGACGCCAGGCCTTCGACGGTGGTGATCTCGTGGTTTTCAGCCTGCACCGCCAGGATCAGACAGGAGCGCTGCGGCACGCCGTCGAACAGCACCGTGCAGGCGCCGCACACGCCGTGCTCACAGCCCACGTGGGTGCCGGTGAGGCCGAGCTCGTGCCTCAGATAATCGCTCAGCAGCAGCCGCGGCTCGACTTCGCTCTCGGCGCGCTCGCCGTTGACCCGGGTCCTCAGCCTTCGGGTGTTGCTCACATCAACCTCCTGCCTGCTTGGCGCGCTCGTTGGCCTCACGCAGGACGCGGACCGTGAGGACGCGCGCCAGATGCCGCTTGTAGGCCTCACTAGCGTGGATATCGCCGCTCGGTTCGATCTCGTGCTCGGCCGCCATGTCCGCCGCCGCCTGCATCGCCTCCTCGTCCAAGGACGTGCCCACCAACAGCTGCGCGGCGCGCGGAGCGTCGGTCGGCGTTTCGCCGACGCTCAGGTAGACCAGCCGCGCCTGGCGGCAGACGTCCGACGCGTCCAGAGTCACCAGCGCCGCCACGCCGACCTGGGCATAGTCGCCATGACGCCTTGAAAACTCGGTGAATCCCCAGCCGGTTCTGGGCGCCAGCGGCGGGATCACGATCTCAGTCAGCATCTCTTCGGGCTCGAGGGCCGTTTCCAGCAGGCCGATGAAGAAGTCCTTCGCCGCCACGCGTCGCTCGCTGCCGGCACGCTGCAGCCGCATTTCGAAGTCACGCGCCAGCGCGATGACCGGCAGCTCCGAGGCCGGATCAGCATGCGCCAGATTACCTCCTACCGTGCCGCGATTGCGGATCTGCGGGTGGGCGACGTAGGGCAACGTGCCATGCATCAGCGGCGCGCGCCGCGCCACCAGCGGATCTTGCTCGACCCGTCGCTGCCGGGTCATGGCCCCGATATGCAGACTGCCGCCCTCCCCCGCCCGCACGAAGTCGAGCTCCGACAGTCGGTTGCAGTCGACCAGCAGGGTGGGCTGGGCGAGGCGAAAGTTCATCATCGGCACCAGACTCTGGCCACCGGCCAGGATCTTCGCGTCATCGCCCTGCTCAGCCAGCACCGCCAGGACTTCTTCGAGCGAATCTGGCGCCACGTAATCGAAGGCTGCGGGTTTCATACGGGTGATTCCAGTCGCCTGCGACGCGAGCCGCGACGATATGAAGCGGAAGTGGTCAAGGTGGCGGAAGTCTAGCAGCAATCCACTTCGGGATGACCGTGCAGCCGAGCTACCGCTCCTCCGAGCGCAGCCGACGCAAGACTTGTGCGATTCGAGTCGGAGTGCGATTCCAACCGAAACTGAGAGACAATGCCACCTGCCATGAACGGTGCGATAATCCTAGCCAGCGACGAGCCCTGTCCCTGCGGCAGCGGTGGGTCTTACGGCAGCTGCTGCGAGCCCCTTCATCTCGGTGCTGCTGCGACGACTGCAGAGCGCTTGATGAGATCGCGTTACAGTGCCTTCGCTGTCGGCAACGTCGAGTACCTGTTGGCGACCCATCATCCGTCCCAGCAGCAGCCGAACCCACGCGCTGGCTTGCTCCAGACCGTCTCGCGGACGAATTGGATTGGCCTGCAGATCCTAGCGACCCGGCAAGGAGCTGAGAACGACACCTCCGGCTGGGTCGAATTCGTCGCTGCTTATGAGGAGGGCGGTGTCACCGGACGGCTGCACGAGCGTTCTGAGTTCGTAAGGGAGAACGGCCGTTGGTTCTATCTCTCCGGTGATGCCAAAAATCTCGCACCGCCAAAGCTCGGGCGCAACCAGCCCTGCTGGTGTGGCAGCGGTAAGAAGTACAAGAAGTGCCACATGAGAAAGAGCCCGACTGGTAGTCGTCAGCTACCCGCGACCTCGCGCTAGTCTCTTGCTGGAACTACCAGCGCATCATCCCGTCTACTCTACCCACTGGCAGATCCTAACTAGATCGCATCCCACAAGGGCGTTCTTCGGGTCTTTGTGCTGAGAGATCCACCCTTG
>JBCCEE010000516.1:0-6013 GCA_039030415.1 Acidobacteriota bacterium
CGCCCACTGCCGAAGAAGACGTCGACCCCCTGTCGGCAAAGCTGATCGGCGTCAGTGAAGATCGCCAGCTCGCCCTGCAGCTCACGCGCTCGTGCCATGGCGGCGGTGAAGTCGCCGCCGTCGTCGCCGACTCGGCGACCGCCAAAGACGTCGCCGTTCGCCGGCTGCGTCCGTGAGCGTGCGGCGTGGACCAGCCCGACGGAGGGCACGGACGAGACAAGCCGATTTTGGGGTCGCCGATGGCGCTCGATCAATGCGGCGCGGATCCCGAGCCGGACAGCTGCCGCGACCGCGGCCAGGCCGGCGGTGCCGCCACCTACGACGACCAGCTGGTAGACGCGCCGGGGCTCGGGGTCGATCGCCCCGCCGCGTCGCCGCCGCCGAGCGCTCCGGTTGTCGCCGAGGCGGCGTCGGCTGCGCGACGGGCCTGCCCGGGAGGCTTGCTGCGGCTCGGGATTGCGAGGTGATTCCATCTTGGCTGGGTCCGGGTCACCGGGGCTCGAGAGGTGAAGATAGCACGCGCCGAGCGTCACGAGGGGACGTCAGGCGACAGGTCAGCCTGGGAGGGGTTTCGCGTGGTGTTGTGTTTTCTTAGCGCACTGCGCGGATTTTTCTTGCTAAGCGGCGGTTTGTGTGTCTATGATGCGCCCGTTGATTGATTTTCCACCGACAATCTGCATGAGGATGCTATGACTAGAGACGAGATCCTACGCCTCTCGGACGAAGAGAACGTCCGCTTCCTGCGGCTTCAATTCACCGATCTTCTCGGCGTTATCAAGAACGTCGAGGTGCCACGCAGCCAGTTCGACAAGGCGCTCGACGGTCAGATCATGTTCGATGGCTCATCGATTCAGGGATTTACTCGCATCGAAGAGTCCGACATGCTGCTGGTTCCCGACCTGGATACTTTTCGCGTCAACCCCTGGACCAGCCCGAGTGGCTCACGAGTGGCGCGCATGATCTGTGACGTCCACTTGCCGAATGGGGATCCATTCCCTGGCTGCCCTCGGTTGGCACTCAAGCGTCAGGTCGAGCGGGCCGGTGCGCTCGGTTACACCATGGTGGCGGGACCGGAAGCTGAGTTCTTCCTGTTTCGGAAAGACGCCGAAGGCGTGACCTCCCTCGACACCCACGACGTGGGAGGTTATTTCGATCTGACGCCGGTCGATCGTGGCGAAGAGTGCCGTCGCGACATCGTCATCGTGCTCGAGTCGATGGGCTTCGAGGTCGAAGCGGCTCACCACGAAGTGGCGCCGGGTCAGCACGAGATCGATTTCAAGTACTCGGAAGCGGTAGCCTGTGCCGACAACGTGGCAACGTTCCGTTTCGTGGTCAAGAAGGTCGCTCTCGAGCATGGTCTGCACGCGACGTTCATGCCCAAGCCGATCTTTGGCGTCAACGGTTCCGGCATGCACGTTCACCAGAGCCTGCTCGCCGACGGCTCGAACACCTTCTATGATCCGGAAGGGGAGTGGCAGCTTTCGAAGACCGCGCTGTCCTACATCGGTGGCCTGCTCGATCACGCCAGCGCTCTGGTCGCCATCACCAATCCCCTGGTGAACTCCTACAAGCGCCTGGTGCCGGGCTTCGAAGCGCCGACCAACGTCGCCTGGTCGGAGAAGAACCGCAGCCCGCTGGTTCGCGTTCCGGCACGTCGCGGCATGTCGACGCGCTGCGAGCTCCGCATGCCAGATCCGTCGTGCAACCCCTACCTCGCCCTGGCCTGCATGCTGGCGGCTGGCCTCGATGGTATCGAGCGCGAGCTGGAGGCTGGCGAGCCGGTGAACAAGAACATTTTCACGATGAGCGAGCGTGAGAAGCGTCGTCTCAAGATCAGCCAGCTGCCGGCCGATCTCAGCTCCGCTCTCGACAAGCTCGAGCGCAATAAGGTGCTCCAGGCCGCCCTCGGGGATCACATTGCCAGCCACTACCTGGCTGCCAAGCGGCAAGAGTGGGCGGACTACATCTCCCACGTGCACCCCTGGGAGCAGGAGCGCTACCTGCACGAGTATTGAGGCTTCAAGGATGACCGAAGCGGTGGGCTTGCGCCGCCGCGGCGTCGGTAGGGCGGCTTTCGCTTAGAATCCGGCGATGTCCGTCCACCGTCTGTCAGAGATGACCTGGGTCGAGGTCAGTGATCTCGACCTCGACCGTGCCGTGGCGCTACTGCCGCTCGGCGCGGTCGAAGCCCATGGCCCGCATCTGCCGGTATCGACCGATCGCATCATCGCGCAGGCCATGGTCGAAGCGGGAGCACACCTGCTGGCGGAGCAGGGCCGGGTGCCGATAATTCTGCCGCCGATCGACTACACGGCGGCGGGCTTTGCGGCGGATTTTGTCGGCACGGTGTCGATCCGTCCGGAGACCGCGAGGGCGCTGCTGGTCGATATCGCGGCCGCCCTGGCGCGCTGGCGCGTCCCGTTTCTGGCGCTGGCCAACGCCCACCTCGACCCAAGCCACCTCGGCGCCATCTATGCCGCGGTCGAGCAGATTCGCGGGGTGGGCGAGCCGACGGTGATTTTCCCCGATGTCACCCGCAAGCCGTGGGCGCTGCGGTTGACGGAAGAGTTCAAGAGCGGTGCCTGCCACGCCGGACGCTATGAGGGCTCGGTCGTCATGGCGCGGCGCCCCGACCTGGTCCGAGACGAGGTCCGGCGCCAGCTGCCGGAGAACCCCCGCTCGCTGTCGGTGGCGATCCGCGATGGAATCGACTCGTTCGCGTCGGCGGGGGGGCCGGACGCTTACTTTGGCGATCCTGCTGCTGCGACTCAGGAAGAGGGCGACGCGACGGTTCACGTCCTGGGGGAGATCCTCGCGGAGGCGGTGCTGGCGAAGATCGACAGCTCGGAAGACGGTTGACAGCTTTGGCAGCGGACTCTAAGGTCGCTGCCATGGAGCTCAGCAAGCAGAGAATCGTCATCACTGGCGGCGGTCGCGGCATCGGTGCCGCCATCGCCGAAGCCCTGGCGCAGCAAGGGGCGGCAGTCGTCGTCGCAGCGCGCTCGCGCGACGAGATCGAGGCCACGGCGCAGGCCCTGGGCGAGCAAGGGCATCGAGCGTACGCCGTGCCTTGTGACGTCACCGACGCCGCGTCGATCGCCTCGCTGTATGAAGCTGCCGAGGAGCATCTCGGCGGCGTCGACGTGTTGGTCAATAACGCCGGAATCGGCTTCTCAGCGCCGCTCAAAGCGGTTCGCGCGAGCGATTGGGAGCGCGTCTTCGCGGTCAACGTCACCGGTACCTTCCTGTGTACCCAGGTGTTCTTGCCGGCCATGATCGAGCGCGGCTGGGGCCGTATTGTCAACGTCGCGTCGGTGGCCGGAAAGTTCGGCGCGCCCTATATCTCGACCTACGCGGCTTCGAAGCATGCGGTGATCGGCTTCACGCGCAGCATCGCGGCGGAGGTGGCGAAGACCGGCGTGACGGTCAACGCGGTCTGTCCCGGGTTCGTCGAGACCGAGATGGTGGTCGAATCCGTCGATCGGATCGTCGACAAGACCGGACTCTCGGAGCAGGAAGCGCGTCACAGCCTGGCTCGCAACAGCCCCCAGGAGCGCATCTTCGAGGCTTCCGAGGTCGCCTACCAGGTGCAGTGCCTGTGCGATCCTCGGGCGCGCGGCGTGAATGGCCAGGCTTTGGTGCTCGACGGCGGGGCGATCCAATCATGACCCCGATCAATCCACAGGCCCTCGGCGCGCCGCGGGGCTACTCGAACGGCATACTGGCGCCGGCCGGCGGCCGTGCGCTGTTCGTCGCCGGTCAGATCGCCTGGGATGAGCAGCAGCAGATCGTTCCCGGCGGCTTCCCCGAGCAGTTCAGGCAGGCTTTGAGCAACGTCCTGGAGGTGGTCCGGGAGGCCGGAGGGGCACCCGAGAGTATCGGCTCGCTGACGATCTTCGTGACGGACCGTCACGACTACGTCGATTCTCTGAAGGAAGTCGGCGCGGTGTACCGGGAGCTGATGGGGCGGCACTTCCCAGCCATGGCGCTGGTCGAGATCCAGGCTCTGCTGGAGCCACTCGCTAGGGTCGAGATTCAGGCCCAGGCGGTCATTGCGGAGGACGCGTCATGAGCATTGAGCCGAAGAGTTTCTTGTATCACCTCGACTCGGAGACGCAGGTCGCGACCCTGACGTTGAATCGGCCGCAGCGTCTCAATGCGCTGACCTTCGAGGTCTACGACGAGCTCGAGCAAGTGTTCGAAGCGCTCGACACCGAGCCCGGGGTGCGGGCCATCGTGCTCACCGGCGCTGGCGAGCGCGCCTTCTGCACCGGCGGCGACGTCCAGGACATCATCGGCGAGCTCTTCGGTCGCGACTACCAGGGGTTGCTCGATTTCACTCGCCGGACTGGAGCCCTGATTCTCGCCATGCTGCGCTGCCGCCGCCCGATCGTCGGCGCTCTCAATGCTCAGGTGGCGGGGGCCGGCGCGGTGATCGCCAGCGCCTGCGATCTGCGCATCGCGTCGGAAGACGCCCGCATCGCCTACCTCTTCACCAAGGTCGGGCTTTCTGGAGCCGACATGGGAGCGACCTGGCTGCTGCCGCGCATCGTCGGGCTGGGGCGAGCGACCGAGCTGCTGATGACCGGCGACTTCATCGATGCGGCGCGTGCCGAACAGATCGGCCTTTACAACCGGGTGGTGCCCAAGGAGCGCGTGCGAGACGAGGCCCGCGAGTGGGCGGAGCGCCTGGCCCGTGGCCCTTCCTTCGGACTCGAGGTGACCAAGAAGTTCCTGCAGCGCGAGGCGACGATGGACGTCGAGTCGGCGCTCGCCGCTGAAGTCGAGATCCAGGCGGCATGCATGGAAGATCCGAACTTTCGCGAGTCCTACGACGCCTTCGTTGAGAAGCGTCGAGCGCGGTTCCGCTAGGTCCTGGGCGATGCCGGACCCTAATACCGTCGCCGCATTCCTCGAGCCTCGACACCATGCTCTGGCGGAGCAGGTCGAGCGCTTTGCGAAGCGTGAGATCGAGGGGCTTCCCGCGCAGCACGAGGATGCGGGGGCGCGCGCTCAGGCACGGCAGATCCTCGAGCTGTTGGGGTCGGGTGGGTGGATTCGCCACGCGGTGCCGGAGGCCTTTGGTGGTGTGGCGACGGCGCCGGATCTGCGCGCTTGCTGCTTGATCCGGGAAGCCCTGGCGGCGGCTTCGCCGCTCGCCGACTCGGTGTTCGCGCTGCAGTGTCTGGGCTCGATGCCGGTCACTCTGGCGGGTCATCCGGCGCAGCGACAGCGCGTGCTGCCGGAGGTCGCAACCGGGCAGCGCATGACGGCCTTTGCCATGACCGAGCTCGAGGCGGGCTCCGACGTCTCGGGCATGCAGACGCGAGCGCGGCGCGACGGCGCGAGCTACGTTCTGGACGGTGGTAAGGCCTTCATCACCAACGCGGGCGTCGCCGACACCTACGTTGTATTTGCCGCCACCGATCCGGAAGCTGGAACCCGTGGGCTGAGCTGTTTCGTGGTCGATGCGGCAGCGCCGGGTTTCCGCTTTGTCGGGCCTCAGGTGCTCTCGGAGCCGCATCCGCTCGGGGAGATTGCGTTCGAAGGCTGTCGGGTGGGAGAAGAGAGTCTGCTCGGGGTCGAGGGCGAGGGCTTCAAGATCGGGATGCGAACGCTGGATCGGCTGCGATCGACGGTGGCTGCGGCGGCTTGCGGTATGGCTCGGCGGGCGCTCGACGAGGCGCTCGAGCATGTGCGCGGGCGTCAGCAGTTCGGCCAGCCGCTCTCCGAGTTTCAGCTTACGCAGCAGAAGCTGGCGCGTATGGCGACCGACCTCACTGCCGCTCGGCTACTGACTTACCGGGCTGCAGCGGCCGCGGACGGTGGCGCTGAGCGGGTGACGCTGGAGGCGGCGATGGCCAAGTCGTTCGCTACCGAAGCGGCTCAGCGCATCGTCGACGATGCGGTCCAGCTGCTCGGCGGGCGAGGGGTGCTTCGCGATAGTCCGGTCGATCGTTTGTATCGTGCCGTGCGCGCCCTGCGCATCTACGAGGGCACCACCGAGATCCAG
>JBCCEE010000517.1:0-6012 GCA_039030415.1 Acidobacteriota bacterium
GGGGGGGTTTGCCCCCCCACCGATTTTGTGCGTTTGGGGGGGCGAGCATGGCTCGAGCACAAAAAATTCGACGGCGATGATGCATCGCCCATGAAACGTCCGCATTGACGTGTGAAAGCGACAACACAGTCTCGAGCAGCACGGTTTGAAAGCACCACGGTTTTGAAACAGCAGGAAGCAACGACAACGCTCTCGCAACACCAAGAGGACATCATGAAGAAGCAGCACCTGATCCCGACCGCCATTCTCGGCACCTTCCTCCTCGCCACCTCCCCGGTCATGGCGAGCTCCCTGGCTGACGTCAACATCTCCTCCGCAGGCGTCGACTTCCAGGTCACCAGCATTCTCGGCGGCTCCTACACCCTGACCGTCTCCAGCCCTGGCGACTACCGCTCCGAGCAGAACTTCGCGGCCGGTGAAGCGCCGTCCTTCAGCGCCTTCGACAAGGCCGGCCAGGCGCTCGCCGCCGGCACCTACACCTGGACCCTGACCCACAATCCCGCCGCTGGCGATGACCGTGAAGTCGCCGTCAAGCGCGAGGCCCAGCGCCAGACCGGTTCTTTCACCATCGAGGCTGGCGGCTCCCTCGCCAACCCCAACCTGATCGAAGATCTCAACAAGGCCCAGGTCTTCATCACCGACCTCATCGTCCAGAGCTCGGCTTGCGTCGGCGTCGACTGTACCTCCACCGAGAGCTTCGGCTTCGACGCCCTCCGCCTGAAAGAGAACAACCTCCGCATCCACTTCGACGACACCTCCACCACGGGCAGCTTCGCGAGCAACGACTGGCGCCTGACTGCCAATGACTCGAGCAACGGCGGCGCCAACTACTTCTCCATCGACGACGCCACCGCCGGCAAGACCCCCTTCAGGGTCGAGGCCGGCGCGCCCGCCAACACCCTCTATGTCGACAGCGAAGGCCGCATCGGCATCCAGACGGCCACCCCGGTGGTCGGTATCCATCACGTCGACGGCAACACCCCGACCCTGCGCCTCGAGCAGGACGGCTCCGACGGCTTCGCGTCGCAGACCTGGGACCTCGCCGGTAACGAGGCCAACTTCTTCATCCGCGACGTCACCACCGGCTCGAAGCTCCCCTTCCGCATCAAGCCCGGCGCTCCGACGGACGCAATGTACATCGCGGCCAGCGGCGACGTCGGCATGGGCACCGACAGCCCTTCGGACGAGCTGCACGTCCGCCGCACCGACGACAACTCGACCAAGATCCTGATCGAGAACACCAACGCCAATGCCAATACCGTAGGTGTGGACATGACCAGCGCGGCCGGCTCCTACAGCACCCGGGTGACCAACGCCGGTGACTTCGCCATCCGCAACCTCGCCACCAGCAACAACCTCACCTTCGCGTCGGACGGTGCCCTGACCCTGCCGGCGATCGCCGCCGCCCCCACGAGCTGCTCGAACGGCAGCATGTACACCGACGACTCCGGCGCCCTTTGCGTGTGCTTCAGCGGCGCCTGGAGCCGCATGGCCGGCACCGGCACCTGCTCCTGAGCCCGAGATAGCCGGGCTGACTAAATCAGCCCGACGGATCGACACCGCGGTGACGGGCTCTGCCCCGTCACCGCACTTCGCGTTTCGAGGGCAGCAAGCGCAGAGTAGGCCGCACCATCCGCCTATACCTTTCTATCTGTTTGTTCGGCGAAAAAGCACAGCCGCAAAAGCAGGACCAAGGATTCCTTGACACCTCACCTGGGCCGTTTTACAGTTTTGTTCATCTGTTGGTATTTTGGCCGTGGCAGCTGCCGCACCAACCCCCGAGCCGGGTTATTACTTGCGAATCTCACTGTAATTTGCAAACTGATGGCTTGATCCAGAGCGGGCTCACGGTCACTCATTTTTGACAATGTCCACCCTTCAGTTTTCGAAGCGATCGACATTGCAGCGACACTGCAGTCGTTTAGAGACAGAGACATATTGATGCAGCTCGATCAATAGGGCTCCGCATCGAGTACCCCCCGCTCGCAACCAACCCTCGGAGGCCATCTAATGAGCAGAAAGCGCGTTCTTCTGACCACGATCCTCAGCCTTTTCCTGATCGCTTCGCCCAGCGTCCTGGCCGAAGAGTCGATCGCCAACGTCAGCCTCGACGACACCGGTCTCAGCTTCGCCATGAAGCGCGCCGGCGACGCCACCCTGGTGGTGTCCGGCCCCAACAAATTTCACTTCCAGCAGACCTTTTCAGGCGGCGCCGCGCCGTCCCTGAGCATCTTCAATAAAGACGGTGGCTACCTCACCGCCGGCAGCTACAGCTGGACCCTGACCCTGCACCGCGAAGCCAAAGGCGACCGGCTCGCCAACGGCAGCCTCGAGCAGCCGATGAGCCTCAGCGGTAGCTTCACCTTGATCGAAGCGGGCGGCATCGCCAATCCCAACCTGATCGAGGATCGTGACGCCCTGCGCATTCCCGAGAAGGCCCAGGTGATCAACAACGATCTGGTCGTCGTTGGCTCGGCCTGCGTCGGCCTCGACTGCGTCAACGGTGAGTCGTTCGGCTTCGACACCCTGCGCCTGAAAGAGAACAACCTGCGCATCCACTTCAACGACACCTCCAACAGCGCCAGCTTCCCGCAGAACGACTGGCGGATCGTCGCCAACGACACTACCAATGGCGGCGCCAACTACCTGGCGTTGGAGGACTCTACCGCCGGCCGGATCCCGTTCCGCGTCGAAGCCGGTGCACCGGTCAACACCCTCTACGTCGAGGCAGACGGCGACGTCGGCGTCAAGACCGCCAACCCGGTGGTCGACATCCACGTCGTCGAGGGCAACACCCCGACGCTGCGCCTCGAGCAGGACGGCTCCGACGGCTTCACCCCGCAGACCTACGACATCGCCGCCAACGAGGCCAACTTCTTCATCCGCGACGTCACCAACGGCTCCGCCCTCTTCTTCCGCTCCAAGCCGGGTGCGCCGGAAGACTCGATCTTCATCGACGCTGATGGCGACGTCGGCATCGGGACGGACTCGCCGGACGCGGACCTCGACGTCCAGTCTGGAAATCCACAGTTTCGGCTGACAGGAACCAACAGCGGTGCGGAGTGGGTGCAAGCGATCAACGGCTCCGGTCGCTGGTCCCTGAACTTCGCCGATACTGGCAATGGCACCATCAAGGTCGATGCTGATGCCCCGGACAACGGAATTGTGGTGGGCGACGCGGGCGTTGGTATCGGCACGAACACCCCCACGAATGCTTCGGTTGCTGGCGAAGTCGCTTTGGACGTGAATGGCCCGATCTTCCAGCGCAGCGGCGGGACTCCTCTCTTCGCAGACTACGTCTTCGATGAAGCCTACGAGCTCGAGTCCATCGAAGAGCACGCCGAGTTCATGTGGACTAACAAGCACCTGCCCGCCGTGCCGGCTCGCCAGCTCGACGCCGAGGGCAGAGAGGTACTCGAGATCGGCGCCCAACACCGCGGCATGCTGGAAGAACTCGAGAAAGCCCACATCTACATTCAGCAGCTCAACGAGCAGCTGACGGCCAAGACCGACGCCCTGGCGACCGTCCAAGAGCGCCTGGAGCGCCTCGAAGCGCTGCTCTCCGAGTAGTCGCCTCGCGACGCCCATAGCGGCGGGTCCAGCCCGCTCGAGAAAAGGCCTGGAGATCTGATCTCCAGGCCTTTTGCTTTGGGTCGCGATGCGCCAAGCCTCATGGTAGCCTCGCGGCCACCCTCATGCTCTTCAACTCGGGCACCTTCCTCTACTTTTTCCTCGCCGTCTATCTGGCCTATCGGGTGCTTCCGCATCGCGGCCAGAATCTGCTGCTGCTCGCCGCCAGCTACGTCTTCTACGGCTTCTGGGACGTTCGATTCCTCAGCCTGATCCTGATCTCCAGCCTGGTCGACTTCACCGCCGGCCTGCGCATCGACTCAGCGCGCCGCGCGGGCGACCCGCAGGCCGCCAAGCGCTGGCTGTGGCTGTCGATCGCGGTCAACCTCGGGATCCTCGGGACCTTCAAGTACTTTGGGTTCTTCGCCGACAGCTTGCGCGCGATTCTCAGCGCTGTCGGCTTCGAGATCACCCCCTTCACTCTGTCACTGGTGCTGCCGGTGGGGATCTCCTTCTACACCTTCCAGACCCTGAGCTACAGTATCGATGTCTACCGCGGCCACGCCCGGGCAACGTCGGACCTGCTCGACTTCTGCCTCTTCGTCGCCTTCTTTCCGCAGCTCATGGCCGGCCCCATCGAGCGCCATCGCAAGCTGTTCCCCCAGATCCAGCGTCCCCGCTCGGTCACTCCCGAGCATCTGGCCCGCGGCGGCTGGCTGATCTTCTGGGGGCTGTTCAAGAAGGTCTTCATCGGTGACGGCTTGGAGCCCTACACCGCTTGGGGGCTGGGTGACGGCGGCGTCGAGACCAGCGTCGACACCTGGCTGATGAACTTCGCCTTCGCCATGCGCTACTACTGCGACTTCTCGGGCTACTCCGACATGGCCATCGGCCTCGCGGCGCTGCTGGGATTCCGCTTGAGCCGCAACTTCAACCTGCCCTACTTCTCCAGCAGTCCCCGGGAGCTCTTCGGGCGCTGGCACATCACCCTCGCGGCGTGGATGAGGGACTACGTCTATGCGACGTTTCGGCGGCGCTGGAGCTCGCCGGCCGGGCGCCACGGCGCTCTGATCGCCGCCATGCTGTGCATGGGGCTGTGGCACGGCGCCAGCTGGACCTTCGTCCTATGGGGGGCCGCCTGGGGCATGCTGCTGGTCGGCCACCAGCTCCTCCATCCCCATCTCGTCCGGCTGGAGCGAGCAGCGCCCGCGGCTGGCCCTTGGATCGCCACCGGAGGCGTCTTCTTTACCCTAGGGTCCTGGCTGGTCCTGTGCTGCTTCTTCGTGGCGCCGACCCTGCCGCGGGCTCTCGAGCTGCTCGGCCTGCTGTTCAGTCCACTCGCGACGTCGCCGTTCTCGCCCAAAGACTTCTGGACCGTCACCTTCTACTGCGCACCGCTGATCGTCATGCAGGTCGCCCAGAAGTGGACCGGCAGAATGGACATCGTCCTTCGGCTGCCCCTGCCGGCGCGGGTCTTGATCTACTTCACCCTCGCCTGCCTGCTCTTGGGAGCCGGAGCGGAAGGCGATCGTGAATTCCTCTACTTCCAGTTCTGAGGCGACCGTGAGCTCCCCGACTTCCCATTCCGAGACGGCCGCGTCGAACGCCGCCCACCGACTACCCCAAGGGCTGCTCGCCACCCTGGCGCTCTTCCTGCTGCTGGAGGTCGCTCTGCGCCTCCACCACTTCGGTCTCGACGGCGTGCTGCGTCCCCTCGACTTCACGGCAACCCCCATTCTCGACACCGCCTTCGTCACCGCCTCGGCCGATCCCCAGATCTCGTGGCGCCTGCGACCCAGCTTCGAGGGCCACTTCAAGGGCGCGCCGCTCTCCACCAACTCCCACGGCTTCCGCGACCGCGAGATCACGCTGGAGAAGCCGCCAGGCGTCTCTCGGCTCGCCGTGCTGGGAGCGTCGATGACGATGGGGAGCGGCGTCGACGACGACGCGGTCTACTCCCGGCGGCTGCAGAGTCTCCTAGACGCCGCGGCTCCCAACCGTTTCGAAGTCCTCAACTTTGCGGTCGGCGCTTACAAGATTCCGCAGATGCTCGCCGCCTTCGAAGCTGACGGCCGGCGCTTCTCACCCGACGTCGTGCTGCTGCGACTGCAGCGCAACACCCTGCACCGGCAGTTTGCGGACCTGCCGCCCGACTTTGAATCGGTCAGGATCCAGCCCACCGACGTGCGCAAGCGCCTCGCGGCTTTCTTCTCTTATATGGCGATCCGCCGCCTGATCCGCGACGCTTCGGCCGACCGCCTGGCGAACGATTGGGACACCCGCGCGCGTCCCGAAACCGGCTCGATGTCCTCGGTGCAGACGCCCCTGGATCGCTTCGCCGAAGCGCGAGCCGCCGAAGGTGTCCGCGTCGTGATCCTGTTGATCCCTCAGCTCCGCGAGCTGGCGTCTCGGGGTCCCGGAGTGGTGGCCGAGAAGGCACCA
>JBCCEE010000518.1:0-6009 GCA_039030415.1 Acidobacteriota bacterium
CGATGTGAGAACGCTGCGCCACGCGAAAATCGATCTTCCATTCAGCAGATTCCGGCGTTTTTGATTCTCAGTAGGGGGGGCCGGGCGAAATTTGGCCCGAAATGGCGTTTCGGGGTCTTGGCTGGCCGCAATCAGGCTATTTGTTTAATTTTTGGGTCGTTTATAGGCAATTAGCCTGATTCCTGGCTCAGGGCGAAAAACGCAGTCGGTGCTTGCGTTTTTGCGTCTGCTTCCAGCGACACTTGATTCTGGTCGCCTGATGGCACCGGCAAATGCGCAGAGACCGTCTGCGGACTCTGTGTCTCCCGGTCGCGGAAAGTCAGATAGAACTTCCGCATGTATTCGAGGTTGCGGGGGGAGAAGCCTCGGCCGAGCTCGCCCGTCAGCGAGGTAGCAAGCTCTTGCATCAAGGCCTTCCCTCCTGACTTCGTTGTAGTGCTCCTGCGGCCGGAAACCAACAGATTCACAGTGCGCTTTAAGCGCTCAGATATGAGTGATAAGATCGTTCCCGTTATTTAAGCGCTCATATATACATCATTATGATCAATGCGCCCATTCGCCCTCCACACCCCCGAGAAAGTCCGCCGCTCCCTAGCAGAGCGTGCCCGCGAGCTGCGTCTGGCTCGCGGCTGGCGGCAAGTCACGCTAGCGGAGCGATCCGGGGTCAGCCTGGGGTCGCTGAGACGGTTCGAGTCGTCCGGCCGCATCTCGCTCGACAACCTGCTCAAGCTGGCGCTGGCGCTCGATCAGCTCGGTGATTTCGAGGCGCTCTTCCAGCGACCCGAGGCCCGCTCCCTGGCCGAGCTGGAGGCGCGCGAGGCGAGGCCCGAGCGTCGGCGCGGACGGCTATGAAGGCGCTCGAGGTACGGCTGACGCTGGGGCCGGGGAACGAGCGGGTGGTGGGGCGGCTGGCTGAGAATCGACGTCGGGTTTTCTTCGAGTACGCTCCTGAATTTCTACGCGATCCGCTCTGGCTCTCGCCGTTCAAGCTGCCGCCACAGCCCGGTTTGATTGAGCATCGAGACCGCGATTTCGGGCCGCTTTTCGGCCTGTTCGACGACTCTCTGCCCGATGGCTGGGGACTGCTGCTGATGGACCGGTTTTTCCGTCAGCGAGGCACCGCGCTCGGCGAAGTCTCACCCCTGGATCGCCTGGCCTATCTCGGCACCCGCACCATGGGTGCGCTCACCTATCACCCGCCTTCTGATCCCGAAGCGCGCGACCCGGAGCTGCTCGATCTCCACCGGGCGGCTACGGCTTCGCGAGAGGTGCTGGCAGGTAGTACCGAAGAGGTTCTGCCGCAGCTGCTGCGTGCCGGCGGCAGTCCGGGGGGCGCTCGGCCGAAGGTGCTGATCGGGGTGCGCGGTGACACGATCTACTCTGGTGAGGACGACTTGCCACCCGATACTGAGCACTGGATGGTGAAGTTCTCGGGTCGTGACGATCTGGCGGACGCAGGGCCTATAGAGCTCGCCTATGCAGAAATGGCCCGGGAAGCGGGCATCGCGATGCCTCGCACTCGCTTGTTCGAAACTGCCGAGGGGGACCGCTTCTTTGGTGTCGAGCGTTTCGATCGCCATCTAGATGAGACGGGCCAGAGCGGTCGCAGCCACGTCCACACCTTTGGCAACCTCATCCATGCCGATTTTCGAATCCCGAGCTGTGATTACCGCCAGCTGCTCGAAGTGACGCAGGTCCTCACCCGCAACCACCAAGACGTACTCGAGTGCATTCGGCGAATGGTCTTCAACGTGGCGACTCACAATCGCGACGACCACGTCAAGAACTTTGCCTTCCGCATGACCTCAGGTGGCGAGTGGCAGCTGTCACCCGCCTATGACCTCGTCTATGCCGCTGGACCCGGAGGCGAACACTCGATGACCGTCGCCGGCGAAGGCCAGGCTCCATCACGTCGACACCTGCTGGAGCTGGTCGATTCCGTAGGGGTAACGCGCCCCGTGGCCGAGGAGATCATCGAGCAGGTGGCCGCTGCGGCTCGTAGCTGGTCCGCGCATGCCAAGCGGTCAGGAGTTGGCCGTAAGTCCCAGCAGGAGATCGCAGCGGCTATCGAGACTTGCCTGGCGCGCCTTTGAGCCTTTGCACGCCTTCGAGACGGGTTCAGCGACGGCTCAGAGACTCTGCCCGCCCGAGACCTCGATCCGCTGTCCGGTCATCCACTGGTGATCGCCGGTGAGCAGGCTGCTGATCGCGCCGCCGATATCCTCCGGCAGACCGGCTCGGCCCATGGCGGTGGAGGAGGCGACGAATTGGTTCACCTGCGGATCGTCGCGCACCACGCCGCCGCCGAAGTCGGTCTCGATAGCGCCCGGCGCGATGGCGTTGACGGCGATGCCGCGCGGTCCGAGCTCTTGCGCCAGGTAGCGCGTCAGTACCTCGACGGCGCCTTTCATGCTGGCGTAGGCGGCGTAGCCCGGAAAGGAAAACCGCGCCAGGCCGGTGGAGACGTTGAGGATGCGACCGCCGTCGGCGAGGTGCGGCAGCAGGCGCTGAGTGAGGAAGAACACCCCCTTGAGATGGACGTTCATCAGCGTGTCGAACGCGTCTTCGGTGGTGTCCACGAATGAGGCGTGGATGCCGAGTCCGGCATTGTTCACCAGGTAGTCGAAGGTCGGGCGCTGCCACATCCGCTCCAGGGTGGCGGTGAAACGCTGGGTGAAATCCTCGAAGCCCGTGGTATCGCCGGTGTCGAGCTGCAGAGCCGCGGCACGGCCTCCCCGCTGTTCGATTTGGGCGACGACGTCCTCGGCTTCGGCGGAGCGGCTCAGGTAGGTCAGCACGACGCCGACGCCGTGGTCGGCGAGTTTCAAAGCGGCGCTGCGGCCGAGGCCACGGCTGCCGCCGGTGATGAGAGCGATGCGTTCGGTCATGGTTGTTCCCCTAATTTCTTTGCGGTGGATCAGGTGGCGTATCGTCACCCCTACAGCTTAAGAGGGCGGGCTCCGAACCCGTTTGTCGCATCCTCCGGAAGGTTTGACGGATCCTCCGAAAGGTCGTAGAGACGGCTTGCCCAGGAACCGATCGAGAGGCAAGATCAGCCTCGAGAAGTCGGGCCGGGCCCGGGACGCGAGCGCAACGGAGGTGCCAGTGCTGGATCACGACTGGATACGCCAGATCGATACCTATGCCGAGAGCCGAGGTGGCGGCGGTACGCCCCATGCCACGGATCTCGAAGGGCTCACCGTGTTGCGCTGCACCGAGCCGACGGTGTTCGAGTCGATGCTCTACAGCCCGTCGCTTTGCCTGATCCTCCAGGGCAGCAAAGAGACCAGCTTCGGCGAGCACAACCTGAGGCTGTGCGCCGGCGACGCCATTGTGGTGAGTCATCACATCCCGGTGGTCGCGCGGGTGACCGAGGCGAGCGAGCGGGCCCCCTATCTGGCACTGGTGCTGGAGCTCGATCTGTCCATGGTGCGCAACCTCGACGAGGAGGTGGGGGACGCCGCGATCGAGCCTGAGCGCGCCCGAGCGCTGGCGGCGGGGCGAAGTGACGCGGATCTGTTGGACGCGATGAAGCGCCTCTTTGCGCTGGTCACTCGGCCGCTCGAAGCGAAGGTGATGGCGCCGATGATCCGCCGTGAGGTGCATTTCCGCCTGCTGCTCGGTCGCCAAGGCGGCATGCTGCTCGAGCTGCTCCAGCACCGCAGCCACGCCAGCCGTATCACTCGCGCTATCGCACAGATCCGTCGGAGCTACGCCAAACCCCTGGCCGTCGCCCAGCTCGCCCGCGTCGCCGGCATGAGCGAGTCGTCGTTCTACGAGCATTTCAAGAGCGTCACCGCCACGACGCCGATCCAATATCGCAAAGAGCTGCGGTTGCTCGAAGGTCGCCGCATGCTGAGAGACGGCACGCACTCGGTGGCCGAGGCGGCGTTCGAGGTCGGCTACGAGAGCCCGGCTCAGTTCAGCCGGGAGTACTCGCGCAAGTTTGGCCGGCCACCGCGTAACGACCTGAGCCAATCGGCCGTTTGACGCGGCCTCGAGCTCGAGGGGCAGAACGACGCGGGGGCCTTCCCCGAGTCGGAGCTTGTTGTATATTTGGATTTCGAAATAAGTCGACTTCGACTCGCTGGCCATGTCTGCGGTGCCTCCCTTGCTACCGTAGGTCCTTGGGATGGCCTCGGGTGACCTACTTGCGACCCTCTCGATCTGCGATTGGAGAATTCGATGAACGTGCCTTCGCGATGGAATCTCCGCGACCTGCAGCTCGGCGCGAGACAGCAGCTCGGCGCCGGGCAGCGGCGCTGGATCGTGTATACCCTGGTCCTCGGCCTGGGGCTCAGCAGCGGCGCGTTGGCCGGTGAGCTGACGACGCTGACGCTGCCCGGGCCAGGAGGCAATGGCGGTATGTACCTCCCGGACCTCCAGGCGTCGTATCCTGGGGTCGACTGGCAGGCCCTCGATCGGCTCTACATTCCGGCGGCGCACTACCGCTTCATCAACCTCGGCAACCTGCCGCAGCGCTCGCCGGATCATCCGCTGGTGATCACCAACCAGGGCGGGCAGGTGCGCGTCGGCGGGCTCGACTTCTACTACAACTTCTCGATCAACGGTGGCTCCAACTGGATCCTGACCGGGCGCTATGACGCCGCGGCTCAGACCGGCCACGTCGACTTCCCGGGCCACGCCGCGGGCTATCGTCACAGCCAGGGGCGCTACGGCATCCTGATCAATGACGAGCTGCAGGACGACAACTCGGGCCTCGGGATCGGCGGTGGCGCCACCGACTTCGAGATCGAGTTTCTCGAGGTGACCCGGGTCGGCTTCGCGGGCTTCAACTTCAAGTCCAACGACAACGGCGACGACCACATGTCGCGCGTGCGAATTCACGACAATTACATTCACGACGTCGGCAGTGAAGGCATGTACCTGGGATCCACCCAGGCGGCGCCCCAGCACAAGCTGCCTCAGCTCGAGGTCTACAACAACCGCGTGATCCGCACCGGCACCGAAATTGGGCAGTTCGGCCACCTGGCCGACGGCAGCCGGATCCACCACAACGTGTTCGTGTTCGGCGCTCTGGACTGGAAGAATCCGTTCCAGAACTTCCAGGACAACGGCATACAGTACGACCACCGCGAAGGCAGCGTCGAATTCGACCACAACCTCGTGATCGGTGGTGCCGACAAGTTCATGATCTTTTTCGGCAAGGATTGGGCGGGAGACGTGCACCTGCCGACCGACGTCTCCCACATCCATCACAACTACTTCTCGCACAGCCGCAACTACGGCGCCTACATCCATCAGAGCGGCGACGGCGTCACCACCTACCGCATCACCGACAACAGCTTCCGCGAGATCAACTTCCACTACGACGAGCTCAATCCCGGCGCCACCGACTTCAACCAGGTATTTCGCATCTTCAACTCGATCAACCCGATCGAGCTGACCAACAATCTGTGGGATGGTCCGCAGTCGTTCTTCGCTGCCTCGGGCGGCAACGTCGTCGCCAGCGGCAACCAGCCCGCCACCATTCCGCCGGTCGTCTTCGTTGACTCCGGGTTCCCGGCCGACTTCGACTACCTGCTGCTGGAGATCTGGACCGACGTCGACTCCCATGGCGAGCCCGTGCTCTACGAAGTCGGTGACTACGTTTCCTACGACTCCGTGCTCTACCGTTGCCTCGAGCAGCACTCCGGCCGGATACCGCCGGATCGTCCCGACACCTGGCAGCCTCTCTCAACGCCGCCCGACGACTACCGTCTGCGTCCCGATTCGCCGTTCCAGGGCTACGGCCTGCTCGACAACCTGGTCGAGACCGATCTCTTCGCGGACGGCTTTGAGGGCGGCGACACCTCGGCCTGGCAGTAGGACCTGGCCCAGCCCGTCGGCCGAAGCCTGGCCAGCTCGATCGCATCCAACAAGCGATCGATAGATGGCCGTGTTTGACGGGCTGCGCCGGGCTGCGGAACTCGCAGGATCGCTATGCGGCTGCGTAAAGCACTAACCCACCGAGGTTTACGCGCAGGCACCTGCCCTGCACGCTCAGAC
>JBCCEE010000519.1:0-5991 GCA_039030415.1 Acidobacteriota bacterium
CGCGGAGCCAGCGCGCTTTCGCTTGCTGTCGGAACAGGCCGAAACCCTGGAGTTTGTCGGCGGCAAGGACCACGAGCAGCTCAACCTCTTCTACGGCGGTGGCGAGATGGAGCGCGTCACCGGTGTGGTGATCAGCGGCGGGGCGTTTCGCCATCTACCGGCTCAGCCGCTGCTCGGCCGGGTACTGACCGCGGCGGACAGCGCACCGGGCGCGCTGCCGGTGGTGCTGATTCGTGAGAGCCTGTGGCGGTCGCGTTTCGGCCGTCGGACGGCCGTGATCGGCTCGACGCTCAACGTCGCCGGCACGGAGCGTACGATCGTTGGCGTCCTGCCCGATACCTTCGAGTTCCCAAATTCGCCGCGGGTTTGGGTGCCGCTCGAAGATCAGACCCTTGGCGGTACCGCCGAGGCGATGGCCCGTGGCGTCGAGATCTTCGGCATCCGCAGCTCGCAAAGCACCTGGCAAGCCGCGCAGCAGGAAGTCTCGTCGCTCTCCCACCAGTTCGAGCGCGCGACGGCGGGCGCTCAGGAGCTGCGCCTTGGGGTCGTGCCCTACACCGAGGCCGGCCGCGAAGGTCTGTGGGCCTTGGCCACCTCGTTCGTGGTCGTGCTGGTTCTCGTTCTGCTGGTGATCGCTGCCAATGTCGGCCACTTGATGCTGGTCCGCAGCGCGAGCCGCGGGCCCGAGCTGGCCGTGCGCACCGCCTTGGGGGCACCTCGTGAGCGTCTGGTGGGGCAGCTGTTCACCGAAGTCGCGCTGCTCGTCGTGCTCGCTTCGGGTCTGGCGTTCGCCGCCGCTCATGCCGCCTTGGGCGGCGTCCGCCAGATGATGGACGAGGCGCCATTCTGGATTCAGTTCTCCGCTAGCCCGCGGACGCTTCTAGCCAGCGCCGGGGTGATGCTGCTGGCGACTCTGGCGGCCGGCCTGGCGCCGGCCTTGGTCGCCACGCGTTCCTCCGTCGCGCGCCGCATGGGTCGCCACGGCTCGACCCGCGAGCTCGGAAGACTCGGCTCGGGTCTGACGGTGGCTGAGATGGCGCTGGCGGTGGCGCTGGTTGGCGCGGCCCTGGTGATCGCTCGCGGCGCGCTCGACACGCTGCAACCCGGGTTCGAGCTGCCGGCGGAGGAGATCCTCACCGCCCATATGCGCCTGGTGCAGCCAAAGCCACCTGCCGGACTCGACCTAGATGTCGATGCCTGGCGCGCCGCCTCCATAGCGGAGACGCGGAGCCAGGTGTTCGAGGCGATGCGAGCCCTGCCGGGAGTGGTGGCGGTGGGAGGGACGTCGTCGCTGCCCGGGGACAGCACGCATCCCTGGCCGTCGCAGATCGAGCCGCTCCTTCCGGACGAACCTTCCCGGGCGCTCGAGGCACCGGTGGTCTCGGTGCTGCCGGGATACTTCGAGGCGCTCGGCGTCGCACCGACGACCGGGCGATCCCTGAACGCTGGGGATGCGGCGGAAGGTGCGCCGCCGGTGGTGGTCGTCAATCAACCCTTTGTCGACCGTCACTTCGCTGGCCGCAATCCGATCGGCCGGCGTCTGCGTCTGCTCAGCGACGGTGATGCCGACGCCTCGCCGTGGCGCGAGATCGTCGGAGTGGTGCCGGACCTCGGGCTCAGCGTTGCCAATCCCGAGCTGGCCGCAGGATTCTACGTGCCGATGGGATCGCGCCGCTTCGTCGATTTGGCGGTACGCGTCGAGGGCCTTCCCATGCACCATGCCGAGGCACTGCAGCAGGCGGTATCGACGGTCGATCCCGCCATCACTTTGCGGCGCATTCAGCCCTTGGCCGACATCACTCGCCAAGCGGCGTTCAACCTCTCGGCGCTATCGGCCGGGCTGATGATGCTGGGAGGCACGGCCCTCTTGCTGTCCCTCGTCGGGATGTTCGCCTTGACCTCGCTGGCGGTTGCCCGGCGCACCCGCGAGATCGGAATCCGAGCGGCTCTCGGCGCTTCCTCACAGCAGATTCTGGACCTGGTGATGCGGCGTGCGGTGCGGCATTCGGCGCTCGGCGCGGCATTCGGCGCCCTATTGGGGGCGCTGGTGTTCCGGGCTATCCGCTCGCTCGAGAGTGGGCTGCCGCACGGCGGTCTGTGGGAGCTGGCAGCCATCGCCCTGATGCTCGCGGGGACGGGCTGTCTCGCCTGCTGGATTCCAGCCCGTCGTGCGCTGCGCGTCGATCCCGCCGAAGCCTTGCGAGCCGAGTAGCCCGAGGGCCGAGCGGGCTCGAGTCCGCGAGAACCGCGTGCTCCATGAATCCGCGATTTTGAGATCATCGTAGGAATGGGTCGGAAGCAGCGCTCGGGCCAGCCAAGTTACAGCGAAGCTCTCGGGGCCTCATTGGCATGGGATTATTGACATGAGATTTGTGTCAATTGCCCCGCGGCCAACCCAGGGAAACCTTGCATAAAGGTTTTTGGTGAGCCTGGCTACGGCAGCCAAGCCTTGGCGGCAAAAACCGGGGGTATTGTCGCCACCTACTAGAACGCAATGCAAACCGCCGTTTGCTAGGGGAGCAGTGTATGTCGAAAACGCCAGATTCCTCAGTAACGCAAACGGTCAGGGTCGCGATCGTTCAGGCTAGGTATCGGGCGGATCCCCGGGCTCAGTTTGCCCAAACGATTGAATTGATCAGTCGTGCTGCCGCCCAGGGAGCTGAGCTGGTCGTCCTGGGTGAGACCTGGCTCGGAGGCTATCCCGCGTGGCTGGATCACTGTGCCGATGTCGCTTTGTGGGATCATCCCCCGACCAAGGCAGCTTTCGCCGCATGTCGCCGCGCCAGCGTGACGGTTCCGGGCGAGGAAACGCGCGCGTTGAGTCGCCTCGCGGCGGACCTCGGGGTGGTGTTGATGATCGGGGTCAGCGAGCGCGTCGAGCGTGGTCCCGGACACGGGACCCTCTACAACAGCCTGCTGACGATCGATGCCGATGGCACCCTCCTCAACCACCATCGCAAGCTGGTTCCGACCTACACCGAGCGCCTGATCTGGGGGCCGGGAGACGCACACGGCCTGCGCGCGAGCGATACCGCGGCCGGCCGTCTCGGTGGCTTGATCTGTTGGGAGCACTTCATGCCACTTGCACGCCAGGCGATGCACGAAGAGGCCGAGCGGATTCACGTCGCCGTGTGGCCGACCGTGCATGACATGCACCAGGTCGCCAGTCGACACTACGCGTTCGAGGGGCGCTGTTTCGTGCTCGCCGCCGGACAGCTGATGCATCAAGACGAGCTGCCGCCAGGGCTCGAGCGGGCCACGCAGCCGGCTCCGGACGGACTCGTACTGCGGGGTGGGAGCGCGATCATCGGGCCCGACGGTCGCTATGTCACAGAACCCGTGTTCGACCGCGAGGACATCATCTTGGCCGATCTCGATCTCGAGGCGATCTCTCGAGAGTCGATGACCCTGGACGTGACGGGGCACTACGCCAGAAGCGATCTCTTTCACTTCGAGCTGCAAGACACCACAAGAAAAGAACCGCATACCTGAGGCTATCCTGAGGCCCGTGCCATGCGGTTGCATCGATAGGGAGCGGAGGATGAAAGGTCAGAGCATTTTGGACCGCTACGAGATCCGGGAGGAGATCGGCAAGGGCGGTCGAGGCGTCGTCTATCTAGCGCAAGACATCTTGCTGGAACGCAAGGTTGCGATCAAGATCATGCTGCCGGACGCTATGACGATCTCGGCAAAAGAAAGGTTTCGTTACGAGGCTCGAACGACCGCCAAATTGGCTCACCCTTCGATTGCTCCAATTTATGATTTCGGAGACCATGACGGCAATTTGTTCATCGTCATGCCGGTCATCGCGGGTCAAACTCTGCGGGTGATGATCGAAGAGCAATCACTTGTGCCCGAGAAGGTGGTCGAGGTCGCTATTCAGATCGCGGATGCTCTCGACCACAGCCATACCGAGTGCGTAATCCATCGTGATATCAAGCCCGAGAATGTCATGGTCGAGTGGCGCGATCAGCGAGCACCCCAGGTCAAAGTGTTGGACTTCGGCCTGGCGACCGACAGTCATGCGGCGCCGTCAGAGGACAAGTCGACGATCTACGGTACCGTACTCTACGTGAGCCCGGAGCAGCTGTTGGGCGAGGAGATCGATGCGCGCAGCGATATCTATTCCCTTGGCGTGCTGCTCTACGAGACCCTGCTGGGGCAGCACCCGCTCAAAGGGAATAGCAAGCGCTCGATCTTCGAACGGATCCTAATGAAGCGGCCCGCGACTCTCAGACAGCGTGGGCTGCAGGTTAGCGAAGCGCTCGACAAGCTGGTGATGAGCTGCATGGAAAAGGAGCGTTCCGATCGGCCTGTCAGCGCTCGCCAGATGCTGCGGGAGCTGATGAGGATCCGACGATCCGAGCGGCGCGAAGCGCGAGATTCTGGGCGAGTGCCGCGGCGCAGCCTGGGCACCGGTAGCACCGAGAGCGGCCCCATCTCGTTTGCCGATCGCCTCGGCGACCTGCTGATGGTGCGGGGAGAGTACCTCGAGGCGGAGGAGGCCTATCGTCAGGCCCGCACCAAGCGGCGCTCGGCGGAAGGAGAGCTGCCGGCCGACGTCGAAGCGCGCTACCTGCTGAAGCTCGGGCAGCTGGCGCTGAAGCTCGGGCGCTACGACGAGACGCGCCAGCGCTGCCGCACCGGGCTCGATCTGATCGCCAGCGAGAGCCCGGGGTTGGCCGCTGAGCTGTATGCGTTGGCGGGTCTCGAAGCCTGCATGTGTGGAGACTACGATCGCGCCACCCGCAGCCTCGAGGCAGGTCGCAGCGCGCTGAACGACGCCGAAGCAGACGGTTGGGATCTGCGGCGGGTCGCGACTGCGCTGCTGCGCACCGAGGGTAATCTGACGATGGGAGAGGGGCGTCTCTCGGCCGCGGCAGAAGCCTACCGTGAGGGGCTGGCGCTGTGCGAAGAGCTCGGCGATCGCTGGGAGCGATCGATCGCCTTGTTCAACTTGGGAGAGGTGTTTCTCGAGCAGGGCGATACGGTTGCCGCCCTCGAATACCTGGAGCGTGCGCTTGATGAGAAGGCAGCTATCGGCGACCGCTGGGGCCTGGCCTATACCCACCATGCGCTCGCTCGTCTCTACTTGCGGCGGTCGGCCGTCGACGACGCCGACAAGGAAGCTCGCCTTGGCCTGCGTCTGGCACATGAGATCGGAGATCCGAAGATCACGGCGCGACTCGAGCTGATCCAGGGGCGTCTCGCCCTGGCGCGCGGCGTGCTCGAGCGCGCCACCGGCCACTTCCGCATGGCGCTGAGCGAGGCCGAGCGAATCTCGGCGCAGCCTGAGATCGCCCGGTCACGCGCGGGTCTGACCGAGGTGTGGAATCGTCTCGGCATCGGCGGACAGGGCCCGACGGTCGATTCGGGCCCGTAGAGCTCGGAGGTCGCAGCTCAGCGTCGGCTGTCGCGATGGTACTTCTGCAGGCCGTGCTCGATACCGTGGATGCGCATGTCGATGAGGGTTTCGACCGGCACGTCCGTGACGCCGCGCTCCGCCAGCTCGCGCACGAGTCCTGGCCCAACGCCATGGATGCGCATCTCGATCAGGCGGCGGACCGGCACTCCGGAGTAGCCGAGCTCGGCCATGGCGCGGATAAAGCGCGGGCTCACGCCATGGATGCGCATCTCCACGAGGCGCCTGGGGTCGAGCGTGTCGTAGCCCAGGGCTTCGAGCTCGCGAACGAGCTCGAGTGAGACGCCGTGGATACTCATCTCCACCAGGCGCGCCACCGGGAGGCGATGGCCCATCATCTCATTGAAGCCTCGGACGCTGTCAGGGTCGACGCCGTGAATGCGCATCTCTACCAGGCGGGTAGCCGACAGGTCGTCGTAGCCCAGAGCCTGCAGCTGCTCGATGAAATCCGGGCTCACGCCGTGAATGCGCATCTCGACGAGTCGCTGGGCCGGCAGCTCATCGTAGCCGAGCGCGACCAGCCGCTCGATGAATTCCGGGGTGATGCCGTGAATGCGCATCTCCACCAG
>JBCCEE010000520.1:0-5973 GCA_039030415.1 Acidobacteriota bacterium
AGAAGCAGCGCTTCCTGCCCCGGCTGTGCTCAGGCGAGTGGATCGGCTGCCACGGCGTGAGTGAAGAAGCTTCAGGCTCCGACGCCCTCAGCCTTCAGACCACCGCCACCCTCACCGACGGCGGCTACCTGCTCAACGGCCGCAAGATCTACATCGGCATGGCACCGCTCGCCGACATGGCGCTGGTGCTCGCCAATACCGATCCCGAAGCCGGCAAGTGGGGCGTCTCGGCCTTCCTCGTCGAGCGCGGCACGCCCGGGTTCCGCCAGAGCGAGCCGCGAGCCAAGACCGGCACCCGCACCAACCTGATGGGAGACCTGATCTTCGAAGACTGCCTGGTGCCGGAAGAGAACCTGCTCGGTGGCGAGGGCATCGGCATGAGCCTGTTCACCCAGACCATCTCCTGGGAGCGGGCCTTCATCCACGCCGGCCACCTCGGGGCGATGCAGTTCCTGTTCGAGCGCTGCTTGCGCTATGCCAAAGAGCGCAAGCAGTTCGGCCGGTCGATCGGCAGCTTCCAGTCGGTGTCGAACCGCATCGCCGACATGCGGCTGCGGCTCGAAACCTCGCGCCTGATGATGTACCGGGTCGCGGCGATGAAAGACGCTGGGGAGGACGCAGCCATGGAGTGCGCGATGGCCAACCTCCACATCGCGGAATCCCTGCTGGCCTGCGCCACCGACGCGGTGCGCCTGCACGGTGCCCGCGGCTACCTCGAAGAGCACGGCGTCGAGCGTCAGCTGCGCGACTCGATCGGCGGCGTCATCTATGCCGGCACGTCCGACATCCAGCGTAATTTGATCTCCAGCCTGCTCGGGCTTTGAGCCTGATCTCAATCCCGGGCAGCCAGACACTGTGACTCGAGGTCGTGTTGGTGGTGCGAGCAAGGGCGAGTATGTTTGAGCGTGTAGGGTCTTGGAAACTCTCGATGCACTGGAGCACCCGGGTCTTGGCGACTCGAATGAGATCCTGCGAGTTACGGAGCCCGGCGCAGCCCACCCAACACGACCGACAATCGGTCGTGCTTGGACAGAGTTGAGCTAGCAGCATGGGATTCCTGCTCCACCATTCTGTCTTCGAAGCCGCGCAGCGCGATCCCGACCGCGACGCCTTCCGCTTCGAAGGTCGCGGCCTGACCTACGCTGAGCTCGCCGAGCGCAGCACTCGCCTGGCGAATCTGCTCATCGCCCACGGCGTGAAGCCGCACGACCGCGTCGGCATCTACATGAACAAGAGCCTCGAGCTGCCGGTGGCGCTCTACGGCGTCCTGGCGGCGGGTGCGGCCTACGTGCCGATCGACCCCACCGCTCCGGCCGCGCGGGTCAAGTTCATTCTTGAAGACTGCGGCATCCGCCATCTGATCACCCAGGGATCTCACGCCCGCAAAGCGGTCCGACTCGCGGCCGACGCGCCCGGCTTGCGCTGCGTGGTCGGCGCCCAGCCGCCCGCCACCGAGAAGGCCTCCGATACGCCAGCATTCCTGCCCTGGAGCGAGGTCGACGCGGCCCCGCCGCAGGATCCCGGCGTCGCCCTGGTGGAGCACGACCTGGCCTACATCATGTACACCTCGGGCTCGACCGGCGCTCCCAAGGGCCTCATGCACACCCACGGCAGCGGCCTGGCCTACGCCCGGCTGTCGGCGCGCGAGTACGGCGTGCGGCCAGAGGATCGCCTCGGCAACCATTCGCCGCTGCACTTCGACATGTCGACCTTCGAGTACCTCACCGGACCGTGGGTCGGCGCCACCACCGTCATCATTCCCGAAGAAGCCACCATGTTCCCGCTCAGCCTGGCCGAGCTGATCGAGAGCGAGCGGCTGACTTTCTGGTACTCGGTGCCACTGGCGCTGATCCAGCTGCTCGAACAAGGCGAAATCGAGGGGCGCGACCTGAGCAGCCTGCGCTGGGTGCTGTTCGGCGGTGAACCCTTCGCCCCCAAACACCTGGCCCGCCTCGCCGAGCTGTGGCCACACGCCCGCTTCTCGAACTCCTACGGCCCGGCGGAAGTCAACCAGTGCACCGCCTATCACCTGCCCAGCGGCCCGCTCGACGTCGAACAGCCGATCCCGATCGGGCCGGTGTGGCCAGGTGCCGAAGGCCTGATCGTCAGCGCCGACGATCAGGAGGTCGCCCCTGGCGAAGTCGGTGAGCTGCTGATCCGCGCCCCGACCATGATGCGCGGCTATTGGGCGCGACCCGACCTCAACCAGCGGGCCTTCTACCGCCAGGACCTGTTCGAAGACTTCGACAAGGTCTTCTACCGCACCGGCGACCTGGTGCGCGATCCCGGCGACGGCAACCTCCTGTTTCTGGGTCGCAAAGACCGCCTGGTCAAAGTCCGCGGCTACCGCGTCGAGCTCGACGAGGTCGAAGCCGTCCTCAACGCCCTGCCTGACGTCGCCGAAGCCGGCGCCGTCGCCGTCCGCGGGGACGACGGCCAAGCCACCCTCTGCGCCGCCGTCCTGCCGCGCGAAGGCGCCACCCTCGACGCCGCAGAGCTGCGCCGCGGCGCCGCCAAGCGCCTCTCCCCCTACGCCGTACCGTCGCGCATCGAAGTCCGGACGTCCCTACCGCGCACCGGCAGCGGCAAGATCGACCGCAAGGCGCTGAAGCAGGAATTCAGCTAGCCGGTAACCAGGCCGCCCATATAGGCGGCCATGATGCGGATGGTGCGGAAGTTGGTCGGCACCAGGTCTTTGGGCGGGACGTCGACGTCGAGCTGCGCTTTGAGGTGAGCGATCAAGCGCACGATGCCGACGGAGTCGACGAGGCCGCTGGTCAGCAGGTTGTCGTCGAGGTCGATCTCTTCGCCTTCTTCAGCGCTCAGATCCTCGCGGATAAAGTCGACGATCAGCGTTTCGATCGCGGCGGTGTCGACGGCTTCGGCAGGGGCTTCCTGGGTCAGGGTAGTCATCTCAATCTCTCATTCGAGCCCAAAGGCGCGTTGGATGAACCACCAGCCGGCGATCACCATCAGAATGGCGGACACGCCGCGCAGCACGACCGGCTGATAGAACGAAGTCTTGCGCAGCAGGAACAGGATCGGGAACAGCACCGCGACGATCGCCACCTGCCCGAGCTCGACGCCGACGTTGAAGCCGATGACGACGCGCATCAGGTCCACCATGCGGAACGGCAGATGCCCCATCACCGAGGCGAAGCCGAGGCCGTGGAACAGGCCGAGCCCGAAGACGATGAACAGCGAGCTCTCGCGCACTTTGCCAAAAATATTGTTGAGCGCCACCAGGATAATCGACAGCGCGATCACCGACTCGACGAGACGCGACGGCAGCCGGATGAAGTCGAGCGCGGCCAGCAGCAGGGTCAGCGAATGCGCGACGGTGAACACCGTCACGATCTTGAGCAGATTCCACATCGCCCGCGAGAAGCTCTCGACCGGCTGCCAGCCGTCGTCGCGACGCATCAGCACGGTGGGCAGCATGAGCGCCAGCAGGAAGAGGATGTGGTCGATGCCGATCCAGATGTGCAGCACGCCCTGCGGGATCATGTCCCGCGGCCCCATCAGCGACGGGATGTCGGTGAGATCCAGGGTCTGCTCGGTATTCGTCGGGCTGAAGACCATGGCGGTGTATTCACCGGGATAGGTGGTGTTCGTTTTGGCGTTGTACTCGACCAGCACCAGGCCGCGATGCAGACGGTCGCCGTCGTAGAACATCTCGTGCCGGATATCCAGAGTGTCCGGCAGCGGCCCGGTGGCCTGGCGAAAGTAAAACTGCGCGAAGTTGCCTTGCGGCAGCTCCAGAACGTCTTGGCGGGTGAACTCGAATGCGTACGGCTCACCGCCGGGCGGGGCGATCGTGGCGTTCTCTTCGATGTAGGCGTGCACCTGCGGGGCGGCCGCGATGACGCCAGCCCGCGCCTGCTCGAGCTCTGAGTCGAGGGTGATGCCGAGCTTCGATTCCAGGTCTTCGAAGTGAATCTCGAAGTGGCCCTCGATCGAGTCGTCTCGGAAAGTGAGGAACAGGTAGTCCTCGCCGGTGGCGTGGGCGAGGGCGGTGCCGGGGAACATCAGCGCCAGAAGAATGGCGACGGTACTGAGATTTCTCATGGAGCGGCGATTTTGCCACCAGTCGCATCGGGGGACAACCCGCACCGGCAACCCGAAGCGACTCTGAGGAACGACTCGACGCCGATCCCCACAACCGGTATCGTCCGGGAGTGGAGCGCAGGACTCATCTGACCGTTCTGGCGCTGATCTTCGCGCTCGGCGCCTACCTCCGACTGGTGGACCTCACGGGGCCGTCCCTGTGGCTCGACGAGATCATCCACCTCCAGGTCACCCGCAGCCTGGCGGACGAACCTTGGTATCAGCACGCGCTCGGGGTGAGCGAGGTCGCGGGGGTGACCGAGAACGGTCCGCTCTACTATCGACTGCAGATCTGGGGCCAGAAGCTGGCGCCGGGCGAGCTCGGCGTACGGCTGTTCCCGGCGATCGTCGGCATCTTGACGCTGCCGCTGATGGCCGTGACCGCGCGACGGATCGGCGGTCCCCACCTCGCCGTCGTCGCGACCCTGCTGCTCGCCGTCTCGCCGCTGCACGTCTATTTTTCACGCGAGGGTCGTCCCTACTACCTGCTCATGACCCTCACGCTGTGGCTGCTCTACGCCCTGCTGCAGCGAGGTTCGCGCACCGGAACCGCGCTGGCGGTGAGCGGCTGCCTGCTGAGCGCCTACGTCGGCATTCAATGCCTGCCCGTCCTGATGTCGTTCGCGGTGCTGTCGACCGGCGCCGCGCTGGGGGACCTGCGGCGGCGGCGCAGCGCGCCGAGTCGGGATCGACTCGCGGCCCTGCAGGCGCCAGCCGCGGCCTGCGTCGCTCTCGCCCTGGCCTTCGGCCTGTACATGACGCGCTCCGACGTCAACTCGCCGCTGCGCGAGAAGGCGCCGGCCCAGGCCAAAGTCGAGAAATCTCCGCTCTATCAGTCGCCGGTCTCTCAGCGCAGCCTCAGCCTCCTGCTCGCCAGCATGACGACGTCCGGTCACCCCACCCGCTCGCTCGAGCCGCGCTCGTGGCTGCTGCTGGCGCTGGCGATCGCCGGGTTACTCGCTGGACTCCGACGCCGCTCGCTCGGTACTGTACTCACCGTCGGCATGTTCCTGCTGCCGACGGTGCTCTCGCTCGCAGCCCTAGTATCGGTCAGCCGCTGGTATGGCATCCGCTACACCAGCGCCGGACTGCTGCCCTTCCTGCTGCTGACCGCGATGGGTCTGGTGGCGCTGGCCGAGCGGATCGGCCAGCGGCTCGCCAAGCGAGCGTCCCGGCGACAAGTAGCGGCCTGGGTGACGTCCCTTGCCGTTGCCCTGCTGCTAGTGGCCCCCAACCTGGAAGCAGCGCGCCAAGATCCCTTCCGTAAGCTCGACTGGCGCGGCGTCGCCCAATTCTTCGACGCCATCGCGCTGGACGACGAGCCGGTGCTGATCCCCAACGGCTGGCCGCAGCTCTGCCTCGATCACTACCTGCAGGAGCTCGACCGCAGCGTCGAATTCGTCACTATCTGGGAGTCCGCCGAGCTCGGCGAGCAGGCGGTGACCGAACGGCAGCGAGGCTGGCTGCTGACCGCGGGATTCCGCCGCACCAACGAAGTGCGAGCCTGGATGCACCGCTTCGTCTCGGTGCTCAAGAAGCCCGAGGAAGAGCTCGACCTGTTCTTCTTCCCCGATTTCAAAACCCTCTTCGAGACGCGCTTCGCCGCCGGCAAGGGCGCGGTCTTTACGCAGCGCTTCGCCGAGATGGGCCAGCGCTTCGAGTTCGTGGAGGATGAGCGCCTGCTCAAGGGTCAGGGTTGGTCCTACCCGGAGCGCAACGACACGGCGAGCTTCCAGTGGGCCGTGGGGTCCCAGGCGGAGCTCGGCCTGCCGGTCGACTTGCCCGCCGATGCCCCTCCGAGCGACGCCACCCTGCGCCTGCGCGTGCTGCCCTACCTCTACCCCGAGGCTCCGCCCCAGAACCTCG
>JBCCEE010000521.1:0-5966 GCA_039030415.1 Acidobacteriota bacterium
AGCTGATCCAGAGCGGCGCCATGGATCGCTTTCTCACCACCCCGGTCAGCCGCTCCGCATTGCTCGGCGGGCGCGTCCTACACGCTGCGGCCCTAGTCGTCTCCCAATGCCTCGCCGTCCTCGTCGCGGCTGCCCTGATCGGCGCCGGGCCGCCGAAGACATTCACCGGCGTCCTGCTGCTGATCGGCGCCGCGGTGATCCTGAGCGCGGGCTGTGCTGCCGCCTCGACCGCGCTGGCCATGGTCCTGCGCCGTGCCCAAACCCTGACAGCAGTCCTCAATTTCTGCCTGCTGCCGATCTACTTCACTTCTAGCCTCTTCATGACCCCCGACCTGATGCCGCTTTGGATCCAGCGGCTCGCGGCGTGCAATCCTCTCAACTGGGCGGTCACCGTCGCCCGCCACGGCTTCGAGGGGCGCCCGATGGGTGAAGTCTCCGACGAGCTGGGACTCTTGCTCGCCTTCTGCCTGGTGTGCTGGGGCCTCTCCCTGCATCTTTTCGAACGCTACCGTGCCGCCCTCTGAGCGGTGCACTGTCTCAAGCTCGAGTTTCTGCTGATGTGGTGAGAAAACCTAGTGGTCCCGTTCGACTGCGGTGCGCAGATCGTCGAGGTCCTTGGAACATTCCGTGACGATAGTTTTGACCATCATCTTGCCGAGCAGGCCGTTCATCAGCTTGGCGAACAGGCTCTTGGGCGTGGCCTGAAACGTCATCTCCACATGGGTGCTGCCGTCGCGCTCGGTGAGCTGGAACGAAGTCAGGTATTCGCTGCCGTGGCTGGCGGCGGAAAGGGTGTAGAGGTTTGGGGGCTCGAAGCGTTCGACGGTCATCTCTTCGGTGGCCTCACGCCCGAACATGACGCGCGTCTCGCGAAAGCGGGTGCCTGGGCCGACTTCGCCCTGGGTCAGCATGTCGACCTTCTGGATGCCGCCGATCACGCTGGCGGCATTGGCGAAGTCGGTGGCGCGGGCGAAGACGGCGTCGATCGGAGCGTTGATCTGCTGGTTGAGAGTCACGGTTGCCATAGGCTGCCTCCTTCGCTTTCTAGCCACGCTTACGGTTGAAGGTCAATTCCATGACCTGGGCGTTGTGCTCACCGATCGGCAGATCGTGCACCTCGAGCACGATCTTGTCGTCCCCGTGAAAACGCCAGACGTACTTGACCATCTTGTCGTGCTCGCCGGTCAGATACTCGTCGAGGGTGCCGTAGGTGATCAGGACGTCGCCGCGGGGATCGAGATCGCCCTCTGAGGTCAGCATGGCGGTGTCGACGTTACCGACGCTGACCGTGACGTAGCTCTGCTTGAAGTTGTCGTAGCCGAAGATCATGTAGCTCTGGTTCGGCGAGCCGAGGAACGTGCCGGAGGATTTCATCTCGAGCCATCGCCCCTCCATCAGCCAGCTGAAGGTAGCGGTGCCTTTTTCGGGCGGTCCGTCCATACCGGCCATGGTGAATTCCAGCTGGGTGTCCCAGGTGCCGAGAAAGCGCTTCAGCAGCTGATGGTGCTCGCTCGGCTGAGTCAGCTTTTTGGCGCGCGCCATCATCTCGGCCATGTCGATCTTTTCGGTGGCTTTCGGGGCTTCGGCAATCGCCGTGTTGGCGGCGAGGGTGATGGCGATCGTTAGAGCAGCGGCTAGCGCGAGCCGACTGCAAGCGACGGCGGACGTTCTCTTCATCAGGATTCCTCGGGGTTGGTCTTAGGTGAACGGTCTCAGGCTGTCAGTCATGAGCTGTCAGTCATGGGCGGTTGAATCGTTGGAGTCGGCGGCAGCGGCCTGCTCTTCGGC
The DNA here is from genome assembly GCA_039030415.1 of Acidobacteriota bacterium. Taxonomy (GTDB): domain Bacteria; phylum Acidobacteriota; class Thermoanaerobaculia; order Multivoradales; family J023; genus JAAELT01. Next base: position 1,789 of record JBCCEE010000521.1, read on the forward strand.
GAGGCGGCGCAGTACCATGTAGCGCAGCGGCAGGCAGCCTGGCGGGCGATCGATCACTTCACCCACCGCTCGAGCCGTGCGGTCCGCAGCCTGGGCTGCCGGTAGACTCGCGGGTACCAGCGCGGCCAGCATCAGCAGGGTGACGGCGCGGCGCAGCCAAGGTCGACCGAATGAGGTCTCGAGCAGACGCAGGCGCAGGATCAGATGGCTCTCCGGGCGCAGAAAGGCCAGTCCTCCTGGCGCTATGCCGAAGCGCTGTGCCGCGAAGCGCAGGAGCGTTCGGCGGTAGGCGTCGACCCCATCGAGCGCTCGCGCCACTGTCTGGTCGCAGCACTGCTCGCGCAGCGTCCGCAGCCGCCAGTGCGCCCACCAGACGCACGGGTGAAACCAGTAGGCCGTCGCGATCGCGGTGCACGCCGCAGCGATCCAGGTGTCGCGCCGACGCACGTGCGCCAGCTCATGCAGCAGCACGTGCTCGAGCTGTTCTGCGGTCAGGGCGCGAGGGAGGTCCTCCGGCAGAAAAATCGTGGGCCGCCACACGCCGGCGACAAAAGGCGAGGCGATTGTGGCGCCGAAGCGGATCTCCGGGAGTCGACGGATGCCCAAGCGCGCACCGCAAGCGGCGGCTAAGGCATCAAAGCCTGGCGGGCCTGCCGAATCGCTCGCTCGGCGCCAGCTGGCGAGCGCCCGGTGGTGCCAGAGGCTGCCGGCGACCGCAATGAGCACGATGCCGAACAACCAGACCGCGACAGTCAGCGCCGACCAGAACAGGACGGGCTGACGCTCGGCGGCAAGCACGCTTGCGGCTGGATCGAAAGTCTGCAGAGGCTTGGTTGGGAGCCAGGTCGGCAGCAGCCCTGGGAGCCAAGCAGCCGAGATCGGTAGGGTCAGCCAGACTGGCGGCAGCACCAGCCGGATCATCACGAACAGCCACATGGTGGCGCGCAGCTGGGGCCAGGTGCGGCGCGGCAGTAAGCGGTCGACGAGGGCCAGCAGCGGAACCAGCACCAGCGCCTGGGCGGCCAGAGGGGCGATGGAGCTCCACCAGGCGGCGCTGGCCCGTACGACCAGCACGTGCTCGAGCGCCTCGTTCACCGAGAGTCCTCAGGGTCGTCGGGCGTCGTTCCCAGGTGCTCGCGCTCTGCGAGCAGCATGGAGCGCAGCTCGGCCCGCTCCTCGGCCGACAGCCGATCATCCGCCAGCAGATGCTGTACCAGTGAGCCAAATGCGCCCCCAAAAGCGCGCTCGGCGAGGGTTCTGAGCGCCGAACGGCGTGCTTCGTGACGGCTCACCAGCGGCTCGAACAGGCTGGTGTTGCCTTTCTTGTGAACCGCTAGAGCCCCCTTGTCGACCAGCCGGCCCAGCATCGTCTTGACCGTCGAATAGGCCCAAGACGTTTCGCTTCCGAGTCGCTCGAGAACCTCTCGCACTGCCGCTGGGTGGTGCTCCCAGACGACGTTCATCACTTTCCATTCAGCGTCACTCAGGCGCATCGTGTACTTCCTGCTACAAGTGTGGCATGTCGGGTCCGGCAGAGAGTGCCACGTTTGTAGCAGAAGTGTCAAGGCGGCTTGAATCGATTGGTCTGGTGCGTCCCGTTGCCGTTTGACCGCGAACCCCAAGCGCGCGATACTGCAGTGATGTTTGAGAATTCTCGTCTTCCGACTCTGGCCGCTGAGCGCGTCGAGCTGCGCTGGCTCGTCGACTCGGACGTGCCTGCGCTGTTCGAAATCTTCTCCGATGCCGAGGTCGCCAGGTTTTGGAGCTCCCCGGCGCAGCGGGAGCTCGCCGAAGCTGAGAAGCTACTGGCTGAGATTCGACGTGACTTCGAGAAGCGTGACCTCTTCCAGTGGGGAGTCGCCCGGCGGCGCGACGATCGAGTGATCGGGACGTGCACCCTCGCTGGGATCGACACTCGGAATCGTCGGGCCGAAATCGGCTTCGCCCTCGGGCGGTCGTATTGGAAGCGCGGCTACATGATGGAAGCCTTGCCGATGCTGCTCGATTTCGCGTTCGACGAGCTCGACCTGCATCGCTTGGAAGGCGACGTCGACCCGCGCAATCAAGCTTCGATCAAGGCGCTCGAGCGGCTTGGCTTTCAGCGTGAGGGCTACTTGAGAGAGCGCTGGATCGTGGGCGGCGAGATTTGTGACACGGTCTACTACGGTCTGCTGGATCGCGAGTGGCGGGCAAGTCGCAAGTAAACCTTTGACTCGGTCTGAACGTCAAAGAGGGTAGCCTGCCCTAATCTTCAGGAGACCCTCTTTGATCAATCTACGACTCGCGCTCCGCTCACTGTTCAAGACACCGCTGGTGACCGTCGCCGCGGTGCTGTCGCTGGCGCTCGGTATCGGCGCCAACGCTGCGATCTTCTCGCTCTTCGAGCAGATGATTCTGAAGCCGCTGCCGGTAGTCTCACCGGATCAGCTGGTGAATCTCGAGGACGCGGGGCCCAAGTCGGGCTCGCAGTCGTCGAACACGGCGGGCGATGTCGAGTCGATCTTCAGCTATCCGATGTTCCGAGATCTCGAGAGGGCGTCCCCGGCGTTCTCCGGCATCGCCGGGCATCGCGCTTTCGGCGCCAACCTGGCCTACGGTGGCGACACGCTGAGCAGCCAGGGCATGCTGGTCTCCGGCAGCTACTTCGAGGTGCTCGGACTCCGACCAGCCCTCGGTCGCCTGTTCACGCTCGAAGATGATCTGACGCCTGGCGCACACCCTCTGGTGGTGCTGTCCCACGCCTATTGGCAGACGCGGTTCCAGGGGCGCTCGGACCTCGAAGGCGAGTCGCTGATTGTCAATGGCCAGCCGATGACCATCATCGGCGTCGCGCCGCGCGGCTTCTCGGGCACGACGCTCGGACAGGAGCCTCAGATTTTCGTGCCGCTCAGCATGCGGGCGCAGATGATGCCCGGCTGGGAGGGCTTCGAAGATCGCCGCAGCTACTGGGTCTACCTGTTCGCACGCCTGGCGGAAGGCTACGATCTCGAACAAGCCGCTGCCGCGATCAACGTGCATTATCAGGCGATCATCAACGAGGTCGAAGTGCCGCTGCAGGGGGGCATGAGCGACAAAACCCTAGCGCGCTTCAAGACCAAGGCAATCGAGCTCGAGCCGGGACGCCAGGGGCAGAGCCGGCTGCATCAGGAGGTGCGGGCGCCGTTGCTGCTGCTGCTGGCGGTGACCGGCTTCGTACTGCTGATCGCCTGCGCCAACATCGCCAATCTTCTTCTGGTGCGAGCGACCCACCGCGCCGGCGAGATCGCGATCCGCATGTCGATCGGGGCTCAGCGCCACCAGGTGGTGACCCAGCTCCTGGTGGAGTCTTTGGTGCTGGCGGCCTTTGGTGGCCTGCTCGGTTTCGCGGTGGCGCGTGCCACCCTACGCGCCATGGCGGCGTTGTTGCCGGTCGACAGCGGTCTAGCGCTGAGCTTCCAGCTCGGCCCCCAGTCCTGGCTGTTTCTGGCGGTGCTGTGGCTGGTGACGGGGCTGGTCGGGCTGTTTCCTGCCCTGCACTGCACCCGCCGTGACCTAGTGGTGTCGCTCAAGAGCCAATCGGGGCCGGTGGCGGCTTCGCGGGGCGCCCGGCGCTTCCGGTCTTCCATGGTGGCGCTGCAGATCGCCCTGTCGATGGCGCTGCTGATCTCTGCCGGGCTGTTCACCAAGAGCCTGCTCAACGTCAGCCGGGTCGACCTCGGCATCGAGGTCGAGCGGGTCGCGACGTTTGGGGTTGCGCCCGAGCTCAATAACTACACGCCGGAAGCGTCTCGTCAGCTGTTCGAGCGGCTCGAGGACGAGATTCAGGCGCTGCCTGGCGTCGATGCCGTAGCCGCCTCTCTGGTGCCGCTGATCTCGGGCAGCAACTGGGGCAGCAACGTTTCGGTGCAGGGATTCGACGCCGGTCCCGATACCGATACCCACGCCATGTACAACGAGATCGGCCCGGACTTCTTCCGGACGCTGGGAATCCCCCTACTTGCGGGGCGCGAGATCGAGCGTCGCGACGGGCTGGACGAGCCCAAGGTGGCGCTGGTCAACGAGGCCTTTGCGCGCAAGTTCGGTCTAGGTCTCGAGGCGGTCGGCAAACGCATGCAGATCGGCTCCGGCGGCGAGATGGACCTCGAGATCATTGGGTTGGTGCAGGACGCCAAGTACAGTGAAGTCAAAGACGCGGTGCC
>JBCCEE010000522.1:0-5958 GCA_039030415.1 Acidobacteriota bacterium
CGCGGAGGTCGGCGCCGCTGAGATCGGCGTCGCGGAGGTCGGCGACGATAAGGGGGGCCTCGCGGAGGTCGGCCTCGCAGAGATCGGCGTCGCGGAGGTCGGCGACGATAAGGTGGGCCTCGCGGAGGTCGGCCTCGCTGAGGTTGGCGCTGCTGAGGTTGGCGCGGCTGAGGTCGGCGCGGCAGAGGTCGGCGCCGCTGAGGTCAGGCCGCGTGACCAGCTCGTTCATCATCCACCTATTCCAAGCCCCTGCCCCCTCCTTCAGTATCTTCCAATGCTCAGGATCCGCCACAGCTCCAAACCTCCCCTAGTAAGAGACCTACGGGGGAGATGGTAGCAGGCAGCCCTCCGGGCGTCCGACCAGCGGGCTATCGCTCTACCTCACAGACATGTAGGGGCTCGACGCAGGGGTCCGACGCCTCTTGACGAGGTGATGGAAGCAGATCCAGGCGATGGTGTTCGGCAATGGGTCCGACTTCAGCTACGGGTGCCGCCTTTACCCGCAAGTCGGCCTCCGGCGAGAACGTCTTCTACGGCGAGGGGGCTGTCCAGCGCGCTCAGGGCGAAGACGAGGTTGCTGGGATCCGGACACCCAACGCCCTCAACGAGGTCAGCAAGACCGACTCCGCACGCCTTCCAGCACTAGCACCGGTCCCTGCGGGTCAGCTTGGGAGCCTGTAGCCAGCGGACCCTGCTCGTCAGGTGAACTCACTATGCTAATACTCCTCAAAGGGACAGAAGCCAGAGTAACGACTGCCCCAGGATGGCCAGCCACGCTAGCCTCACCAAGCATCCGAGCCTGAAATCAATCGAACTCAGGCTAGCCTTAATCTGCTCAAGAGTAGACGCCAGTTCTTCGCTGTCTTCCATTCCCTCTCCTGCCATCAAACGAAATGCTTCAACCTGTGATGATGATACCGGCGTCACAGCCGTTGCTTGGGACCTTCACTCAAGCACAGTACCTTCTTGTACTTTGTACACAATACCCATGTTTCCCGCCTCAAGGATCTCGAACTCAAGTGATTGAAAGGCTATCGTGGTTGGCCCTTCGAAATCGTAGGTGAGCAGCTGTGTAAAGGCAGGCCCAGCCATGTCGTCTACGAACTCTCTGTATGCGAGATGAAGAATGCCACCGCCAACACCTTGATAGATCAGTTCCGATCGGAAACCGTCGCTTGATGCGTCGAGCTGAACCTCGATCAAGTCATAGGGGAGGTCGACCTTCTTATTCTTGCCATCGGCAGGATCTATTCCTGCTTTGTCAAGATCTCCATCGTTGTCGGAGTCTTCGAAGCAGGGGTTTCCCGATTCTCTGCAGAACTTCCCGTTGACCATCTTGTACAAGGCTATTCCTGAGTGTAAACGGCTTCCTTGACTAGGGTTCCATATGATCTCTTTAGTAGGCCGTGCGTATGTGATTGCATCGTAGTTGTAATTCGCATATATCGGCTCGCCCGGTCTTGCCTTCGCCTCTTCAGCAAACTCCGGGAACGAGGTCTCGCCTCGCCGGGTAATCATCTCCGTACGTTTGCTAGATCGAGCGGCGGCTACTGTCGCAGCGGCCGCGATACCCAAACCAGCGACGATCGCCAGCTTCTCGGAGCTCTTGGGGGCAGCAGCTGCAGGCGTGCTTGCAACGAGCATTGCTAGCGATAGGCAGAGCAGTTTCCTCATTCTTGAGTCCCCTTTCCATAAAGCCGCCGGGGCGTGGAACAGCACGGCCCGGAAGCCAGCACAAGATTCATCCAATGCCAGTTCTAGCTTTTACAGGACAAGCGAAGGAACTGTACCTTGCCAACTTGCCTACATGCAACGCGCGGGGCGACGGGGAAGTGGGTCAGTTTCGATCCAGTCAGTTGGATTCAAACTGACCTGATGACCCCACCGCGCAAGACTGCGCAGCGCGAACCACAGAGTAGCTCTTCACGGCCGCGCTATACACCGCAGCGATATACACGCAGAAGATATATTCCTTGACAATATATCCACAACGGATATATTCATCCCATGAGCAACTCATCCCAAGACCCCACCCAGCTACTTCCGCTGCCCTCGGCGGCGTTTCATATCTTGATCGCGCTCGCCAGCCAGGACCTTCACGGCTACGCGATCATCCAAGAAGTGCGGACCCGCACGGACGGCAAAGTCAAACTCGGTGCTGGCACCCTCTACCGCTCGATTCAGCGCATGCTCGAGCAGGGCCTGATCTCCGAGGTGCGCGAGCGCCCCCTCCCCGAGCTCGACGACCAGCGCCGCCGCTATTACCGCATCACCCCGTTCGGCACCCGGGTCGCCGGGGCCGAGACCGAGCGACTCAGCCAGATCGTCGAGATGGCGCGGGCTCGCGGCCTGGCCACGGAGCCGGCATGATGCGCGGGCTCGACCTCTTTCTCAAGCTCTACCCGGCCTCGTTCCGCGCCGATTACGCCGCGGAGATGCGCTTCATCTTCGCCGAGCGCCGGCAGGAGACCGAAGGCATGCTCGCGCTGATCTGGCTGTGGCTCGAGACCCTGGGCGACGTGCTGGTCAGCAGCGCGCTCGCCCACTGGGACCTGCTGCGCCAGGATCTCGCCTACCTCGCCCGCACGGTGCGACGCACCCCGGGCTTCGCGATCACGGCCGTCGTCGTCACCGCGCTGGGAATCGGCGCCAACACCGCGGTCTTCTCGCTCACCGACCAGGTGCTGATCCGTCCTCTGCCATTCCCCGAGTCGGAGCGCCTGGTGAAGGTCTGGCAGAAGGTTCCCGGCTACTCGCGCATGGAGACCTCGGCGCTCAACTATCGCGACTGGGTGGAGCGCAGCACCTCGTTCCAAGCCATCGCGGCCTACCACTGCACGGCGATGAACCTGCTCGGCATCGGCGATCCCCTGCGCCTCGAAGGCACCGCGGTCACCCCTGAGCTGTTTCAGCTGCTGGGCAGCCCCGCCCTGCGCGGGCGCACCTTCAACGCTGATGACGAGCGCGCCGACGCGCCACCGGTCATCGTGCTCAGCCACAGCCTGTGGCAGCGCGTGCTGGGCGGCGATCCTGACGTCGTCGGCCAGACGCTGCGCCTCGATGACGCCACCTACACGGTGGTCGGCGTCATGCCGCCGGCGTTCTCGTTCCCGCGTCGCGATGTCGCCTTCTGGCTGCCGCGCCGTTTCACCGAGCAGGACTTCGTCGACCGCAACGACAACTACCTGGAGGTGGTCGCCCGGCTCGCCCCCGGGGTCTCGCTGCAGCAGGCCCACGCCGAGATGACCTCGATCGCCACGCAGCTCGCCAGCGACTATCCGGAGACCAACTCCGAGACACAGGCCAGGGTGATCGCCCTGCGCGACGAGCTGTCGCGTAAATCTCGCCTGATGTTGACGGCGCTGTTCGGCGCTTCGGCCTGCGTGCTGCTGATCGCCTGCACCAACCTCGCCAACCTGCTGCTGGCGCGAGCTCTCGGACGACGCAAGGAGCTGACGGTGCGTACCGCGATCGGCGCCGGACGCGAGCGCCTGGTGCGCCAGCTGCTGACCGAGAGCTTGACCCTGGCGGCGATCGGCGGGGCGCTCGGCTTTCTGCTCGCCACCGCCGGCGTGCCGCTGCTCGCTCGCCTGGTGCCGACCTCGCTACCGATCGCCGAGGCCACCGCCGTCGACGTTCGGGTGCTGATCTTCAGCGGTTTGCTGACGCTCGTCACCGGCGTCGCCTTCGGCGTGCTGCCGGCCCTGCGCATGAGCCGCGGGATCGACGTCAGCGGCTTGATGGAAGGGCCCCGCAGCGGTCTCGGCGGCCGCAAGCGCCGGCTGCGCTCGGCGCTGGTGACGGTCGAGGTCGCCGCCGCCGTGGTGCTGCTGATCATGGCAGGCCTGCTGATCCGTGCCCTGCTGCGGGTGCAGGCGATCGACCCCGGGTTCCGCACCGAAGGCGTGCTGACCCTGCAAACCCCGCTGCCGGTGAGCCAATACGAGGTCACCGCCGACCGGGCGCGGCTCTACGACCAGATCTTGACTCAGGTGCGGGCGCTGCCGGGAGTCGAGTCGGCCGGCTACATCAGCTTCCTGCCGATGGTCATGCGCGGCGGTATCTGGCCGGTGGAGGTTGCCGGCGACACCAACGATCAAGCCTCGCGCACCGCCAGCCTGCGCTTCGTGACGCCGGGCTACTTCTCGGCGCTCGATATCGACCTCGAGGCGGGTCGCGACGTGGCGGACACCGACACCGAGGCGACACCGATGGTGGCGGTGGTCAGCCGCTCGTTCGCCGACCGCTACTGGCCGGGCCAGGATCCTCTGGGCCGTCACTTCACGTTTGGCTTCCGCGAGCGCACCGTCGCCGGGGTCGTCGGCGACGTGCGCTTCCGTGGCCTCGAGCGGCAGAGCGAGCCGCAGGTCTATCTGCCGCATCAGCAGGTGCCGGACGGCGCCATCATCTTCTACATGCCCAAGTCGATGGTGGTGCGCACCTCGGGCGATCCGATGGCCCTGGTTCCGGCCATCCGCGGCATCGTGCGCGAGGCCGATCCCGAGCTGCCGGTGACCCGCATCCAGCCGCTGGCCGACATCGTCGCCGCCGAGACCGCGTCGCGGCAGACCCAGATCCGGGTACTCGCCGCCTTCGCCGGGCTGGCCATGCTGCTCGCCGGCGTCGGCATCTACAGCCTGCTGGCCTTTGGCGTCTCACAGCGCACCTCCGAGATCGGACTGCGCATGGCGCTCGGAGCCCAGCGTCAGAACGTCAGCTGGATGGTGCTGCGAGAAGGCGGGGTGATGGCGGCGGCCGGAGCCGTCGCTGGCCTGATCGCGGCCTATCTGGCGGGACGCGCCATGCAGGCGCTGCTGTTCGGCGTACGCCCGGATGACGTCACCACCTACGCCGCCGCGGTCACGCTCGTCCTGCTGATGACCCTGGCCGGCTGCCTGGTCCCCGCCCTACGCGCCGCTCGCGTCGATCCGACGTCGGCGCTCAAGGCCGAATAGCCGCATCTCAGGGTCGGCGCGTTGTGATCCTCGCCGCGATGTGATCTGCTTAGGTAGATATTCTCTTCTCAAGGGAGCTACCTATGGGAAAGCGTCGCCACACGACGAAGGCAACGCGGATGAGACTCTACGCAGCCTCGAGCTACCTGAATCTGAGCACAGAAAAGGAGCTCGGGCTGCAGATCCCGTTCGACGTCTACCTGCAGGATCCGTACGTCTCGGAAAATGACCCGCTGTTCGGCTTCGACGAGGGGTCGAGCGAGCGCAAGAGCAAAAGCGACAAGGGGCTCTACGTGCGCTGGGAACCGGGCCTGGCCGACGGGCCGACCAGCTCCCGGTTCGCGGTAGTGGACTACAACGGCGATACCGGGCGCGTGGCGCCAAAGGCACGCTGGGACGCCGAGAACGAGGTCTTTCGTGGTCCCGATGACAAACCGCTGGATCGTGAGAACTTCGAACCGCTGCAGTTCCATCAGGTCAACGTCTGGGCGGTGCTACAGCGCGCCCTGGACTTCTATGAAGGAGGTAATGGGCTCGGCCGTCCCATTCCCTACGGCTTCGAAGGCAACCGCTTGATCGTAGTGCCCCACGCCGGCTACGGCAGGAACGCGTTCTACGACCGCGTGAGCAAATCGCTGCAGTTCTACTACTTCGACGACGGAGACAACCGGGTCTACACCTGCCTGTCAGCAGACATCGTCAACCACGAATTCGGGCATGCGGTGCTGGATGGAGTGCGGCCGTATCTCTTGGAGAGCAGCCTGGTGGAGACCGGTGCTTTCCACGAGTACGTTGCGGACATGACGGCGATCCTGATCATCCTGCGCAACAACGACTTTCGCCATCGGCTCGTCGAGGCCACCCAGGGTGACCTCTCGGCCGAAAACCATCTGTCGAGGATCGCGGAAGAGTTCGGAGAGGCGGTTTCGGGAAAGCCGTACCTGAGAACGGCGCTCAACAAAAAGACGATGTCTGACGTCGCCGGCGAGGGACCCCACGGCAC
>JBCCEE010000523.1:0-5949 GCA_039030415.1 Acidobacteriota bacterium
ATCGACGGCTTCGCCCATGGTCACCACATTGCCGCCGAGCACGGTAGAGATCCCCAAGCCAACCGCGCGTTGACCGTTGTAGCGCAAGATGTCGAACGGTGGATCCTGGTAGCCCCGGACCACGTCGGCGATGTCGCGCAGATACACCAGGGCATCGGTGGTGCCGCCCCGAATCAGCAGATCACCGAATTCTTGCTCGGACTCGAATTCGCCGGTCGGGCGCAGGGCCACGCGCTCGGGGCCCTGGGCGGCGCGACCCGAGTCTACGATCAGGTTCTTGGAAGACAGGGAGGCCAGCACGGCCTCCGGCGGTATGCCCAATTCCGCCATCTTGGCTCGCCGCATCTCGACATAGATAGTCTCGGTGCGGGGTGAGAGGATCGTCACGCGCTTGACGTCCTGCACCTGTAGCAGCTCGCGCTGCAGGAACTTCGCGTAGTCGTAGATCTCCTTGGCGTCGTAGCCGTCACCGGTGATCGCCATGTACGCGCCGTAGACGTCGCCGAAGTCATCGTTGACGATCGACGGCCCGGCCCCGGGCGGCAGGTAGAGCTGATAGTCGCTCACCTTGCGCCGCAGCTCGTCCCAAACCTGCGGCAGGCCGTACTTGTCGTATTTGTCTTTCATCGTGACCTGCACGTACGAAAGACCTCGCGAAGATCGCGACACGACGGTATCGAGCTGGCCGAGCTCTTGGGCAGCCTTCTCGATGACGTTGGTGACTTCCTGCTCGACCTCGGCGGCGGAGGCGCCGGGATACGGGGTCAAGATGATGGCGTCTTTGATCGTGAACTCAGGATCTTCGAGGCGAGAAAGGCCTTGAAAGGCGATCAGGCCGGCGCCGACCATGGTGATGGCGACAACCCACGTGACGACACTGTTGCGAATCGAGGTTTCAGCGAGGTTCATCGTCCTACTCGTTCAGGTTGCGCACGACCATGCCCTCGCGCAATCGCGAGACGCCGCTGATGGCGATCGTCTCGCCACCGGTCAGGCCGTCGACGATGAAAATCTCTTCGGTGCCGGTCAGATCGCCCGTGGTCACCTGTCGCCGGCTCACCGTCATGGCCTCCGGGTCGACCAGCCAGACGCTCGCGCTGTCGCCTTCGCCCCCCAACAAAGCCTTGGCGGGTATCTTGAGCTGTGCGGCCTCGATCGTGGTGTTTTCATCGCTGTAGACGATCACCTCCGCAGTCATTCCAGGCAACACGTTGAGCTCGTCCGGCTGGGCCATGAGCAGGGTCGCCCGATAGGTCTGGCTGCGCGGATCGGCCTGGGCCGCAAACTCCTTGCCCTCGAGCGGAAATTCGACGCCGCGCGCGGCTTCGAACGTGGCGACGACCCGAGGTGGCTGGTCGAGGTCACGAAGCCTGGCCACGATCGACTCGGGGACGTCGATCTGGATTTCCACCGTCCGCACGGCGACCAGGCTGAGAATCGGCTGACCGGGGCGCACATCCTGAAAGTTCTCGACGAACACCGCGCCGACCTGGCCGCTGAAGGGCGCTTTCAACTCGTTGTCGGAGAGCTTGGCCTGGGCATCATCGAGGCCGGCTTGGGCAATTTCGCGCGCGGCCCGAGCCTGATCGAGCTGCGCCTTCGAAACCGCGGACTTCTCATAGAGCGCCGAGATTCGGCGGATATCCAATTCGGCCTGATCGAACTGTGCCTGGGCGCGGTCGACGGCAATTCGGAAATCACGCGGGTCGATCCTCGCGACCCTGCTGCCGCGGGCCAAGGATTCGCCTTCCGCAGCGGCGAGGTCGATCAGCGGACCTCCAACCCGAAAGGAAAGATCGACCTGTCGGCCCGCCGCGACGACGCCGGGGAAACGCAGGGTCTCCCCGCTGGCGATTTCGACGGTCATCAGCTTGACCGGTCTGGCGGTGGGCTCCGGCGGTAGCGACGCGTCGTCACCGCCGCAGGCGCCAAGGCCAGCGGCGAGGCATGCCAGAGCGAGGGCTCCCACGGGTGTCTTGATCATCGCTTACTCGTTTCCCGTGGAGAGCAGGTACTCCACGAATGCATCACGTTCTTCCTGGGATTCCTCGAGCTCGAAGAACGACATGGCGCGCTGCAGCTCGACGTAGTCGCTCAGGTACTCGAAGATGGCGGCGTTGGCGAACTGTTCCGCGGAGAGCTGCTGGTTCTGGGCGTCGAGCACGTCGGTCACGTTGACCGTGCCGAGCCGGTATTGCTCGCGCACGAGCGCGAGGTTTTCTCGAGCGAGCTCGGCGGCGCGGCGAGCGAAACGAATGCGAGGGAAGGAGCCCTCGACCTGCCGGACGGCAGTCCGCGCGCGCTGCTCGATGCGCTGCTCGATCAGCGTGGCGGTGCGCTCGAGCGCGCTCAGCTCGGACTTTGCACGGCCGAGCTCGGCGCTCCGCGCTCCCCCTTCGAACAGTGAATAGGAAACATTGATGCTGATCGACCAGGTGTCGTCGGTCGTCACGAACGGCCCGCTGGGGGCCTGAAATGCCTCGGTGTAGTCCGCTTCGGCGAAGACGCGCGGCACGAAGAAGCGCCGCCTGAGAAAGTCGACCTGCACCTTCTGCGCCGCGATCAGGCTCCGCAGGGAGGTGAGCTCCGGCGCCCTTTTGATCGCGAAGTCGACCAGAGCTTTGCGCGTGCCGTCATCTGGGCCGAGGCTGTCGAAGATGCCGTCGAGGCGACCGTCGAACGGCGGGAAGACCTGGGGGTCGATGTGCGGAATCTGCGGTGCGAACCGGCGGAACTGTGGCTCGCCGAGAATCTGGTTCAGCGCGATCCGAGCCGCCTCCACGTTCTCCGCCGAGGCGAAGAGGCTGGTGCGTCTGGCCGCCAGCACGGATTCGAAGCGAATGACTTCCGAGCGGCCTGAGAAACCGATCTCCTGTCGCAGCCTGGCTAGCTCGAGGTTGTCTCGGGTGACCCCCAGATCCGACACCACGACGCGGAGGTCGGCCTTGGCGAGGGCGAGGTTGTAGTAGGCCTGGCCGGCGGCGGCGAGGACGTCGAGCCGGATCGTCTCGCGGTCCGACGCGGCGCTCTCGAAAAGGTCGCGAGCCGATCGGGCGCCGCTGCGGGCACCATCGTCATAGAGTTGCTGGACGAGCGAGATCGACCCGAAGCCGCCCTGGTCGTCGCCGAGCTGCTCGGTATCGAGATGGGTGTAGCTGATGCCGCTCGCGATCTGCGGCCGCAAGGCGCTGCGAGCGATGAACTGGTCCTGGCGCACCCCTTCCACCTCGGCGTCAGAGACCCTGAGCGCCTGGCTGCCACTTTCTGCCAGGTCCATGAGGCGGTCGAATTCGAGGCTTTCCTCTGGGCTTTCGAGGGCTTCGGGGTGGAGCATCTCGGCGAGCACGGACAGCTCTCGACTGGGCAATTGGTCGATCGTCACCGCGGTCTGGGCGTTGAGCAGCAAACGGGAATCGACGTTCAGCACCTCGTCGAGGGGCTCGCCACGAATCAGCCGAGCGAGGTTCAAAGCCAGGCGGCGAGCCAGTTGCTCGTCATAGGGCGGCGTCGAGCTGGCGAGGCTCCCCAACTCCACGTCCGCGTGTCCGCGCAGGCTGAAGCTCGCCACACCGGCCCGATTCAGCCCATCGAGCAGCTCCCGTCGCTGGGCCTGCTCCAGGCGCGGCAGGTCGGCCAACAGCACGGCTTCTGCCGTCTGCAGGGAGTCGAGCGCGGCTTCGAGCTCGTCGACGCGGATCCCGACCACCTCGAGCGCGATTCCCGACCGCTCCATGGCCTCGAAGAAATCCGCGCTCGTTGCCTCGAGGAGGCCGACATGCTCCGCGGCGACCGCCAAATGGAGCTTCGAGAACGGCACGATCTCGCGGAAGGTCGAGACCTCCGTCGCCACCCGTCGAGGCATCAAAACGCCCTCGACGCCGGAACCGAGCCTCAGAAAGTCCGGTCTTTGCCGAGCCGTGCTGAGCACGGGCTTGCCGTCGGAGGCGCCCCGGCTCGCGGCGTAGCCGACCAGCGAACCTACCGCCAGGACCGCGTCCGTCGAGTCTTTGGCGAGCGCAGCCTCGATCGCCCTTCGGGCGTTGTCACGATCCCAACCGGCGTCGTAGGCGTCGCTGTGGTCGAATCGTACGGAGACGTTGCGTGGGAGGTGTCCTGGAAGCTCTTCCTCGATGGCTTCGACGAGGCTCTGTTCGAGATTGGCTCCATCACGAGCTACCGCGATCGTGATCTTTCGCGGTGTCGATTCGGCGAGATGCGGAAGGGTGGAGAGAGCGAGAAGCAACGTGGCCAGCCAAGGGGTGGGCCGGCCAACCACCGTGCGCAATTGTCGTGGTTCGGGCACATCAGCTCCTTGTGTTCTCACTCGAGCCTTTCGAGCCAGAATGTTTGTGAGCCGTGGTCTGCGGTGGAGCATCGTAGGAACATCTCGAAGCCTCTACAGCGAGTCGTGCAACCACGGCGCCTCGACGACCAGCACCGGGCATGACGCACGACGCACCATGGCTTCGGCAGTGCTGCCGAAGAACATGTCTTCCAGAGCGTTGAAGCCTTGACTGCCGACCACGACATAGCCGGCCTCGAGCTCAGAGGCCAGCGACAAGATCTCGGACTTCGTATACCCAAAGCGGGCATGCGCCACCCATTCCACGTCCGATGCGGGCTGCTCATCGATGATTCGGCGCAGCTTCAGCTCGGCCAGGTTCCTCAGCTTCTCGGCATTCGGAGGCGTCGTGTCGGTGACCGGGCTGAGATATCCCGACCAGTGCTGGGCTTCGACCACATGGAGGAGGTGGAGACGAGCGTCGAAGGACTTCGCGAGCTCTTTGCCGTAGGACAAAGCCTCCTCGGAGCAGCGCGCGAAGTCGATGGCCACGAGCACATCTCGAATGGGAACTTCAGTAGGTGCCGGAGTCGTCGCACGTACCGTGAGGACCGGGCACTTCGCCGACCGCATGACTTCCTCGGTCACACTGCCGAGCAGCCACCGAGGCAGGCCGCGGCGTCCGTTCGTGCCCAGGACGATCAGATCGGTTTCGTGAGCCTCGGCATAGTCGAGGATCACCGGTCCAGCGGCAATGCCGCGCTTGCGGACTTGATGGACGACGAGCGGCTCCGCGACATGGGCCGCGACAAGCCCGGCCATTTCGCGGGTCGCGATCTGCGTCAGCCGCGCGCCAAGCTCGTCCGACTCGGGGAAATGGTAGGCCGGGTTGTAGGGGTCGTTCGCGTGCAGCTCGATCGCGTGGAGCATGTGGAGCTCTGCACCCAAGAGTCGCGCAGCGTACACAGCATGCGTGAGCGCGCGTTGAGCACATTCCGAGAAATCGGTGGGCAGCAACACTTTCGTGATCTTGGTCATGCCAAACTCACTGCCATCTCTCGGGCCGCAGAGGGCCAGAGCAGGCCGCCAGCTCTGCGGAACCACGCAGAGGCAGGAAACAGCGGGATAGGACGCAGCGGGATAGGACGCAGCGGGATAGGACGCAGCGGCCGGTGTCTCGGCCGAAGACCCCGGCGTCGGTTTCAGGGCCTGGCAGCCGCCTCAGCCGCGAGCGATGGCGCGAAACTGGCCGGGGCTGACGCCGGTCTTCTTGCGGAACGTGTCGGTCAAGTGAGCCTGCGAAGCAAAACCGCACGCCAAGGCGATATCGGTGATCGTCAGACGGGTGTCGCGCAGGAGCGTCTGGGCGCGAGCCAGCCGCCTCTCGATGACGAATTGGTAGGGGCTCATGCCGACCGTTTGGCGAAAGCTGCGTGAAAAGTAGAACGGCGAGAGGCCCGCTATGACCGCGAGCTCCTTGACCCTGATGCGGTCGGCGAGGTGTCCTTCGATGTAGTCGACGAGGCGCCGCAGCATCGCATCCGAGAGGCGCTCTGATGCCGTCGACGGCGTAGCTCCGGCTTTTCTCAAGAGCTGCGCGACAATCACACGCATCATGCCGTCGACCAGGAGATCTGAGGTCGGGTCGTTGCGCAGCGCTTCTTGCC
>JBCCEE010000524.1:0-5947 GCA_039030415.1 Acidobacteriota bacterium
GGTTAGGTACTCTCTCTTTACAATTAGACCGGGCGATGGAAATGAGGAGGAAACCATGCCTGAACGCAAGCCCGACGAGGAGCTCTCGCTCTCTTGTGCTCAGCCGGGCCCAGCGAGCCCACGTGACGCGCCGGCATTAGCGTCATCACTGGAGGAGGGTAGCGGCGCCCGCGTCGCCGACCTGAGCGGCTGGGAGCGCGAGGTGTCCGAGCCGCTGGCTCTGTCTCGAAGGACACTGCTTGCGGCCGGCGTTGGCCTGGCGGCAGCCGCCTGCGGTCGGGACTCCGAACCGGAGCCGCCAGCCACGCCGGAGCTGCCGCCCGCGCTGCAGAAAGTGCGCGACAGCCGCAAGGTGGTGGGACGCGTGGCTGCGGGACCGGAGGTCGCTGGCGAGAGCTTTCCCGAGTCCACCCCGTCTTACTTTCCGCAGCCCGGCGAGATGTCGGTGCACGAAGTCGCGGACGACGAGAAGAGCTTCATCCTCGACGTCGACTATCTGGAGCTCGACTTCGCCAAGCGCGATGGCGAGGTGGTGCGGGGGAGGGTGCGGGCCTACAACCGGCATGTACCGGGTCCGACGATTCGATGCGATGCCGGCGACAAGCTGAGCATTCTGCTGCGCAACAACCTGCCGGCGGACGAGACTTTCACGTACGACTATATGGGCTGCACCACCAAGGACGGCACCGGACCGGCCGAGGCGGGCTTGCCCCATGGCTTCAACGTCACCAACCTCCACACCCATGGCCTGCACGTATCGCCCAAGAGCTTGTGCGGTGACGAGGTGTGTGGCTCACCGCCCTATGACGAGCGGCCGACTCTGGCGAGCGATGACGTCTTCATTACGGTCCCGCCGGGTGAGGAGCAGAAGTACTGCATCGTACTGCCCGACTTTCATGCGCCGGGCACCCATTGGTATCATGCTCACAAGCATGGCTCGACCAGCATCCAGGTCAACAACGGGCTGGTCGGCGCCTTGATCGTGCGTGAGCAGGGCGAAGATCGGATACTCGGTGATGAGCCGCACGAGGATCTCATCCTGCTGATGCAAGAGATCATGGAGGTCGATGGCGGCAACGACCAGCTGGTCTACGCTCAGACCCGAGGCGACACCTCGAAGTTCTTCATCAACGGGGCCTTCCAGCCCCGGCTGCGGATGCAGACCGGTGAGATTCAGCGTTGGCGCTTCATCAACGGTACCTCGCGGCCCCGCGGCCTTGCCAAGCTCCGACTGGTCAAGCTCGGCGACGAGCCACTGCGAGACACGACGGATATCGATCTCGAGGCGTCGCACGGTCGCGGTTTGGAAACGAGCTTCAAGGCTGGGCTGGAGGGTATCGAGGAGGCCCATCCCGAGCTGTTCGAGCGCATCGCGACATTCCAGCGAATCGCGAGTGAGGGCGCTCAGCCGATGTATCTGATCGCGGTCGACGGCATCTCGTTTTATGGCAAGGCGCCGCAGGAAGTCACCGGTTGGGACGTCGCGCCGGGGAACCGTGCCGATTTCTTGGTCAAAGTCGACGAGCCCGGGAGATACGTCCTGGTGAAGGATCTGCATGCCTTTCCCGGGACCAATCCGGAAGTCCAGATCCTGACCTACATCGAGGTGACGGAGGGATCTCGAGACATGGTCATGCCGGCGGTCATCCCGGGCACGCCGCCGTGTTACCTCGACCCGATTCTGGAGGTTGACGATTCCAAGGATGTCGGGTTCCAGGCCAATAGCTCAGGCCCGTGGAGTGAGATCTGCCCCGACGTGGAGGTACCCTGGACCTGCGCGGGTGAAAAAGTCATCTGCGACGGGGTCGAGCGTGATTGTGAGCCCCAGGGATCGCCGCCGCTGCTGCCTCGACTGTTCACCATCGACTGCGCGCGCTACGACGGCGCAACCGTCGAAGCCAAGTACACCATGAAGCTCAACTCCTCCGAAGAGTGGAAGCTGACGAACTACGGCGGCGGTGCGCATCCGTTTCACATTCACGTCAATCCCTTCCAGGTCGTCGAGATCTTCGATCCGGTGACCGGTGAGACACAGGTATTCGATCCAGATGAAGCGCTGTGGCAGGACGTAGTGGCGATCCCTCCAGCCAACCCGGCCTCGGGCGGCGGCACGCCGGGCTACGTCAAGATCCGCCAGCGCTACCTGACCTTTCCCGGCGACTTCGTGATCCACTGCCACTTCTTGAATCACGAGGATCTCGGCATGATGAAGCGGGTCCGAATCGAGCCGACGAGCAGCGCTCCCGGGCACGGGCCGTGTCAGAAAGTCGGGGAGTGTAAGCTGGATTAGCTCCGAGCTCACGAAAATTCGACATTTCTGCGACGGCACGTCGACGCAGAGGCCGTCAGAGTCCTTCCGAACCAACCTGGAGGACTTTGATCGTGAGAGCTGCTGCACGCGTAACGCGTTTTCGCCGCATCGTTTTTCTCGCCATGCTCTGCGAAATTGGGGCAGTGGCGACGCAGGTCGCTTCCGCCGAGCCTACCGTCGCGATTGAGGGCAGGGTCGCGATCGAAGGCAGGGTCGCGATCGAGGGCAGGGTCGCGATCGAAGGCAGGGTCGCTACCCTCGACGAAGCCGCGCTGCCTGGAGTGCTGGTGCGCCTCGATCCGCTCGGCTCGGGCGAGGCGCAAGCGGGCGGGGTCGAGCCAGAGGAGACCCGCACCGACGACGCGGGGAGGTTTCGTTTTCCAGCCGTAGGCGCCGGGAGCTATGAGCTGACGGTAATGGCTGGGGGCTTTGTCGTCGAGCAGCGCGAGCTGCAGGTGGGAGAGGGTGAGCGGTCGCCGATCGAAGTGCGACTGGTTCCCGTGGCGACGCCGATGGACGACATCGTGGTGTCGGCGAGCTACAGCTTGCGGCGTGAGACGCCGTCGGCCTCGACCTCGTTCTCGCCCGAACAGCTGCGCGAGCTGCCGGCCTTTGCCGACGACCTGTACCGCGCCCTGAAGCTGGTGCCTGGCATCTCGGGCAACGATATCTCGGCGCGCTTCACGGTCCGCGGCGGGCCCTACGAAGAGGTGCTGGTGCGCCTCGACGGGGTCGAGCTGTTCGAGCCGTTTCACCTCAAAGATTTCTCCGGCGTGCTGTCGACGGTGGATCCGCAAGTGATCGACGGCGTCGAGCTGCTGCCCGGGGTATTTCCGGCGCAATACGGTGATCGCCAGACCGGCGTCGTCGAGTTGACCTAGCGCACGCCTTTGGCCACGGAGACCCGCATCGGAGCCAGCCTGTCGTCGGCCTACCTGACCCGTGCCGGACGGCTCGGCAATGCCGACAAGGGCAGTTATCTGGCTTCACTGCGCCGCGGCTGGCTGGACGTCGTCTTCGGCCTCGTCGGGCCGGACGATGAAGAAGAGGAAGAAGGCGCGCCGGAGTATTGGGACGCCTACGGCAAGATCGACTGGCAGTTCGACGATGCGACCGACGGCGGCATCTGGACGCTGTGGGCCGAGGATCGGTTCGATGGCCAGGAGCGGGAAGACGGCGCCCTCGAAGTGGTCGACTCGAGCTATGGCAACCGCTGGCTGGTCGCTCGCGGCCAGCGCCTGTGGAGCCCCAGTGCGGTGACATCGGCTCGACTGTTCGCTGGGCAGGTCGAGCGCGAGCGGTTTGCGTCGGAATCCGAAGGCAGTACCGACTTCATGGTGCGTGATGACCGCGAGCTCGACGTCTTTGGCCTGGCGAGTGACACCAGCCTCGAGCTCGGCTCGCGTCATGTGATGAGCATGGGATTCGAGGTCCGCCGTTACGACGCCAGCTACGATTACCGCAACGCGCGTGCCTTCACAGACCCGATCGGAGCGATCAGCGACACCGAGCCAACCGTGCGCTTCCTGGGCGAGGCGGCGGGCGAGGCCACCAGCCTGTGGGTCTCGGATCGTTGGAGGCTGAGCCCGCGGCTGGTGGCGGAGATCGGCGCTCGCTACGATCACCAGTCTTGGATCGAGGATGCCGGTGAAGACGGTGATCAGATCAGCCCGAGATTGGGATTGGCGTGGGATCTCGGAGAGTCTGGCGTGGTGCGGGCGGGCTGGGGACACGCCCACCAGTCGCAGCGCCCCAACGAACTGCGGGTCGAAGATGGCGACACGCGCTTTCTCGCCGCCGAGCGCTCCGAGCATCGCACCCTGGGTTGGGAGAATGCTTTCACCAGCGGGCGCCGGCTGCGCGTCGATCTCTTCCAGCGTCTCGGGCGTGATCTCCAGCCGCGCTACGAGAATCTCTTCAGCCCGGTGGTGCTGTTTCCAGAAGGCTCGCCGGATCGGGTACGTCTCGCTCCGGATCGCTCGCGCGCCCAGGGCCTCGAGCTGTTCGTTCAGGGCAAGCCGAGGCCACGGTTCAACTGGTGGGTGACCTACACCTACTCCGATGTCGAACGTCGGATCGAGGGGGCGTGGATTCCCAGCCAGACCGATCAGCCCCACGCCTTGACGGCCGATGTCAGCTTCCGAGTGAGCCGCAAGTGGAAGCTCAATGCCGCCTGGATCTACCATACGGGCTGGCCGATCAGCGAGCTGACCGCCGAGCTGGTGGACGGTCCGAACGGGCCCGACATCCGGCCGATTCTCGGGCCACTCTATGGCGAGCGGGTCGACGACTATCACCGCCTCGACGTGCGCCTCAGTCGGCAGTTCGATCTCGGCAAGGGAGATCTGCAGCTCTACTTCGACATCCAGAACCTCTACAACCGCGAGAACGAGCGCGGCTACGAGTTTGGTGAAGATGCCTTCCTCGTGCAGCCGGACGGCTCGGTGCGGGTTGAGCCAGAGATCGACACCTGGCTGGGTGTCGTGCCATCCTTTGGTCTGACCTGGTCGTTCTAGCGATACGATCCCCAGGCTGGGCAGGAAGTAGAAGCATGCGGGTATTGATCGTCGAAGACAATCGCGACATCGCCGCCAACATCGGCGACTATCTGGCGGCTCATGGAGCGCTGGTCGACTACGCCTACGACGGTCTTGGAGGACTGCACCTGGCGCTGACCACCGAGCCTGAAGTCATCGTGCTCGACATCGGTCTGCCGGGAATGGACGGCTTGACGTTCTGCCAGCGCCTGCGCCAGGACGCGGGAAAGGCGACGCCGGTGCTGATGCTCACGGCGCGGGATACGCTCGACGACAAAGTGGCCGGATTCGACGCCGGCACCGATGACTACCTGGTGAAGCCGTTCGCTCTGCAAGAGCTGTGGCTGCGCCTGCAGGCCTTGGTGCGGCGTGCGCAGCCTGCCGTGCAGCGCCTGCGGATCGGTGATCTCGAGCTCGATCCCGGCGCCCGCACGGCCCGCCGCGGCGCCAAGTCGCTGAGTCTCGGCAAAACCGCCTTCGACATTCTGGAAGCCCTGATGCGCAAGTCGCCCAACGTCGTGACTCGGCGGGATCTCGAGGCGGCTCTGTGGGGCGACGATCCGCCGGACGGCGATGTTCTGCGCTCTCACATCTACACGCTGCGCAAGGCCATCGATCGATCGACAGAAGGTCCGCCGTTGCTGCAGACCGTTCACGGCGTGGGCTACCGGCTGGTGGCTCCAGAAGTCGAGCCCTCGGCTAGGCGTTGACGGCCCATGCCTAGCCTGCGTCGTCGGGTCTTCTGGGCCTTCGCGTTCTTCGCCCTGTTTCAGGCCGTCCTGTTCGGATTCCTGGTGTGGGGCGGCATGCACATGGTGGAAGACCTGCAGGTCGAGCGCTCGATGGAGCTGGCTCGCGACGAGTACCTCGAGCGTCGCGCCGTCGATCCGTCCACGCCGCTGCCGAACAACAGCTGGCTGCGAGCGACCTCGGAGGCTTCGGCCCTGCCCGGGCCTTTGGCACCCTACGCATCGGCGCCCGACGGCGTGCATGAAGTGGGGCTCATCGTACGCTGACGCTGCAGCGGATGGGCTGAGTCGTCAGCTTCTTCTTGAGGGCCTCAACCTCTCCTTGGAGAGCAGCAATGGCGGAATTTTCA
>JBCCEE010000525.1:0-5912 GCA_039030415.1 Acidobacteriota bacterium
CTCGGCGAAGAGCTGGTGGGCGTAGGGCGACATCGAGAGCACCAGCCCACCCATGAAGGCGCCCCTGCCGTTGTGGACTGCGTTCCAGCGGTAGCGCACTTGGTCCAGACCGGAGTTGGCGACGCTGCCACCGGCCGAATCGGCGGCAGCGATGGTGGCCGTGCGGCTGGTGAACCAGTTGGGTGAAGCGTTGTTGGCGCTGACGGTGGGATTGTTGCGATCGACCCGCACGTAGCGTGGGGCGTTCCACGGCCCCCAGTTGCCGACGTTGTCCTTGGCCCGGAAATAATAGGCGCGACGCGAGCCAGCAGACGGCAGGTGACTGCCGGAGACGGTGATCGAAGTTCCACCATCGAGGCTGAGGTTGACTTGGCAGCCTGCCCAGCCACCAGGGGAGTCTTGGCTGCGGCAGATCTGGTAGCCGTCGACGCCGGAGTCGCTGTCCGAGGAGGGGGAGACGCTAGCGGTGAAGTTGCCGGTGACCCAGCATTCTCCCGAGGGGGCATGAGCACAGCTTACGGACGTGGTGCCGGGCTGAGTCGGTCCGCTCGTGTCCATGCTGACGTAAGCGGGCGAGTTGTCGCCCCAGTCGGTGCAGTTGTTTGCGCTATCGCAGGCCTTGAAATAGAAGGCCCGGCGGAATCCATGACTCGGCAGATTGCTGCCGCTGACGGTGTACGTCGCGCCGGTGTTCTGGGTCATTACGAAGTTACAGCCGCCCCAGCCAGTGGTGTCATTGCTTCGACATACCCGGTAATGATGGGCTCCCGCAGAGGTCGCAGTCAGCGTGAAGGGTCCATTGACGTAGCATTTGCCGCTGACCGTGGCGGCGCAGGACGGCACCGGCTGGCTCGGAACCGGAGGGGTTGCCGCATCGGCTGAGGGCGTGAGCCCCAGGAAAAGCAGCAAGAGCTGCAACAGGCCGGCGGGTGAGACGACGCGCCACAGATCATCGCGTCGTGAGTTGGATCGGTCGCGAACTGATCCCATTCGAATTCTCCTGAGAAGGGCAGCTGTCAGGATTCTCTGAGCGCTGTGGCTCGCACTGCGATGGCGCAGCGGACCCTTGACGCTCTCCCAGTCGACAGCTGCGAGGTCAATTCCTGAGGGCTCGTAAGAACCGGCGTTTCGGCACCGGCCTCTATGCCAGGCGGCTTGCTGTGGTCTGATGCGAAAAAGAAGCAAAAACCAGATCAAATTTGATCGACACGCCGCTCATGGAGTGCCCCCGGGACACGCGTGCGGTGCCGAAGCCTTCGCTCAGGTCCGTCGGCCGAGCGTAACCGGCGAAGGCGGCAAGGCATCGAAGACTGCGAGTTGGGCGAGTCGGTAACCTCGCGGCCCTCGATCGAAAAGGAATCAGCAAATGAACACTTCAAACTCACCGAAACTCGGTATCCCTGCGGCCCTGGCGCTGTTTTTTCCCTGGCTGATCGGCACATCCGCGCTAGCGGTGGAGCCGATCTACACCGCGCGTTTCAGCGACGTCGCGATCAAGGGCTACGATGCAGTGGCCTACTTCGAGAACGGCGAGCCCACCGCCGGCAAGAAAGGCATCACCCATGAATGGCAGGGGGCGACCTGGCGGTTCGCTTCGGAGCAGCACCGCGATCTGTTCGCGGCCAATCCTGAGAAGTATGCTCCGCAGTACGGCGGCTACTGTGCCTACGCGGTAAGTCAGGGATCGACCGCTGGAATCAACCCCAAGGCCTGGGATATCCACGAAGGCAAGCTCTACTTGAATTACAGTCTCGGAATCCAAAAAAAATGGCGGCGCGATCAGGCGAAGTACATCGCCGACGCCGATGAAAAGTGGCCGGCCATCCTGGCGGAGTGAGCCGCGCACACTGAGAGGAGAACGTCATGAGCCAACTCACCACCAATCAAACGCGGATCAGCTGGGTCGCTCAACTAGCGGCGGCGGTGATCTACCTGCAGACGTTGTTTTTTAAGTTCACCGGGGCCCCGGAGTCCATCTACATTTTCGAGCAGCTCGGCGCGGAGCCATGGGGGCGTCTTGCCTCGGGCGTGTTCGAGCTGGTGGTCAGCGTCCTGCTGCTGGTGCCGGCGACCGCAGCGGTTGGCAGCGTGCTGTCTCTGGGTATGATCAGCGGCGCGATCGTCAGCCACTTTACGGTGCTGGGCATCGAGGTTCAGGGCGACGGCGGCACGCTTTTCATCTTGGCCTGCGTTGTCTTCATCGCCTCGGCGGTGGTTTTATTCCTACGGCGTAGAGAGCTCCCGGTCGTCGGCGACAAGCTCTGATTCGTCGATACTACTGCGGCGGTCGGCCTCGCGGAGACCGCGGGCGGCCTGCTCGAGGTCGGGGTCCAGTCGCCTCGCGGCGAGGAAGTGCTCACGCGCCTGGCGCGGAGCTTGCTGACCTAGGGCGATCATGCCGAGATTGAAGTGGGCTCTGGCGCGAAGCTTCGGTTGCACGCCGGGAGCCCGCGCCAGCTTGCCCAGCAGCTCAGCTGAATGTTCGGTCTCACCGAGCATGCCGAGAGCCGAGGCCAGGTTGAACTTATCCTGGGGGATGCTGGGTGGCGACTCGGTGGCTAGACGACGCAGCTCAGCGACCGCTTCCGGGCGCCGATCGAGCTCGGCCAGAGTCAAGGCCCGCTGCAGCCGAGCGCTCAGCTGATGGGGCGAACGAGCCAGCACGCGATCGTAGTGGACTAGAGCCGGCTCGGGGTGACCGTGCCGCTGGTAGAGCGTGCCGAGCATGAGGTGAGCTTCCAGGTAGTCCGGGTGTAGCTCGAGCGCACGCTGCAGATGCTGCTCAGCGCGCTGCAGATCGTTGGTCTTGGCCAGCACGAAGCCAAAATCGTAGTTCAACGTAGCATCATCCGGGCGCAGCTCGAGCGCTCGTTCGAAGTGCGACATGGCTCCACTGACGTCGCCGGCTTGCCACAGCGCCGAGGCTAGGGCGTGACGTGCCTCGGCATCGTCGCCGTTGTGCATGACGGCTTTGCGGAGCTCGGCGATCTCATCCGCAGCTGAGCCGCTCAGGCCAGCTTCGCTGGCCCGCAGCAGGGCTGCCGCCGAGCTATCAGCCAGCGCCTTGACCGCCTCGAGCTCCGGGTCGCGGCAGCTTGCCCAGCCGCCGCGGGTGGTTTTTTGGCTAGCGGCTTGCTCGAAATGCTCGGCGGCTTTGGCCTCGTTTCCGTTGCTTCGCAGCGCACGAGCCAACGCATAATGCACCCGCGACGCTGAGGGTTGCCGCGCCAGGATCTCGCGGTAATGGGCGACGGCATCTTCCAGCCGGCCGGCTTCTTGTGCGACCTCGCCGAGACCAAAGCGAGCGCCGGCACAGGTCGCATCGCTAGCGATGGCGCGTTCAAAATGCGCCGCCGCGTCCGCTAGCGAACCCTGGCCGAGAGCCGTATGGCCGGCCCACAGGTGAGCGGGCGGGTTTCCCGGGCTGAGCTCCAAGGCAGCAGCGAGTGCTTCGCCGGCGTGGGCCAAGTCACCTTCCAGATAGAGCTGGTAGCCGAGTAGATAGGGCCAGCGGAAGGTTTTGGGCAACAGCTGATGAGCATTCCGGTAGCAGGCGATCGCATGCTGCGGCAGCTCGTAGGCTTGATAGAGACGGCCGAGCTCGCCGTAGGCTTCGCCCAACCCGGCGCTATCGATCGGCTGGGCCTGGCGCAGCGCTTCGACCTCGCTGCGTGCATCGTGCAGCCGTTGGCGCACCTGCGGCTCCATCGCTTCGAGAGAGACCGGCCCTAAGTCCACCAGCGACCAGGGAGTGGGTGATGGACCCGGCTCACATCCCGTCGCGACGAGCAGCAGAAGGCTCGCCAAGATTCGGCTGAGCCAGGCTCGAGCGCGCTGGCTCATGTTCGGCTGTCCCCTTGCTGCAGCGTAGTGTAGCTGCGCAGTGCGACGTGCCCACCGTCCCAGGTCTCGACGGATCCATCCGGCCAGTGGACGGTGATTCGGACGATCGACTCGCTCGGCGTAACGCTACCGAGCCCGAAGAGCACCCGCGGGTCACTCGCCGAGGCGTAGCTGCCGGCGGTCGACACCCGTCGCCACAGGCTCGTGCCGTCGGTGAGATCTAGCCCCACCCAGGTGCCCAGCATGTCGCGCGCCGCGGTTTCGGACACACGCGGTCCGGACGCTGTCGGGCTGCCGACCAGCCGCAGTCCAACCCAGCTGGCGTCCTGACCCACCGAGTTGATCAAGACTCGCAGAGGACCGTGGTTGTTGGCGATCACGACATCGGTGTCGCCATCGTTGTCGAGATCTCCAAAAGCAGCACCACGGCTGACCTCTGAGAGCTCGAAAGCCGGCCCCGCTCGATCGGTGATCTCCTGCAGACGGATGCTGCCGTCGGTATCGGGGCCGAGATTGCGAAATAGCTGGTTGGGCTGGCGCAGCGGGTGGGGGTCGCCCGCCGCTACTTGCTCGGGAATCGTCTTGACAGCACCGTTGACCGCCAGCAGGTCGAGCCAACCGTCATTGTCGCAGTCGAGCCAGCCGGTGCCGAAGCCCGTGGCGTCCCAGCTCGCCATCGCGACGCCAGCCTGCTTGGAGGCGTCGTCGAACTGTCCAGATCCGTCGTTTCGGTAGAGCGTGTGGGTCTCGCGGGTGAGGTGAGTCATGAACAGGTCTTCGTCGCCGTCTCGGTCGAAGTCTCCAGCACTGACGCCCATCGACGCTTCCGCCTGACCGAGGGCGTTGACCGCGCTGCCGCTGATGAAGGCGCGTTCGTGAAACGCCAGGTGATCCTTGGCGCTCGCTCCCCGGTGCATCCACAGCAGGTTGGGGACGCCATCGTTGGCGACGTAGAGATCCGGCCAGCCGTCGCCGTTGAAATCTCCTACCGTGGCGCCGAGGGCACCCCCCTTGGCGTCTCGGATGCCCACGGCAGCCGAGAGATCTTCGAAGCGTCCACCGTTGCCCAGGTTGCGGTATAGCCGGTCGGCAACCGGCTCGTAGGACAGCGGGCCGCAGTACTCCGGGGCGCCCGAAGGCTGGCGACAGCGCTTGTGGGTGGCGAGGGTGTAGTCGACGTAATTGCCCACGAAAAGGTCGAGCCAACCGTCGCGGTCGAGGTCGGCGAATACCGCCGGTACGCTCCACTCGGGAGCATCGGTGCCGGACACCTGGCTGAGGTCTTCGAAGGTGCCATCACCACGGTTGCGCCACAGCTGATTGCGACCGAAGTTGGTGAGGTAGAGGTCGATCCAGCCGTCGTTGTCGATATCACCGGTCGCGACCCCCATGCCGTAGCCGCGGGCGTCGATTCCGCTGTCCGTGGTGACGTCGACCCAGCGGATCCTCGAGGTTCCGTCGGCTTCCCGCGTCAAGTCGTTGCGGAACAGCCGGTCTTGCGGGGCGGCGGGCGTAGAATTCTGAGGCGTGCCCAAGCCACCGCCTTGAACCGCATAGAGGTCGAGGTCGCCGTCATTGTCATAGTCGAACAGCGCCACGCCTGGGCCGACGTGCTCGCTGAAGTAGAGAGCGCCGCTCATGCCGTTGACGTGCACAAAGTCGATCTTGGAGCCAGTGGCTTCGACAAAGATGGGTCGATCACTATCGACTCGCGGATCGCGGGTCATGGCACCGGCTGGCGACGTGAGGGTACCGGTGCTCTGCGTCATGTCACCGGCTGGCTCGCCAGCGCAGCCAAACCAGATCACCGACATCGAGACTGCCTGAAGCAGTGCATGATGTGACCGGAACAGAGTGAGTCTGGCCTCGCGGCCTCGGAGCCGGACTACTCGGTTCATCCCGCGCTCGGCAGCACGATGAGCTGATCTGGTGAAGCGGCGTGCCAGGCCTCGCCGGCTTCGTAGGCCGCCAGCTGCGGACGCAGGCGGGCCATGAGATTCTCTGGTTGACCTTTGGCCTGATCGATCAGGCGGCGTTGCCATTTCCTGGCGTCCTGAAATTGTCCGGCC
>JBCCEE010000526.1:0-5907 GCA_039030415.1 Acidobacteriota bacterium
CGTTCAGCTGGCGAGCGAGTCGGGCGACGCGCTGCTCGAGGATGGCGAAGGTCCACTGTTGCGAGCCGTCGATGATGGCGATGGCATCGCCTCGCGCTCCAGCGTGCAGCGCGATCTGGTCCTGGATGGGGCGATCGTCGACTGTGCCGTGCTGACCTTGTGGCATCTCGCCACGACCGGCGGCGAGAATCTCGTACTGTTCCGCTGGCGTTACCAAGGACAACTGGTCGACCGGCACTTCGGGCTGCTCGGCGGCCGATCGCAGCAGCTGCTGATAGTGATGCTCGAACCGCACCATAGAAGCAGGGTCGAAGAGCTCGGTATTGTACTCCAGCAGCCCTGCGAGTCCGGACTCGAGATCCCACAGTACGAGCTCGAGATCGAATCGGGCCGTGCCGCTGTCGACATCGATCGGCGTCATCTCGAGGCCGGCGCTGGTCATCGGCTGCATCGGCGCCACTTGAAGGCTGAAAACGACCTGGAACAGGGGGTGGCGACTGAGATCGCGATCCTTCTGAAAGGCGTCGACCAGATTGTCGAAGCCGACGTCTTGGTGGCCGAGTGCGCCTTTAGTGCTCTCTCGGGTCCGGCTGAGCAGGTCCAAGAAGGTCGGATGGTGCTCGAGGTCGGCACGCAGCACGACCGTATCGATGAACAATCCGATCAGCGGTTCGAGCTCGGGTTTGCCGCGTCCCGAGATCGGAGTGCCGACCAAAAAGTCGTTTTGGCCGCTGTAGCGGTGCAGCACGACATTCAGAGCCGCCAGGAAGGTGACGAAGGTAGTGGTCTGGCAGCGGGCAGCCAGGACCCCCAGGCGAGCCTCGAGCTGCGATCCGATGCGAAAGAAATGACGTGCGCCCACCGCCCCTTGCACCGGTGGTCGAGGGCGGTCCGTCGGTAGCTCGAGCGCGGGTGGTGATTCGGCCAGCGTTTCGCGCCAATACGCCAGGCGGTCTTCCAGGATCTGCGGCGTCAGCTCCGCCCGCTGCCAGGCCGCGTAGTCGCCGTACTGCACTGCGAGCTCAGGCAGCTCGGGAGTGCGCCCTTCATCCATCGCGGCGTAGATTTCCGCCATCTCGCGAACCAACAAGCCGATCGACAGGCCGTCGGTCACCGTGTGGTGCATGTTGAGCAGAAGGGCGTGATCATCGATTCCGAGGCGCAGCAGCAGCGGGCGCAACAGGGGGCCAGTGGCGAGATCGTAAGGTGTCTTGTTTTGGCTCTGAGCGTGCTGTTGGATCACCGTTTGGCGATCACGTTGCGGCACCTCGGCCAAGTCCAGCAACGGGATCTCTAGGGCCCCGGCCGGTTCGACCACCTGAACGGGACGCCCGCCGACTTCTGCGAAATGAGATCTGAGGGTCTGGTGACGCTCGACCACCTGACTGAGGCTTTTGTCGAGAGTGGGTCGGTCGAGCTCGCCCTGCAAACGTACTGCCGCCGGGATGTTGTAAGCGCAGCTGTCGGGCAGCAGACGTTGGAGGAACCACAGCCGCTCTTGGGCGAAGGAGGCCGGCGGTGTGGCATCGGATTGCGTCGGTAGGGTGGAGCGAGCTGCTGCCTTCTTGCGGACCCGCTCCTTCTCCAGCATGATCTGGAACAGTCGCCGTTTGGCGGGGCTCAGACGGTCGAGTTGGACGGCGGCAGCTGACTGCTTCATCGTGTAGACCTCATTACGAAAGCTGCGTTGCAAGCTTGCTCAGCTCGGCCTCGGCGTCTTCGTCCGACATGCTGGTGAGCTGCTCGAGGATGGACTCCTCGGTGGTGCTCTGCTGCTCGGCCAATGCTTGCTGGACGAGCCGGGCCTGTCCGGCTACGGTCAGCTCTTCGAACAGCTGCTCTATGGCGACTCCGACGCCGAAGTGGCGATGGAGCTGGGCCTGGATCTGGGTCGTGATCAGGGAATCGCCGCCGAGATCGAAGAAGTTGTCGTGCAGCCCGATCTGAGGGATGCCAAGCACCTGCTGCCAGACTCGAGCAACGCCCTGCTCTTCGGGCGTCTGGGGGGCTGCCGAATCTTGCGAGGTATCGGCGAGAGGGTTCGTCCCCGGACGGCCGCGGTGCGGCTGGCGGTTCCAGGCCTCGGGCATCAGCGCGGGCGGACGGTGAGTCAGCACGACTCGTTGTAGCTGGGGATCCTTCAGGGCCATGTCGAGTGCTTTGGCCGCCAGCTCCGGCGGTAGTCCGCCACCTTGGCCGACATCGACCGGTAGGCCCCAGACCAGGCTCCGCCAGGCCAGGGCTCTAGAGGGGCTGGAGGCCAGGCTCGCGAGGTAGCTGTCGGCGGCATTGACCGGTCCGATAGCCTCGTCTCCGGCAGCGGCCAGCGAGGATGCCAGCATGGCGACCGATGGGCGCTCGCCTTCGAGCCCGGCCTCGAGTGCCTCGATGACGGCGGACTGGTTCTCTAGAGTCAGGCGATAGGCGTCGGGATCGAGCTCGTCCAGCCCCTCGCTGGCCCCGATCCAGGGGCCATCGATATGCAGTACGCCATGCAGCGAGCCCCAATGTTGGCGTGCTTGGCGCACGGCCTGCGAAATGGCCGCGGGCTCGGCGGCCGGCCAGATTTCGACTTCGGCTCCAAGCTTCTCGAGCTTTTGGGTACGGCGAATGCGCTGCGCTGTCTGCCGTCGTTCCGACCGCCAATGGTCAGCGGCGAGCTCGAGGTAATCGTCGGTGTCGAGATCTCTGGGCTGCTGTGCGATCAGCAGCGAGTGGTCGGCGGTGGCGCGCTCGTCTTCGTCGGTCGGGAAGACCTCGAAGTAACTGAATCCGAGCCCGGCCAAGACCTCTTTCCCCCAACGCTGTGGCGACAGGAGTGGGTGAAGCGTCCGCAGATCCTCGTCGGTATAGAGCCACCAACCCTCGGCTAGGCCCCAGATCAGGCTGATCCAGTGTTGATCTCGGGTTGGCTCCAGGATCATCGTCCAGCCACCGGGGGACAGCAGGCGTTTGAGGTTGCGCATCGTTTCGCGGACGTCTGGGGTGGCGTGCACCACGTCGAAAGCCAGTAGCACGTCGAAGCTGTAAGGTTCGTAGCCCTGGAGCTTGGGGTCGCGGGTGACGTCGAGGACGCCGAACTGCATGAAGTCGAGTCCCCGCTCGCGAGCGATCTTCTGGCCGCCAACTACGAAGGCCCGGCCGATATCCGTGAAGTGATACTCGACGTTCGAGCCACGCAGGCTCTCGGCCATCTCCCACGTCAGGTTGCCCTCGCCCGCCCCGATCTCGAGGATGCGCAGCGGCCGATCGAGCTCACTTGCCGCCTGCCGCAAGATCTTGGTCATCTGAGGGTAGAGCAGCCGGTTGATCGAGTAGCGGTCTTGGGTTTCCATGACCGCCTGGAGCAGTTTCGAGCTGCCTCCCGGGAAGAGAATGTGTACCGGGTCGATCGCGCCGCCGAACGCTTCGGCGTAGTGGGCCGCACAGTGGGCGACGCAGTCGATGCCCGGTGCGAAGTCCGGGTAGCGCTCCTTGATCAGATCGCCCAGTACCTCGGGCTCGAGACTGTCGCTCGGCAGCGGCCGAAAGTGGATGCGCTCGCCGTCCAGCTCGACCATCCGAGCTCGTTCGAGCACGTAGAGCAGGTAGTCGAAGAATCGTTCGAAGCGAGGTATGAGGCCGATGGCTTGCTGGAGCTCGTCACGCGTTATGACGTTGTTAGCCCCAGCCCCGTCCTGGGTGTCGGAAGCGGCAGCACTCAGGTAGCGGGCGAAGAAGCGATAGCTGTGAGCGGCACACAAGGTGTCCGCCAGACTGTCGAATTCCGCTGGTACGGTGCGGCGGTCGACGGTCGCTTTGGCCTGTTCGATGCTGGCTGGTAGCTCGGCGCCGATTGCGGAGATATCCGTCTCGATGCCTCGGCGGTCCAACAGCTCGGCGAGCACCGGTTCGAGATCTTCAGTGGTGGGCGAGGGTTCTTGTAAGAACCCATCCCACGCCTCGCGAGGCGGTAGGTCTCGGGGCTCGATCAACGCGAGTCGTGGACCTTGGCTGTGGGGCGGATCCAGACCGACGAGCGCATTGGCGAGACTGAAACCAGGTTCACTGGAGCCGCCCGTGATCAACCAGGTTCTGGGAGCGGACTCCTCGGCGTCTCGGACAGTCTCGGGCAGCTGTTCGAGCGGGTCGGCTCGCTGCGTTGCCTCGGTCAAGTTCTGGTAGGTCAGCGCCCACCGTCGTCGACCGCGATAGGCGATGGTCAACTCCGTCGACTCCGCGGCGGCTTCTCTCAGAATCAACTCGGCCAGGCGGGAAGGATCTGTCGGATCGGCGGTGCTGAAGAGATCGATATGACGGCAGCAGACATGAGCCGTACGGCGACAGACTGCTCGACAGACTGCCGGCAGCGTGGACAACATGGGTTCGGCGTTCTCGAGGTCGAGCACCGGGTGCACGCCGTCGGTGATGATCCAGGTTTCGACCCGGTCGGACGCGAGTCGATCCAGCTCCTGGGCCAGCTGCAGGACGTCGCGCCACATCGCAACGCCTGTGCTTGCGAGGTACCGCAGGTCGAGGACGATTTGTGGCGGGTCTGGCAGGGCCTCCAGCAGGCGCCCAATGTCACCTTCATCGGTAGCTAGCTCGAATAGGTGCGGCGTGATCCTAGCGAATCGGCCCCCTGGTCGCGCTAGGGTCGCGGTGTGGCCGGCGGTCTGCAGTCGATTCGCGAGCGCGGTGGCCAGATCTCCGCCGTCGCCCAACACCAGCCAATGCGCTTCGGCCAATCGCTCGCTCGGTCGCGGTTGAATGGACTCGGTAGCTTTCCAGGCCGGCCCGAAGAGCCATCCCTCGGGGTTGTGGCTCACTGCGGGACCGCGAGAGCCGACGTTGTCCACCGGCTCGATCCAGTGACGCCGGTGCTCGAAGGGGTAGGTCGGCAAGCTGACTCGCTGCCGTGTGCGGCCGCCGTGTACCGACGCCCAATCTGGAGTGAGGCCAGCCAACCATAGCTTGCCGAGGGCAGTGAGCGCCGCAGCGTCCGCGGGCTTCGCCTCGCGCGGTGACGACAAGGTCGAGATCAGAGCTCGATCGGATTTCGCTTCGAGATGGCGGCGTGCCAACGTGGTCAGGGTTCGTCCCGGTCCCACTTCGAGGAATACCGCCGAACGATTGCGCAGCAGCTCCTGAATACCGTCTGAGAAGCGCACGCCCTGCCTCAGCTGAGCGCCCCAGTATTCGGGATCCGTCGCCTGGGCGGAGGTAATCCACGTGCCGGTCACACAAGAGATGAACGGAATGCCGGGGGCTCGAAGCTCCAGCTCGGCGATGAAGCCGACCAGCGGGGCTACCGCTGGCTCCAGCAGGTCGGAATGGAAGGCGTGCGAGGTGTGCAGCCGCCGTGCTTCGAAGCTGGCCTCGGTCAGTCGGGCCTCGAGTTTTGCCACCGCCGACGCGGGGCCTGCAACGACGGTGCGATCGGGAGCGTTGATCGCCGCTAGCGACAGGCCCTCGATGTCATCCATCCATGGCTTCAGCTCGGTCTCGGGCAGGGGAATCGCGAGCATTGCTCCGCGAGGCTGTGCCTGGATCACTCGCCCGCGTTCGGCGACTGTAGCCAGAGCGTCCTCCAACGAGAACACTCCAGCCAGGCAGGCCGCGACGTATTCCCCCACGGAATGACCCACCATGGCGGCGGGCTCGAGGCCCCAGGCCATCCACATCTTCGCCAAGGCGTACTCGACCGCGAACAGCGCCGGCTGAGTGAAGCGGGTCTCGGCCAAGCGTTGGTCTGCGGCTGCATCCGGCGATTCAGGGTAGATCAGCTCACGGAGATCGATCCTCGATCGAGTGAAGAGTATCTCGGCGCAGCGGTCGAGCTCGCGCTGGAAGACCGGTTCGAGCTCGTAGAGCTCGCGGGCCATGCCGACAACCTGGCTGCCTTGGCCAGGGAACAGGAAGATCGTC
>JBCCEE010000527.1:0-5896 GCA_039030415.1 Acidobacteriota bacterium
GCGCTCGTCGCGGCTGTTGCGGGTCAATGTCAGCGACAGAAGATAGTGATCTCGCGGCACCGGGGCGGTGGCCAGGGTCATCAGGTTGACGGAGTCTTGGGCGTCGGCCGGTGGCGTCCTGCCAGGAAGGGGGATCGCATGAGAAAGAAGCGCTGCAAGCAAGGTCTGTCGAAATAGGGTCTGTGGAAATAGGATTTGTCGAAATGAGGTGATCTGGCGGCTCATAGTGCTTCTCCTAGGTGTGTCCATTCACCGGGACAAGCGCCAAACTCAGTGTTGATGCGACAGCTCGCTGGCCAACCCTCAAGAGCCAGCTCCAACGGCACATCCTCTCAGCCAGATCGAGCGAAGATCCCTAAAGACACACTCGCACGAGAGGGTGTCTAGAGCCCATCTCAAGAACTGTCCGAGAGCTCGCTGATTGCGCTCGTGGAGCGAGCGAGGAGGCCTCATGCAATCATCCCAAGCCGTCCGTCTCTGGCCCGCTTGGGTCATCCTGGCCCTGCAGGCCGTGGCGATGATCCTGACCATCACGCCGTCGATCAACAACGCTACCCGCTTCTACTTCATGATGCTGGGACCGGTGATGTGCTTGCTGCTCTTTCTGATCTGGCTATTCTTCGCCAGTCGAATTCCGCTCAAGGAGCGTCTGCTGACGTTTGCCGGGCTGGTGGTCTTGGGCCTGGCGGCCGGTTTCGCCGCCGACCCGAGCGTGAGGATCGCGGTGTGGATCTACGGCATACCGCTGGCCATGCTCGCCATCACGGTCGGGCTGTTCATCGGCCGTGAAGCCTCCTCGGGTCGACGGCTGTCCTTCGTCCTAGCCGGTACGACGATAGCGTTCGGGCTGCTCAACCTGGTGCGTCTCGGCGGCTTCACCGGCGACTATCTGCCGGAGATGACCTGGCGCTGGGCGTCATCTTATGAAGAAGTCCTGACGGGCGTGGCGGAGCCCGGAGACCGGCCCGCGACGATCACGGCGACTACGGATTGGCCGGGTTTTCGTGGCCCCGAGCGCGACGGCAAGGCCCCTGGCTTCGACACCCCTCTCGACTGGAAGACGTCGCCGCCGCAGGAGGCATGGCGGATTTCGATAGGTCCCGGATGGTCGTCATTCGCTCACGCTTCGGGGCGCTTGTACACCCAAGAGCAGCGCGGCGAGAGCGAAGTCGTCAGCTGCTACGACGCGGCTTCCGGCGAAACGATCTGGCAGCACGTCAGCCCGGTACGTTTCAACGAGGTCGTCGCCGGCCCGGGGCCACGTGCTACCCCGACGGTCGACGACGGGCGGGTCTTCGCTCTCGGCGCCACGGGACTCCTGAGCGCTCTCGATGCCGAGACCGGTAGGCAGCTCTGGCAGCACGACCTGGTAGCCAAAGTGGAAGCGATGCCACCGGTTTGGGGCTTCTCAGGCTCGCCACTGGTCGCCAGCGGCGCGGTGATCGTCTACGCCGGCGGCAAGGGCGACCACGGTCTCGTCGCCTACGCTGTCGCTACCGGCGAGCCAGCGTGGCAGATCGCCTCGAACGGCATGAACTTCAGCTCGGCTCAGCTGATGCGTCTAGCCGGTCAAGAGCTGGTGCTGTTCGCCGACGGCACGGGCGTCACCGCTATCGACCCCGCAAATGGCGACGTAGCGTGGCGTTTCAAGCCGAGCGAATGGGGCGGGCCGCCGATCGTCCAGGCTCAGCAGCTCAGCCCCGACGAGCTGGTGGTGTCGCTCGGCGATGGTGCTGGCGTTGCGCGCCTCGAAGCCACATGGGCCGGCGGAGCATGGAAGGTGCGAGAGCTCTGGTCGTCGAGAGGTCTCAAGCCCTCGTTCAACGACTTCGTTTACCACAACGGGTTCCTCTACGGCTTCGACCAGAACATCTTCGCTTGCGTCGACGCCGCAACCGGTGAGCGGCGCTGGAAACGCGGGCGCTACGGCTTCGGCCAGCAAGTGCTGCTGACGGCCTCTTCGCAGATCATTGTGATCACGGAAAAGGGCGAGCTGGTGCTGCTCGACGCCAACCCGGACGAGCACACCGAGCTGGCCCGACTGCCGATGCTCGAAGGCAAAACCTGGAACCATCCCATCGTCGCCGAGCAGCGGTTGATCGTCCGCAACGGGCGTGAGGCGGTGAGCCTGGAGCTGGCGCCTGGCGCTTCCTCCGTCGCCGCACTCGAGTCGGGACGGTGACACTGAGACGAGGGACCGTGACGGAGGCGCAGCTGGCGGTACTGCGGCGCCTCGTCTTCTCCCTGGCCCTCGGCGTCGCAGCGTATGCGGCGGTCGCCTACAGCGTCCTGCCGCTAGGCTCCACCGTCCACCCGGACATGCGGGTTGCCTTCAACAGCCACCAGCTCGGTATCTACTCGCACATCTTCGCTTCGATCTTCGCCCTCGCCCTCGGTCCCTTCCAGTTCTCGCAGCGGCTGCGCACCCGCCACCCACATCTCCACCGCTGGAGTGGTCGCCTCTACCTTGGCGTCGGCGTGCTGGTCGGCGGCGTTGCTGGTCTCTACATGGCTCAGTTCGCATTCGGCGGCACGCCGTCGCAATGGGGCTTTTCCCTGCTGGCCATCTTCTGGCTCGCCAGCGGCTGGCGCGCGTTCAGCGCCATCCGTCGGGGCGACGTCACTGCCCACCAGCGCTGGATGGTGCGCAATTATGCGCTGACGCTGGCCGCAGTCACCATTCGGCTCTACCTGCCGCTCGGAGGACTGCTCGGCGTTCCCTTCGAGATCACCTACCCGGCCGTCACCTGGCTGTGCTGGTTGCCAAACCTTGCCATCGCTGAGTGGTGGCTGGCGCGCGGTGGCGGACCGGTAACGATCTCAAAGGACCACTAGTCATGCGGAGCTTCGTCTGCAACTTCGAGCCGGCGTAGGACGAACGCGCACTAGCCGTCGAACTTGCCGTCAACCCTAGGAAGTTTGGGACGTATTGACCAGGGCACCGCC
Source organism: Acidobacteriota bacterium (assembly GCA_039030415.1). Classification (GTDB taxonomy): domain Bacteria; phylum Acidobacteriota; class Thermoanaerobaculia; order Multivoradales; family J023; genus JAAELT01. The sequence goes on from JBCCEE010000527.1 coordinate 2,947, forward strand.
GACGCCAACTCTGGCTCGGCGCTCCCGATTCGATACATCCCGAGGAGACCTATCTTGCGTCGATCGCTCTGGCCTAGCCTTGCCCTGCCTCTGTTTGCGCTCTCCTGCTTGTCCCTGACGATTCCTGCCGCCAGCGCTGACTGGCCGCAATACCGCGGTCCGCAGCGTGCCGGAGCGTCGCTTGCCAGCGGCGTGCTGCCGACCGAGGGCTTCGAGCTGGAAGTGGCTTGGCGACGGCCAATCGGTGCCGCCTATTCCGAGGTGCCGGTGGTGGAAGGGCGAGCGCTAGTGATGTTTGCCGACGGCGAGCACGATGTGCTCTCGGCACTAGATGCTGATAGCGGCGAGGAGCTGTGGCGCTACCAGATCGCCGAGACCTACGAGGGTCATACCGGCTCCGACGGCGGCCCGCTGTCGACACCGGCTGTTGCCGACGGCACAGTCTACGGCCTGGGTCCGCACGGCGATATGTTCGCTCTCGACCTCGAGTCGGGCGAGTCACACTGGCAGCGGCGGCTGAGCGGAGCTGAGTCGGGTCAGCCCTACTACGGCTTCACGACATCACCGCTGGTGGTCGACGATTTGCTGGTGGTTCAGGTTGGCGGCGGCAACGGCCACAGCGTTACGGCCTTTGATCGCGATACGGGTTCTACCCGCTGGCGGACCGGCGACGACAGCGTGGAGTATGAATCGCCTATCGTCGCGACACTGGCTGGCACGCGGCAGCTGATCGCAGCCGACGAGAACTTCGTGCGCGGGCTGAAACCGGCGACGGGCGAGGAGCTGTGGCGCTTCGAGCACGGCCTGGGCGGCGTGCTCGGTACACCGACCCTGCTGGACGCTACCGGCCTGCTGCTGAGCGGCAACAACGAAGCCGTGGCGCTCGACGTCAGCGCTGCCGCCAAGACTGCGGCTACCGAAGCGGGTAGCACCTTGCGTGCCTCGGAACGATTCCGCACGAATGAGCTCAAGCGCTCGATGGCGCTGCCGGTGGTACACGAAGGCTACGTCTACGGCATGAGCCGCAAGTTCTTGACCTGCCTAAACGCCCGCAACGGCGGTCTGATGTGGCGTTCGCGACCACCAGGAGGCAATGTGCTGGCGCTGGTCGACGGCCACTTGGCATTGATCAGCGGGGATGGCGAGCTGGTGGTCGCCAAGGCCTCCCCTACCGACTACCAGGAGGTAGCGCGCATCGCGGCGCTGGATACCGGTTCTTACTCAGCTCCGACGTTTGCCAGCAACCGCTTTTTCCTCAGAGACGTCACCTCGCTGGTGGCGGTACGAGCCGTAGCGCGCAGCGAGGTGAAGCAAACAACCCAGAGCGACGAAGGCCGCTTCCTCGGGCCGTTCGGCGCCGAGCTGGCCCGCATCGCGCAGCTGCCGGTCGATGAGCGCCAAGCCCAGGTCGACTTGCTGTTCGAGGGTCGCGCCGGCGGGCCGATCGTAGAGGCGGATGGCGATGTCGGCTTCGCCCATCTGGTGTTCCGCGGCGACGCTCGCGATGTCGGGGTGAGCGGAAATCTGCCGGGATTCACTTGGGAGACCGACGAAGCGCTGACACCAATCGAGGGAACAGACCTCTTCTTCCGCTCGTTCCAAGTGGACCCGATGGGCATCTGGCAGTATCAGCTGAGCTTCGACTTCGGCGAGAAGGGAGCGGATCCCGGCAATCCACGCACGATCAAGATACGCAATGCCGAGTGGTCGGTGCTGTCGCTGCCGCAGGCCCCGGCCAGGCCACATCTCGACCCGCCGCCGCCAGACCTGCCGCGCGGGCGCAGCGAGACCTTCCAGCTGGCGAGCCAGCATATGGAGTCGGAGCGCGAGATCACGGTCTATCTGCCGCCCGGCTACGACGCGTCGACCCACACACGCTATCCGCTGCTAATCCACACTTGGGAGAACCTTCGCCGGCTCACCCATTTTGAACAGGCGGTCGATCAGGGCATCGCGAGCGACGCGATCACGCCGCTGGTGGTAGCGTTCGTACCGCGCCTTTCGGGCCGTGAGCATGGCGCCCAGGCCGACGCGTACGTCGCCATGCTGACTCGTGAGCTGCTGCCCGAGCTCGAACGGCGCTACCGGCTGCTGCCGGACCGTCAGCAGCGCGCCTTGCTCGGCAACGTCAGCAGCGCAGGCGTGGCGCTCTATGCCGGACGGGTGGCGGGCGACACTTTCTCACGCGTGGCCGCTCAGAGCTTTACCGCACCCAGACTCGAAGCGGTTTTCGCAGCACGCGATGCCAGCCACCTGGAGGTCACCCTGGAACGGCGCTCGGACGACTCTGAGCGGTCGCACGACGCGACCCGCCGGATCGCCGAGGTGCTGCGCGACGGCGGGGCGCGGTTGGAAATCGTAAGGGTTGCTGGTGGCGCAGGGCCCGCCGGCTGGCGCACCACGCTGGACGACCTGCTGATCGCGCTTTTCGGTCGCGAACGCTAAACGATCGCCAGCAAGGCGTAGCTGCCGCTACGCCGCGTCTCGTGGTCGCCGGCACCGGGGAAGGACTCGACGTCAGCGTCAGCGGGTCGGATCTCGAGCAGCGTCATGGGCCTTGGAATTTTGTCTTTTTTTCTTGACACCCGAGGCATGAGCCCGCTACGCTCTATTTGGCTCTAGCTATATGCCGCAAGTCGTGCTCGATCTCCTTTGAGACCGGTCCGTCGAGCCGACACCGATAGATTCTCGGAGCTCCTCCGAGACTTTGCGAGGGAGTCTATCTCCCCGAGCCCATGACCTGATTCTGGCACACGACCGTCAGGCCGTCAGGTGGCGTGCGCCTATACGAAATGCGAAAGGACCTGTCATGCTAAAGGCAACGAATTCGAGAAACCGAGGAATCGTCCTTTTGATGAGCGCAGCGCTGGTGCTGTTGCTCAGCGCAGCGCCGAGTGAAGCTCAGACCTTCAGCTACGCCGTGAAGTTCGTGTGCGGCTTCAACAAGTCC
>JBCCEE010000528.1:0-5861 GCA_039030415.1 Acidobacteriota bacterium
CGTCAATCGCGGTCTCTGCACCTTACAGAGACCACGATTTTGCCTCAATCGGGGTCTCTGCACGCTGCAGAGACCGCAAAACGAGAAAAGTGTGGACAAGCCAAACCTAAATGAGACAATATTGTCTCATTCGGAGACGATGGACTCCTCTTCATTGGATCCCAAGCGACTCTGAACCCCCCAGTCCTGGATCTCACCGGTGCGCTTGCAAGGAAGCACTGGATTGGAAGGAAGCCACTGAAATGTACGCGATATCAGTCACCCAGCTAGCCAAGCGGTTCTGGAAGCTGACCGTGCTCACCTGGATGCTGGTGCTCTTGGAGGGCGCGGCCCTGGTCGCGATGCCCCTGGTGATCGGCTGGGCGGTCGACGGTTTGTTGAACGAGAGCCTGACCGGGGTCATCCAGCTCTCGGCGCTGTGCGCGCTGATGCTGGTGCTGGGGGCCGGACGGCGCTTCTACGACACCCGCGCCTACGCCAAGATCTACCGCACGGTCGCCAGCGAGCTGGTGGCCAACGAGCAGCAGCGAGGGACCAGTCTTTCGAAGATCTCGGCCAGATCGAACCTCTTCGCAGAGCTCGTCGAGTTCCTGGAGACCTCCATCCCAGGCATCCTGCACCAATTCATCAATCTGGGCGGCACGCTCGTCATCATCGCCTTCATCGATATCCGGGTCCTCCTGGCATGCCTGGCCGGCACGGCGTTCACGACCGTCGTCTACCGCTTCAGCAAACAGCGCATCTTCCGCCTGAACCGCGGGGCCAATGACGAGCTCGAGCGCCAGGTCGACCTTCTCGGCTCGCGACGCCCGGGGGAGATCAGCGGCCATTTCAGCCGGCTGATGGACTGGCGAATCAAGCTCTCGGATCTCGAGACGTTGAACTTCTCCCTCGTCTGGATGGCGCTCGCCGGCGTGCTCGTGGCGACGGTAGTGATCGTCACCTCCTCAGGCGATGCCACCCTGGGCGGCATTGTCGCTTCGGTGATGTACGTGTTCGGCTTCATCGAGAGCGTGATGGTGCTGCCGCTCTATTTCCAGCAGCTGATCCGGCTGCAAGAGATCACGACGCGTTTGGCGGGATCCGAAGATCCGGCGACATCTTCCGAAGAGACGCCTAGCGAAGACGAGACGCCGCCGACACGCGTCGCTGCGGGGGAATCGCAATGAGATATTTCCTAGCTCGATCCATCCTGCTCCTCGGGCTCGCTCTGCTCACCCTCACCGGCTGCACCAGCGCTCGCTTGGATTTCGAAACGGCGGTGGACGACCTCCACCGGGAGCTGCCCGCGACCTGGGCCGGTGCGACCGACGCGGCCCCGGTGTCGACGAGCCTGCTCGAGATGGTCGACGATGAACGTCTGCACGATCTGGTGAGTGAGGCGCTCGCGGCCAACCCGGACCTGCGGGCCGCGGCCCGCAGGCTGGCAGCATCCCGCAGCCTGCTGAGGGAGACCGGGGCGCTGAGCTGGCCCATAATCGAGGCACAATTCAACGCCAGCCGCAGTCGCCAAGCCTCGATTCTGACGGAGACGGGCGGACTGGCACCGCCGGGCGGTCTGACGGACACGGGCGGTCTGACGGACGCGGACGGACTGCTGGCGGCGTTCGGCCCGCTGAACGCCGCCCCGTTCACACGCCACCAGGCGGCAGTGAGCGTCGCCTGGGAGGTAGATATCTGGCGACGCCTGGCCAGGCTGCACGACGAGAACGTCGCGCTGACTCAGAGTCAGGCGGCTGAGCTCGCCGCCGCCCGTGATGCGCTGGGAGCGCAGGTCATCCAGAGCTGGCTGGTGACGGTCTCGCTGCGGCGGGCCATCGCCGTCGAGGAGCAGCGGGTGGAGATCCTCGAACGATTGCAGGGGACGATCGAGCGACGCTACCGCCTAGGGCTCGGCGGTCCGGACGATCTGGCGGCGGCCCGCGCCACCACCGAGCTGTCGAAGGCCAGTATCGCGGCACTCGAGGCCGACCTCGAGCAGGCGCTGCGGGCGCTGGAGCTGCTGCTCGGCCGCACGCCTCGCGCCGAGCTGACGACCTCGGACACCCTGCCCGCGCTGAGCCGGACCGGCACCGGCTACCCCGCCGCTATCCTCGTCCAGCGGCACGACGTGGCCGCGGCGCTGTGGCGGCTCGAGGCCGCTGACGCAGCGGCCGCGGCGGCGGCCAAGGCGATGCTGCCGGGCCTGCGGCTGACCGGTGATCTGGGCCGCGACTCGAGCTCGCTCTCGGCGCTCCTATCGTCTGGCTCGGTGTGGAGCGTGATCGGCTCTCTCACCCAGCCGATCTTCCAGCGCGGCCTGCTGAAGGCCCGGACGGCAGCGCGCCGGCTCGAGCTGGAGGCCGCCTGGGAGGATTACCACGCCACCGTGCTGCGAGCCATCGCCGAAGTCGAGGACGCCCTGAGCCGCGAGCGCGCTCTGCTGCGCCAGCGAGACCACCTGGCCGTCGCCCTCGCGGAGTCGACGCGCAATCTCCAGGTCTTCCAAGAGCGTTACCGGCGGGGATTGGCGAGCATCGTCGAGCTGCTGCAGGCTGCAGACCAGGAGATGAACGCGCGGCGACAGGTCATCGGGGTCGCAGACCAGGCGCTGCGCAACCGGGTCACCCTGACGCTAGCTCTGGGCGCCGGCTGCGAGGAGCCGGAGGCATGAAGCTCTGGGCACGGCTAAGGCGCGGCTCGCGCCGGATCTTCACCACTCGCTCGCTCCTGTTTCTGGCGTCCCTAGCCGTCCTGGCAGGGGTCATCGTCACCCTCACCTGGTCTCCGCCGGCGGATCCTGGGGTCGCCGACGAGCCGGCAAGAGCTGAACGAGCAATAGCGGAACGGGCGAGAGCCGTGACCGTGATCTCGACGTCAGCCGCCTCCCACGCCGCCAGGATCGACGGCCTGGCGGAAGTCAGGCCACGCTGGTCTTCGACTCTGAAGAGCGTGGTAGACGGCGTCTTGCTCGAAGTCTCGAGCGAGCTTCAGCCGGGCGCCCGCGTCTCCGCCGGCCAGGTCCTGGCGGTAGTCGATCCCACGGCTTGGCAGGCCAACCTGGCCGAGGCCGAGAACCGCCTGGCGCTCGCCGAGCTGAACCTGCTGCGCGAGCAGCAGGAAGGCGTCGAAGCCCGGGCCAGTTGGCGCGAGTCGGGGCTCCCCGGTGAGCCTGACTCGAGCCTGGTGCTGCGGGCACCGCAGATCGACGCCGCTCAGGGTGAGGTCGCTGCCGCCCGGGCCGCTCGCGACTGGGCCACCCGTCAGCTCGAGTACACAAGGATCCGGGCGCCCTTCGCCGGCATCGTTGCGGCGCGGCACGTCAGCCGCGGAGAGTCGATCCTGCCGGGCGAGCCGATAGTCGAGATCGTCGCAACCCATTCGTTCGAGCTCGCTCTGCAGGTTTCGCCGGCCCAGTGGCGCAACTTGCCGGAGCCCGTCGTCGGCACCGTCGCCGAACTGATCGAGCCCGAGGGTGCGGGACGCTGGCGGGCGACGGTCACCCGCGTCGGCAACTCCTTCGACCCGACCACGCGGCTGCGCACCCTGTATCTGACCGTGCCCGACCCGCTGGCAGGCGAAGTGCCGCTGCTTCCCGGTGCGTTTGTTCGCGTCCGCATCAGCGGGCGGCAGGTGGAGCGGACGCTCGAGCTCCCCGAAAGCGCGCTGACCCGCAGCGGCCACGTCTGGTACGTCGACGGTGAAGACACCTTGCGGCGCTACGCCGCGGCACCGCTGTTCACCCGCCCCGGGCGCATTTACATTCCCCAGCCCGGGCCCGCCTCGTCCTGGCGCATCGTGCAGTATCCACTCGACAGCTTCATGGTCGGTCAAACCGTGCGAGCCGTGGCTGACGGCGCCGGCGACACCGGGAAGAGCTGACCATGCATCGACTCTCCGCCTGGTTCGCTCGCAACCCGGTTGCCGCCAACCTGCTCATGGTGTTGATTCTGCTAGCGGGCGTCCTGAGCCTGTCTGGCATGCGGATCGAGAGTTTTCCAAGGATCCCGCCACGCGCCCTCAACGTAACCGTCGTCTACCCCGGCGCCACCGCCGCCCAAGTGGACGAGGGCGTGACGCGCAAGCTCGAGCAGGCGCTCGAGGGTCTGCCGGGAGTGCGGCGGACCTACAGCATCTCCGCGGAGGGCCTGGCCTCGTTCGTCGTCGAGAAGACTCCCGGCACCGACCTCCAGCGCCTTCTCGAGGACACCAAGACGCGGATCGACGGCATCGTCGGCTTCCCCGCCACCGCCGAGCGGCCGTTCATCAACCGAGACGAATTTTCGATCTTCGGGCTCATCGTGCAGGTAGCCGGTGACATCGACGAGCACACCCTGCAGCAGGCCGCGAGGCTCGTCGAGGAAGAGCTGCTCGCTCATCCCCGCATCTCCAACCTGGAGATCTTCGGCAAGCGGCCCTACGAGGTCAGCATCGAGGTCGACAGCGCTCGCCTCGAAGCGCACGGCCTTTCCCTCGACGCCGTGCGCCAGACGGTGGCCGCCAATTCCCTGGACTACCGCGCCGGCGCGGTCGAGAGCGGCGGCCAGAGGATTCTGCTGCGGGCCGACGGCAAAGCCTTCCGTCACCAAGACTTCGCCGAGATTCCCCTGCTGCCCTTGCCCGATGGCGGAAGCCTGCGCCTTGGTGACGTGGCTACCGTGCGCGACGGCTTCGAAGAGCAATACATCCGGGCACGGTACAACGGTGAGCCATCCGTGGGCATGGTGATCAACACCGATCGCAAGAGCAACCTGCTGAAGGTTCGGCAGGCCGTCGACGAAGTCTTGGCCAGCGTGCAGCCCCAGCTACCGGCAGCCGTCAGGGTCGACGTCTGGGCCGACGCCAGCGAGTACATTCGAGACCGCCTCGAGCTGCTGCGCACCAACGCCTGGCAGGGCCTTGCGATCATCATCGTGCTGCTGGCGCTGTTCCTCGATCTCAAGCTGGCGCTGTGGGTGGCCCTGGGCATCCCCATCTCGATCGCTGGAACCCTGGCTCTGATGGGCGAAAGGCTGCTGGATCATTCGCTGAACGACATCACGACCTTCGGCTTGATCATCGTGCTCGGCATCCTGGTCGACGACGCGATCGTCGTCGGCGAGAGCGTTCACGAAGCGTCTCGGGATAGCCGCGATCGCGTCGCCGCCGCCATCGCCGGCGTCGGCAAGGTGACCACCGCGACCGTATTCGGCGCGATGACGACGATCCTGGCGTTCTTCCCGCTGCTGCTGATCGACAACGACATTGCGCGGATCTTCGCCGGCTTCTCCGTCGTGGTCATCGCCGCGGTGTGCGTCTCGCTGGTCGAGAGCAAGCTCATCCTGCCGGCCCATCTCGCCCACATCGGCTCCAGCACGAAGCCTGGCCGAGCCGCGAGAGCCTGGGCGGCCCTGCGCGCGCGGATCGATCGGACGCTCGAGGCGTTCGTGCGTAGGGTCTACCGGCCGACGCTGGAGGCCGCCCTCTGCCACCGCTACGCGGCGTTGACGCTGCTGGCGGCGGTGGCGGCGCTCGGTATCGGTTTGATGGCTACGGGCAGGATCCAGATGGTCTTCTTTCCCGAGGTGCCCGGCAACACCATTACCGTCCAGGTGAATATGGACCCGGGCAGCCCCGAGTCGCTGACCCGGCTCGGCGCAGATCGCCTCGAAGCCGCGGTGGCGACGGCCAACCGCCAGCTGATCGCGGACCACGGGCTGTCCTCCGCGCCCATCGCCAGGGTGATGGTCGTGGCCGCCGGCCGTCTGAACATCGAGGCCTACGGTGAGCTGACGCGGGAGGCCATGGACAGCCTCGGAACCGCCGAAGTGCTCAACGCCTGGCGGCTCGAGACCGGCGAGCTCGAAGGCGCCAACGACATGCGGTTCTCCGGCTCGTTCGAG
>JBCCEE010000529.1:0-5848 GCA_039030415.1 Acidobacteriota bacterium
GATGACCGCCACCGGCGAAGCCAGCTGGCTGCTGTTCTCGGAAGACGCCCGCGCCGGGGTCGACGGTGCCCGGCTGGTTCAAGCAGCCCGCGAGCTCGAGCTGCAGGAGCTGGAGAAAGACATCGCTCTCGAGTCCGCGCTCGCCCTCTTGGCGGTGGCCCAGGCACGGGCCTTCGAGGCGATCGAGCGCGAGAACCTCAGCTTGACCTACGCCGATCTGGCGGCGGCCGAGTCGCGGCGCGCGGCGGGTACCGGCAGCCGTGCCGACGTCGCCCGCCTGCGCGCTCGCATCTCGCGTGACCGTCAGGCACTGGTCGCCGCCTACGAAGCACGGCGTGGCGCCGAGATCCGTTTCAACCGGCTGCTCGACCGTCCTCTGGATCAGCAGATACTGCCGGTGATCGACGAGGCTGAGTCGGCAGCTCGGCAGGCTAACGACCCGGCAGAGACGCTGCCGCTTCCGCTCGAGGCCACGGTCCGCACGCCCGCGGCCTTCGATGGCCTCGGCGCCAAGCTGTTGACGCTGGCCGAAGCCCAGGCGCCGGAAATCGCCGCCGCCCAGCGGTTGCTGGAGGCCCGGGAGCGGGAGGTGCTGGCGGCTCGCCGGGCCTTCTATCTGCCGACGGCTTTTGCTTCGGCGAGCCTGGCGACACGCCTGGCGGAGGGCGGCGTGGGCCGCGAGCCGCCGACGCCGCCAGGGGCCGAAGGCCTGTTTCCCCTGCCGCCGGACACCAGCTGGAGCCTCGGCGTCGGCGTCGAGCTGCCGATCCTCACCGGCGGCGCCCGCGCCGCGCGCCGCGCTCGGGCGGAGCTCGACCGTGACGCCACGGAGCTGCTGCTCGACCGCGCTCGACAGCAGGTCGAAGAGCGCCTTCGCCTGGCGCTGCTCGGCCTCGAAACCGCCTACGAGACGCGTCTCCAGGCGCAGCGTGCGGCGCAGGCTGCCGAAGAGGCTTTCGAAGTCGTCGAAGACGCCTACGCTCAGGGCCTCGAGAACCTAACGACCCTATTGGATGCACAGCGCGAGCTGCGAGTCGCGCGCCGGTCGCAAGCCGCCGCCACCTACGCCGCGTTGGCCCGCTGGCACGAGGTCGAGCGGGCGACGGGCGGCGAGCTCGATGACGCCGCACTGAGTCGAATTCAGAGCCGACTTCAAGAGCACGATTCGAATCCCCCGGAGAAAACGCCATGAGAGCCTCGATAGCTAGGGTTACGGAGTCGGTGGGTAGAGCAGGTCAGTGGATCTTCGCAGGGATGGCGCTGCTCGCGCTCTCCGGCTGTGGCCAGGAGGCGGCGTCTACCCAGACCGAGCCGCCGCGGCCGGTGCGGGTGGTGGAGGCAGTGCGCTCTTCGGAGGCCGCTGGACAGATTTTCTCGGGCCGCATCCAGTCGGCGGCGCGCTCGCGTCTGTCGTTCCGGGTACCGGGCAGGATCCTCGAGCGGCCGGTGGAGATCGGCACTCGGCTGCGCGCCGGACAGCGCATCGCCACCCTCGACGCGACCGACTATCGGCTGCGCCTCGAGCAGTCGGAAGCCGGCCTGGAGCGCGCCCGCGCCGAGCTGCGCGAGGCCGAGGCGGCATACGGACGGGTGCAGACTCTCTACGCCGGCGACAGCGCCACGCGCAGTGATCTCGACCGCGTGCTGGCCGCCGTCGAGCGGGCGCGCAGTGCGGTGACCGAGGCTGAAAAAGGGCGCGACATTGCCCGCCGCGACCTCGGGCACACGCGTCTGGTGGCGAAGGGCGAAGGCCTGGTCACCGACCTCTTCGGTGAGGTGGGGGAGAACGTGCAGGCGGGGCAAGCGGTGGCTACCGTGGCCGACGCCGCGGCTCCGCTCGAGGTCGAGTGGACGGTGCCGGAAGCGCTGGTCGTGACGCTCGAGGAAGGACTGGAGATCGAAGTCGTCCAGCCAGCCCTCGATCTGCGGGCCAAAGCGCAGGTGAGCCACGTCGCGGCCTCGCCGCGCGACGGCGAAGCCACTTATCCTATCGTCGCTCGCCTGATCGAAGCGGGTGCTCGGTGGCGCTCGGGCATGGCCGTCGAGGTCGTGCTGGCTGGCACCGAAGCCGCGCGGCAGGCCATTCTCCTGCCGCCGCATGCGGTGACCGGCGACCCCGCCGGCAGCTATGTCTTCATCGTAGGAGGCAGCTCAGAGCCGGGCGCCGGCACGAGTGATGAGTACCGTGCCGTGCAGCGCCGGCCGGTGACGTTGGGTGGACTGACGCAGCACGGCGTCGAGATTCTGAGTGGCCTCGAAGGCGGTGAGACCGTGGTGTCGGCTGGCGTTTCGTTCCTCGACGACGGTATGACCGTGCGCCTGCTGCGCAGCGACCCGCTGGCGGAGATTCCGTCGGCCACCTCGACGGGAGCTGCGCCGTGAACCTCACCCGCTTCGCCCTCGAGCAGCGCACGGCGACGATCGTCTTCCTGGCGCTGCTCGTCCTCGCCGGTGCGATGAGCTTCGGGCAGCTGCCGCGGGCCGAAGATCCGGGTTTCGTCATCCGCGTGGCGGTGGTCGCCACCTTCTACCCTGGCGCCTCGGCGGAGCAGGTCGAGCTGCTGGTGACCGATCCCATCGAGGAGGCGATCGAAGATATTGACGAGGTCGACTTCGTGCTCAGCGAATCGCGCACCGGCGCCTCGGTGCTCGAGGTGTTCTTTCTCGAGTCGCTGTCACCCGAGGCGGTCGAGAAGGGCTTCGACGAGCTGCGTGAGACCGTGACCGACGCCCGCGGTCGGCTGCCGGCCGACATCATCGGCCCGAACGTCGACGACGATTTCGGCGACGTCTTCGGCACGGTGGTGGCGATCACCGGCGAGGGTTTCGACCTGGTCGAGCTCGAGCGGGTCGCGGAGCGTGCTCGGGCGATCCTGCTCGGGGTCGAGGACGTTTCCCGGGTGGAGATCCAGGGGGCGCAGCCGCAGAGCATTTTCGTCGAATACGATCCCGCGCGGCTCGACGAGCTCGGCCTCACGGCCCTGCAGCTGCGGGACATTCTGCGCGCCCGCAACATCGTCGCCCCGGGTGGCGATGTGCGCAGCGAGCGCGAGCGCTTCACGCTCGAGGTGGCGGGCAGCTTCGAGTCGGTGCAGGCGCTCGAGCGCATGCGCTTCCGGCTGCCGGCGAGCGGCGAGCTCATCGCGCTCGGGAATATCGCCTCGGTGCGACGCGGCACCGAAGACCCGCCGCGCTCGGCGGTGAGCTACGGTGGCCAGCCGGCTTTGATCCTAGCGATCTCGATGACCGATGGCGGCAAGATCACCCGCCTCGGTCCGCGGGTGCTGGCGGCGCTCGAGGCGATCGAGGAGGAGCTGCCCTTGGGCATCGAAACCCATCTGGTGGCCTACCAGACGAGCTACGTCGAGAGGATCATCAAGAGCTTCATCTGGAGCCTGCTGCAGGGTGTCGGTATCGTGCTGGCGGTGACTCTCATCGCTCTCGGCCTGCGCACCGGCTTCATCGTCGCCACCGTACTGCCGATGACCATGGTCGGCAGCCTGCTGCTGATGGAGCTGTTCGACATCACCATGAACCAGATGTCGCTGGCGGCGCTGATCATCGCCCTCGGGCTGTTGGTGGACAGCGCCATCGTCATGGCGGAGTCGATCCAGGTGGCGATGCGCGAAGGCGCCTCGCCGGTGGAGGCCGCCCGCAATAGCGCCTCCGAGCTCAGCCTGCCGCTCTTGGTGTCGTCGCTCACCACCGCCGCGGCGCTCCTGCCCACCTACCTCGCCGAGTCGACGACCGGCGAGTACACTTCGGCGATTTTCGAGGTGGTGACCATCGCCCTGCTGCTCGCCTGGGTGCTGGCGTTGACCATGACGCCGCTGCTGTCGGTGCTGCTCGCTGGCCGAGGTGGGGCAGGCAGCCAGCAGCGGGGCTACGACAATCCCTTCTACCGTCGCTATCGCGCTTTTCTACTGGGCCTGGTGAGGCGGCGCTGGCTGTCGCTGGCGGGTTTCGTGGCGCTGCTGGCGGTGAGCCTGTGGGCCTTTCAGTTCGTGCCTCAGCTGTTCTTTCCGCGCAAGGAGCAGACGACCTTCAAGATCGAGCTGCAGCTGCCCTACGGCTCGTCGATCGAGCGCAGCGCCGAGGTTTCAGCAGGGGTCGAGCGCTTCCTCGCCGAGGAGCTTTCGGCCGAGCTGGCGGAGGACGAAACGCGCCCCTGGCTGCCCAACGAGGAGCGCCGTTTCGCGCGCCATGGCGTCGTCAACTGGGTGTCGTTCATCGGCAGCGGCGCGCCGCGGTTCCTGGTGAGCTACAACCCCGAGCAGCCGCGGACGAACTACGTCTTCATGATCGCCAACTCTTCGACCTACGACGAGCAAGACCGCATCATCCACCAGGTGGAGGACTTCGTCGCCCATGCCTATCCCGACGTGCTGGCCCGGGTCGAGAAGCTGCGCAACGGCCCGCCGCTCGATTATCCGGTGGAGATCCGGCTGTCGGGAGAGGATCCCCGGCTGCTCTACGCTCTCGCCGTCGATGTCGAGAATCGGCTGCGCGAGCTGCCGGGCACGCTCGGCGTCGGTCACGATTGGGGCACCTATCGCAAGAAGCTGCGGGTCGAGGTTGACGACGCTCGGGCCCGGCGCGCCGGCGTCACCGAGCGCGATGTGGCGCTGTCGCTTCTCACCCGCACCAACGGCTTCGTGCTCGGCAACTATCGCGAAGGCAACGACCTGATCCCCATCACTCTACGGTCCCACGCGGCGCGCAGCGACGGTTTGGAGCAGCTGAGCGGCCTCGACGTGGCAGGACTTGGCGCTGGGGCCGTGCCGCTGGCTCAGCTGGCGAGCCTGCAGGTGGAGCTCGAGCCGGCGGTGATCAAGCGCCGGGACCGTCTGCGCACGCTCACCGTCCATGCTGATATCGACGCTGACGCCGACCGCTCGGTGACGCCCTTCTCGGTCGTCGATCAAGTCTTGCCGCTGCTCGAGGAAGCGAGCGCCACCTGGCCCCTGGGCTACCGCTACGAGCTGGGAGGCGAAGTCGAATCCTCCGGCACCGCCCAGGCTTCGATCCAGGCCAAACAGCCGATTGCCGTGCTGGTCATCATCAGCCTGCTGGTGCTGCAGTTCAACTCGATTCGCGGCCCGGCGATCGTGCTGGCGACCCTGCCGTTCACCCTGATCGGCGTGGTGGGGGGCCTGGTGATGACTCAGAAGCCCTTCGGTTTTATGGCCCTCTTGGGCGTCATTGCGCTCCTCGGGGTGGTGATCAATAATGCCGTGGTGTTACTCGATCGCATCGAGACGGAGCGGAAACGCTATGGCAGATCGCTGGGGGCGGCCGTGATCGAGGCCTCCCAGCGGCGCTTGCGTCCCATCCTGCTGACGACGGCGACCACCGTCGGCGGCCTGATGCCGCTGTGGCTCGCCGGCGGTCCGATGTTCAGCCCGATGGCGGTGGCCCTGCTCTTCGGGCTCGTCGCTTCGACGCTCCTCACCCTCGGCCTGGTGCCTCTGCTCTTCGGGCTGTTCTACCGGGTCGACTTCGACGGCGTCGAGGCCGAGCTGGCGCAGGCGGCTGATGCGCCCGTGGCCACCGGAGCCGCGGCGTGACGTTTCCCGCCCAGCGTCAGCCGACCGAGAACGAGCGGCGGATCCTCGCGGCTGCACTCGAGGTGTTTGCTGAAAAAGGTCTGCACGGCGCCACCACCCAGGAGATCGGCGATCTCGCCGGCGTCGGCAAGTCGACCCTGCACTATTACTTTCGCCACAAGGACCAGCTCTACAGACATCTGTACGGCCATCCAGCTGTGTTCGTTCTTCAGGCGCTCGCGGCTGCGCTTTGCACTGTCGATATTGTTGAGGCGGCGTTGCTCCTTCCGGTTGGGTGACGA
>JBCCEE010000530.1:0-5843 GCA_039030415.1 Acidobacteriota bacterium
CGCGCCGCCTACGTCGGCGGCTGCACCGGCACCTCGAACGTGCTGGCTGGGCGCCGCTTCGGCATTCCTCTCAAGGGCACCCATGCCCACAGCTGGGTGATGTCCTTCGAGGACGAGGACGAAGCCTTCTCGGCCTGGGCTGACGCCTCGCCCAACAACTGCGTCTTCCTGGTCGACACCTATGATTCCATCGCCGGCGTACGCAAGGCGATTCGGGCTGGCGAGCGCCTGCGTCAGCGCGGTTTCGAGATGATCGGCGTGCGGCTCGATTCGGGTGATCTGGTGGCGCTCAGCCGCCAGGCTCGTCAGATGCTCGACGAGGCGGGCTTTCCGGAGGCTTCCGTTGTCGCCTCCAGCGACTTGGACGAGCTGCGCATTACGCGCCTCAAAGAGGCTGGGGCGGCGATCGACGTGTGGGGCGTCGGCACTCGTCTGGCCACCGCCAGCGGCCAGTCGGCGCTGGGGGGCGTCTACAAGCTGAGTGCACTGCGCGATCCTGGGGGAGCCTGGCAGTCTAAGGTCAAGCTCTCCGAGGTTGCCGGCAAGACGTCGAATCCCGGCATGCAGCAGGTGCGTCGGTTCCGAAGTGAGGAGCGCCTGATGGGCGACGTAATTTACGACGAGACCCTCGGAATCGAAACGCCCTATCGCTGGGTCGACGGCGAGGGTGTGGAACAGCACATCGGGCCGCACAATGCGTTCGAAGATCTCTTACAGCCGGTGATGCAGCGCGGACAGCGCATCGCCGAGTCGCCGTCGGTCCAAACTCTCCGCGAGCGGGCTCTGAGCCAGCTGGACCGTCTCGATCCGGCGACAACCCGTCTGGTCGAGCCGGAGGTCTATCCGGTCGGCCTGGATCCAAGACTCAATCGATTGAAAAGCGATTTGATCAGGGAGATCAAACGATGAAGCTCATCAAGGTCGGGGCTGGCGTGCTCAACCAGGTGCCGCTCGGCTGGCGCAACAACCGCGGCAATATTGTCGCAGCCATCCGTCAGGCCAAGCGCGACGACGTCACCCTGCTATGCCTGCCGGAGCTGGCGATCACCGGCCACGGCTGCGAAGACGCCTTCCAGTCGCCGTCTCTGCAGCAAACGACCCTCGAGCTGCTGCTCGAGATCCTGCCCGAGACCGAGGGCATTGCGGTCGCCATCGGCCTGCCTCTGACTTATCGCAAAGCGCTGTTCGATACCGTGGGTCTGCTGGTCGACGGGCGTATCGCGGGTTTCGTCGCCAAGAAATTCCTGGCCGGCGACGGCCTGTATTACGAGCCGCGCTGGTTCAAGCCCTGGCCGGAGCACTTGACCGGCAGCGTCAGGGTCGACGGCCGCGACATTCCTCTCGGCGATCTGGTGTTTCGTCTCGACGGCGTCCACATCGGTTTCGAGATCTGTGAAGACGCCTGGGTGGCGGATCGGCCGGGCAGCGATCTCGCCCAGCGCGGAGTCGACATCATCCTGAACCCGAGCGCCAGCCATTTCGCCTTCGACAAATTCGACGTGCGGCGCCGTTTCGTGCTCGAAGGCTCCCGCGCCTTCGGCGTGAGCTATGTCTACGCCAACCTGCTGGGTAACGAGTCCGGGCGCTCGATCTTCGATGGCGGTGCGCTGATCGCCACCGGCGGTCGCTTGCTGGCTCAGGGACCTCGCTTCGGCTTTGGCGACTGGCACGTGACTTCGGCAGTGATCGATGTCGACGAGACCCGCATGCAGCAGGTCCGCACCGGCAGCTTCCGCCCCGACCTCCAGCAGCGGCCGAGCAATCGCATCTCGGTGCCGTTCGAGTTTCCGTCGATCGACTTCGTGCCGTCGGAGCCACAGCCGGCGGCCTGGGAGCGCTCCGAGAGCAGGAAAGAGGAGGAGTTCACCCGCGCCGTTTCGCTGGCGCTGTTCGACTATCTGCGCAAGAGTCGCTCGCGCGGTTTTGTCGTCTCGCTCTCGGGCGGCGCTGACTCGGCGGCCAGCAGCTGTCTGGTGGCGCTGATGGTGAGCCTGGCGCGAGCCGAGCTTGGAGATGAAGGCTTTCGCAGCAAGCTCGGGTACCTCGACCTGCCGGTGGCGGCTGAGCGTGAGGAGCTGGTGCGGCAGTTGCTGCTGTGCGTCTACCAATCGGCGCGCAACAGCTCACAGACCACTCGGGCCGCCGCCCGCGCCGTCGCTGAAGGGATCGGTGCCGAGCACCTGGAGCTCGACGTCGACGGCCTGGTCGAAGCCTATACGGCGATGGTCTCGCAGGCGGTGGGACGCGACCTCACGTGGGAGCAGGACGATCTGGCGCTGCAGAACATCCAGGCGCGGGTGCGGGGGCCAGGGGTGTGGATGCTGGCCAATCTGCGCGGCGCCCTGCTGCTGGCGACCAGCAACCGCTCCGAGGCCGCGGTCGGGTACACCACCATGGACGGCGACACCTGCGGTGGTCTGAGCCCGATCGGAGGCATCGACAAGGCGTTCTTGCGTCAGTGGCTGAGCTGGCTCGAGACGCGGGGGCCGGAGGAGTTTGGCGCCCTGCCAGCGCTGTCGCAGGTGACGCGTCAGCAGCCCACCGCCGAGCTCAGGCCATCGAGCTCGGAGCAGACCGACGAAGGCGACCTGATGCCCTACGACATCCTCGACGCCGTCGAACGCGCCGCGATCCGCGACAAGAAAGCGCCGGTCGAGGTCTACCGCACCCTGCGGGGTCGCCGGCCGGAGGTCGACCGACGCCAGCTCGCGGCCTGGGTAGAGCGCTTCTTTCGCCTGTGGTGCCGCAACCAGTGGAAGCGCGAGCGCTATGCGCCATCCTTCCACGTCGATGATGAGAACCTCGATCCCAAGACCTGGTGCCGCTTCCCGATCCTCTCGGGCGGCTTCGATCGCGAGATCGAAGCCTTGCATCGGCTCGTCGAGGCTGACACCGACGCCTAGCGGCTCGGCAGCCTGCTCACCGAAGTAGGGCTGATTGACTTATGCTCGAATTGAGCCTTATACTTATGCTCGAATTGAGCCTAACTGAGCTTGACAGGGGTCGGGAATAGGCTCGCAATCCATCGAAAAAACAGCTGGAAGGCGCTGAGACAGCTCTGGAATCAGAAATTCTGAGAGCGTACCAGCCAGCTTTTCGCGTCACACCTTCTGGAGCGTGCCATGAAAGCCTTGCTTCTCGTAGATATACAGAACGACTTCCTCCCGGGTGGGGCCCTGGCCGTGCCGCAGGGTGACGAAGTCATTCCGGTAGCCAACCTGCTGCAGCTGCATTTCGATCGCGTCATTGCGACGCAGGACTGGCATCCCGAGGATCACGGGAGCTTTGCCTCCAACCATTCCGAGAAGCAGCCGGGAGAGGTGGTCGAGCTCGCGGGCCAGTCGCAGATCCTGTGGCCGGTGCACTGCGTGCAGGGCACACCCGGGGCCGAGCTGGCTCCAGGGCTCGAGCGCGCCAAGATCGAGAAGCTGTTCTTCAAAGGGGTCGATCCGCAGGTCGATAGCTACAGCGCGTTCTTCGACAATGCGGCGCAGCGGTCGACGGGCTTGATCGAATATCTACGCATGACGCTGGTCGACGAGATCTACATCCTGGGCCTAGCGACCGACTACTGCGTCAAGTTCTCGGCGCTGGACGCCGCTCAGCTCGGCTTGCGTACTACCGTCATCGAGGACGGCTGTCGTGGCGTCGAGCTGGCTGTAGGGGATTCCAAACGGGCCTTTGATGCCATGCAGCAGGCTGGTGTCGACGTGGTGAGCAGCAGCGAGATTTTGGGTGCTGGAGCCCCGGTTCCGGCGGTTGCTGGACTGCGCGCCGTCACTGCCTGAAACGTTTACTGACGTGCTGCGTTTTGTCGTCGCCCTGGACGCCGAGGCTCGGCCTCTCGTCGAGCGGTTCGAGCTGCGCTACGACCCCGAGGTTCGGCCGTTCAAAGTGTACCGAGGCGATGCGGGAGCGCTGATTGTCGCCGGCATTGGCAAGGCCGCCGCTGCCGCGGCGACGTCGTACCTGCAGCTCGCCGCTGGTGGGGAGCGGCAGGCGGTATGGCTCAACGTTGGCGTGGCGGGGCACAGCCACCTGGCGATGGGGGAGGCGCTGCTCGCGCACAAGGTGAAGGATCGCGCTAGCGGTCGCTGCTGGTACCCGCCACAGGTCATCGAGCCACCCTGCGCGACGGATGCGGTGACGACGGTCGATAGGCCCGAGCGAGCCTACCGCGAGCCTGGAGCGTTCGAGATGGAGGCCAGCGGCTTCTATCCCACGGCCTGCCGCTTCGCGAGCGCCGAGCTGGTGCACTGCGTGAAGATCGTCTCCGACGGCCCCGACAACGCGCTCGAGCACCTGACCCTGGAGGTCGTCGAAGAGCTCGTTGCGCAGCAGCTGGCGGTTGTGGAGCGTTTGGCTGGGAGCTGCCTCGAGCTCGCCAAAGAGCTGGCCGATCTCGAAGCGGATCCACAGGACTTCGAGCAATGCTTGAGCACCTGGCGCTTCACCGTCAGCGAGAGCCGCGAGCTCCGGCGCCAGCTGAGGCGCCGACAGACCCTGGCCCCTGACGAGCCGCTGCCGGTTCACGGGCTAGTGCGCGGCACCCGTGGCAAGCAGGTGCTGGCGCGTTTGCGCCCTTGGCTCGACGAGCTCGCGCTCCAGTCCTGACGCTCTGAACATCGTGCGCCCCGGCAACCCGTTAAGATGCGGGCTCGGGCGGCGATCATGATCAGCCACATCTACATCGAACGCGGCGTCGCGGACCATCCTCGAACCCACGAGATTTGTGCTCGCCTGCCCAAGGCGGTGCAAATACCTTGTGAGCGCTACGGCGAGGTGTTCAATCCTCGCGCCCAGAGCTTCCGCCTGCAGAAACGTCGCCCCGCGTTGATCCTCGCTCGCAAGCCGGGAAAGTTGATTCAGCCGACTCCGCCGAGCTACGGTATCGGAGCGGCACGCAACTTCTACTTCTCCCACATGCTGAATTGCCTCTACGACTGCCGCTACTGCTTCCTGCAGGGGATGTATCGCTCAGCGCACTATGTGGTCTTCGTCAACTACGAAGATTTCTTCGACGGCATCGAAGATCAGATCGATCAAGCGCCCGATGAGTCGGCGTGCTTCTTCTCGGGCTATGACTGCGACAGTCTAGCCTTCGAGGGCGTGACGCGTTTCGTAGAGCACGCGCTGCCGACGTTCCGTCAGCGTCCCGGAGCCTGGCTCGAGATCCGCACCAAGAGCACGCAGATTGCCAGCCTGGTCGCCGTGGATCCCTTGCCCAACGTCGTTGTCGCGTTCAGCTTCACCCCGGAAGAAGTCTCCGAAGCCCTAGAGCACAAGGTGCCGACCGTCGAGCGCCGGATTGCAGCCATGGCTCGGCTAACGGAGCAGGGCTGGCCGATCGGCCTCCGTTTTGATCCCCTGATTTATTCGGCCGACTTCCAGCAGCGCTATCAGCGTTTGTTCAACCAGGTCTTCGGCGCCATCGACGCCCACGACCTGCACTCGGTGAGTCTCGGGCCCTTCCGTCTTCCGACTTCGTTCTTTCGTCGTCTCGAGCGCCAATACGGCGACGAGCCCCTGGTGGCCGGGCCGCTGAGCGATCATGGCGGCATGGTTTCCTACCGTCCCGAGCTGGAGTCTGAGCTCGTCGGCTTTTGCACCGAAGCCTTGCTGTCGCGGGTGCCATCGGGTGTATTCTTTCCTTGCGAGCTGCCTTCGGACTAGCGGGATAGCCCCAAGAAGCGATCGGTGGGCGGCCATGTTTGGCAGACTCCATCGAGCTGTGGAACGTCGTGTCGTCGGTGACGGACACCGGCGGCCGACTCTCGTTCTCGAGGAATGAGTACTCGCCGACGAGCGAGAGCCCGTCGCCGAAGTCGAAACGGGCATTGACC
>JBCCEE010000531.1:0-5800 GCA_039030415.1 Acidobacteriota bacterium
AGCAACAAGCTCTACGCTATGAACGTTTACGAGCAGTACCGCGGTCGGGTGCTCATGACGATCAATCGCTCGACCGGTGAGACCACCGCGATCGGCTCGCTGTCGGGCGACCGCACCGGCGCCACCTCCATCGCCTTCGTCTCCGGCCAGCTCTACGGCATCAACAGCAAGGGCTGGGGCGCGGGCAAGGTCCTCTACACGATCGACAAGTCGAACGCCCAAACCGTCGATGTCGGTCCGCTATCGGGTGATCACTCGAGAGTGTCGTCGATCCGCGCCGCTCCGGACGGCACGATGTACGCCATCAACTGGAATGGCAGCCAAGGCGGCGTCGGCAAGTATCTCTTCACGATCGACGTCAGCGACGCTTCGACCACCGAGATTGGAAAGCTGTCGGGCGACCGTAGCAAGGCTTCTGCGCTGGTGATTTACCAATAGTAGCCCGACCCGGTTGCGGGTCTTCGCTTTAGGAGTCAGCCGGGCTCAGGCCCGGCTGAATTGCGTCGGGGCGCTGTAACACCCTGGTGGCGCAAGAGCGGGTCTTCACCGAGATGCAGGGTCTGTATGGCCTCGATCGCTTTCGGCTCAAGCGCCAGTACGAGAGCTTCTAAGGCTTCACCGCTGACGCTGACTACCGCGCTGTGGCCGCGCTCGACTCGGTGATCGAGATCTCCTACGCGAGCGGCTGCAGTACGATGACGTCGAGGCGCTGGCCCTGACCCACACCGACGACGTTCACACGCTCGGCTACACTGGCCTCGGGGTCACCGTCGCGGTCATCGACGGTGGTATCAACTACACGCACGCTGCCTTTGGCGGCTACTCCAGCTTCCCCAACGCCAAGGTCATCGGCGGATACGACCTCGCCAACGACGATGGTGATCCGCTGGCCGAATGCAACGGCGACTACCACGGCACGCCCGTGGCGAGTGTCGTCGCGGGCAATGGCGGCGGCATCCTCGGCGCCGCGCCTGACGCCACCCTCGTCCACCTCAAGGCCCTCGACAACTGCAACGGCACCTGGGTAGGCATCGGCACCGCAGTGGACTGGGTCGTCAGCCACTACCAGATCTTGGGTATCGATATCGTGACCATGAGCCTGAGCTGGCCCAGCGAGTACAGCGATTACTGTGACAGCAACCTCGGCTCCGGCCTGCGCTCCGATCTCCAAACGCTCTACGATCTCGGCATCCACTTCTTCTCCTCGGCCAGCAATGACGGCAACAAGGCGGGCATCGCCTCGCCGTCCTGTTCCTCGCAAATCACCAGCGTTGGCGCGGTGTTCGATGCAGATATCGGCAGCTATACGTATCCCAACGTTTGCACCGATTCGACGACGTCCAGCGACCTCGTGCCCTGTTACTCCAATAGCGCCGAGATTCTCGACCTGCTCGGCCCGGCGGAATGTTCGGTGGCTGCGCACACCAATGGCGGTACCTGGAGCTGCTTCGGCGGTACCTCGAACGCGACCCCGTTCGTCGCTGGCGTGGCCGCGACCCTGCTCGAGGCACAGCCGTCGCTGACCCGCGAAGGCATGATCTTCGCGCTCAAGGATGGCGGCACGGACGTGACCGATCCGGCCAATGGCGTGACGACGCCGCGCGTCGACGCCCTGAGCTCAGAAGGCCTTGCACAGAACCTGCAGAGCTCATTCGTGCTGGCGCTCAACAACGGCGGCCAGGGCGAGGGTGAGGTGCTCTACCGCATCGACGAGACCAACGCCAAAGCCTACGATGTGGGTGCCCTGAGCGTCGACCAGACCTGCGCCTCGGACCTCGTGCAGGCGACGGATGACGGCCTGTTCTACGGCGTGGGCTGTGAGGAGACCGGCGGCGGCACGTCGTTCTTCTCGGTCGACCCGATGAGCGGGCAAGTCACCGACATCGCCACGCTGTGGGGCGACGAGACCACCGTGACGACCCTGGCCTTCGATGCCACGACGAACACGCTCTACGCCATGAACGTGCACCAGCAGTACCGCGACCGCGTGCTCATGACCATCGACCGCGCGACCGGCGAAACCACCGAGATCGGCTCGCTGTCGGGCGACCGCAACCAGGCCACCTCGATCGCTTTTGTCTCCGGCCAGCTCTACGGCATCAACAGCAGCGGCTGGGGCATGGGGCAGGAGCTGTTCACGATCGACAAGACGAACGCCCAGACCACCGATATCGGCAGGCTGTCTGGCGATCACTCGCTAGCGTCTTCGATCCGCGCGGCTCCGGACGGCACGATGTACGGCATCAACTGGAGCGGCAGTAAGGGTGGCTTCGGCGATACCCTGTTCACGATCGACGTCATCGACGCTTCGACCACCGAGATCGGCAGGCTGTCGGGCGACCGCACCAGAGCCTCCGCGCTGGTGATCTACCAGTAGCAGCAGGCGGGCCCGGATTCGGGTCTTCGAAGCAAGGGAATCAGCCGGGCGTCTCGCCGGGCTGATTCGTTTTGAGCACAGCTCGAATCTCGGCTTAGATCCGGAAGCATTGGGACTAAGAAAGATTAAGGGGTTGAGCGGGGTCCTGCGCTCTATGGGGTAGCTGCCTGGTGGGGCAGCTCACAACACCCAAACCAGCCGACCCAAGGGAATACTCCAATGAAGCACTCGACCCCTGGCCCAATGTCTTCGATATTGTCCCCGACCGTCCATAGTCTCGTTGGGCTAGCGGCCCTCGCAGCCCTGTTGGTGACTGGCCCCGCACAGGCGAGCGGGCCTTCTAGGCTCGAAGAGAGAATCGCGAGCGAGGGTTTCGACGTCGCTGAGCTCAACGCCAAGGTTCATCCGCGGCTGCTCGAGGTCCTCGAGGGGGACTTCGAGGATACGTTCACCAAGGGAGCCATCGAGTCCACCGTCCGGATCGACGTGCGCCTGCAGAACTTCGAGAAGTCCGTCGCGCACCGTCGCGCGCTCAAAACCCAGGCCGGTCTCGAGCGCCGCAAGTCCAAGGTGCAGGCGGCTCAGGAGCGCGTCTTCACGGAGATGCAGGGTCTTTATGGCCTCGATCGCTTTCAGCTCAAGCGTCGCTTCGAGAGCTTCTACGGCTTCACCGCCGACGCCGACTACCGCGCGGTCGCCGCCCTCGCCGAGCTCGACTCGGTGGTCGAGATCTCCTACGCCGAGCCGCTGGAATTCGATGACGCTGAAGCGTTGTCCCTCACCAAGACCGAAACGATGCACACGCTGGGCAACACTGGCCTCGGGGTCACCGTCGCGGTCATCGACGGCGGCATCAACTACACGCACGCTGCGTTCGGCGGCTATTCCAGCTTCCCCAACGCCAAGGTGATCGGCGGTACCGATCTCGCCAACGACGATGACGATCCGCTGGCCGATTGCAACGGCGACTACCACGGCACGCCCGTGGCGAGCGTCGTCGCGGGCAACGGTGGCGGCATCACCGGCGCCGCTCCCGACGCCACGCTCGTCCACGTCAAGGTCCTCGACTCCTGCAACAACACCTCTGGCACCATCGGTGGCGCCGTCGACTGGATCGTCACCAATCACCAGAGCTTGGGTATCGACGTCGTGTCCATGAGCCTGAGCTGGCCCACCGAGTACAGCGATTACTGTGACAGCAACATCAGCTCTGGCCTGCGTTCCGATCTCGAGACGCTCTACGATCTCGGCATCCACTTCTTCTCCTCTACCAGCAATGACGGCAACAAGGCCGGCATCGCCTCACCCTCCTGCTCCTCGCACATCACCAGCGTTGGCGCGGTGTTCGATGCCAATATCGGCAGCTATACCTACGGCAGCGTCTGCACCGATGCGACGACGTACGGCGACCTCGTTACCTGCTACTCGAACAGTGCCGAGATTCTCGATCTGCTCGGCCCGTCGCACTGTTACACCGCGGCGAAGACCAACGGCGGCACCTGGAGCTGCTTCGGCGGCACCTCGACCGCGACTCCCTTCGTCGCCGGCGTGGCCGCGACCCTGCTCGAAGCGCAGCCTTCGCTGACCCGTGAGGGGCTGATCTTCGCGCTCAAGGATGGCGGTAAAGATATTACTGATCCTGCCAACGGCCTGACGAAGCCACGCGTCAACGCCGTGAGCTCGGAAGGCATCGCCCAAAACCTGCAGAGCTCGTTCGTGCTGGCGCTCAACGACGGCGGCGAGGGCGAAGGCGAGGTGCTCTACCGCATCGACGAGACCAACGCCAACACTTACGACGTGGGTGCGCTCAGCGTGGATCAGACCTGCGCTTCGGACCTCGTGCAGGCGACGGATGACGGCCTGTTCTACGGTGTGGGCTGTGAGCTGACCGGCGGCGGTACGTCGTTCTTCTCGGTCGATCCGATGAGCGGCCAGGTAACCGACATCGCCACCTTGTGGGGTGATGAGACCACCGCAACGACCCTAGCCTTCGACGCCACGACGAACACGCTCTACGCTATGAACGTGCACAAGCAGTACCGTGGCCGCGTGCTCATGACGATCAACCGCTCAACCGGCGAAACCACTGAGATCGGCTCGCTGTGGGGCGCCCGCAGCCAGGCCACCTCGATCGCCTTCGTCTCCGGCCAGCTCTACGGCATCAACAGCAGCGGCTGGGGCATGGGCCAAGTCCTGTTCTCGGTCGACAAGGCGACCGCCCAAACCGTCCAGATCGGCTCGCTGTCAGGCGACCACTCGCGAGCGTCGTCGATGCGCGCGGCTCCGGACGGCACGGTGTACGGCATCAACTGGAGCGGCAGCAGGGGTGGCTACGGCAACTACCTCTTTACGATCGACGTCACCGACGCTTCTACCACGGAGATCGGCAAGCTGTCGGGCGACCGCAACAAGGCCTCCGCGCTGGTGATCTACCAATAGCAGCAGGCTGACCCGAGATCGGGTCTTAGCGCTAGCTAGCTCACTCAAGAATCAGCCGGGCCTTTGGCCCGGCTGATTTGCGTTAGAAGCCCCTGAGTCTCATAGGCAAAGAAGCTGGAGATTATTGATTCATTATTTGAATGGGCGCGCATTAGAAGGTGGGGCGAGAATTGAAATGAAAAAACTGTTTCAGGATCTCGAGGGTCCTGACCTGGCCAACACAAAGGGCTGCATCATGAATGACTCCCATCGGATATCTCCAGCTTCGAAAACCTTTCAGACCATCTTCTGTTTTATTGCGCTCGCGACACTCTGGGCTCCGGGACCGGTCCTCGCTGACGAACACACCATGTTGCAAGCCAGGCTCTCGGGTGAAGGCTTCGACATCGACCGCCTGAAGGCCAAAGTCCACCCGCGGCTGCTCGAAGTGCTCGAGGACGATGCCGAGGACGCGTTCACCAAAGCAGCCATGCAGTCCACCGTGCGCATCGATGTGCGTTTGCAGAACTTCGAAAAGTCTGCCGCGCATCGTCGCGCTCTCGAGACCAAGGCCGGTCTCGAGCGCCGCAAGTCCAAGGTGCAGGCGGCGCAAGAGCGGGTCTTCACCGAGATGCAGGGTTTGTATGGCTTAGATCGCTTCAAACTCAAACGTCGCTTCGAGAGCTTCTACGGCTTCACCGCCGATGCTGATTACCGTGCCGTCGCCGCCCTCGCCGAGCTCGACTCAGTGGTCGAGATCTCCTACGCCGAGCGGCTGGAATTCGACGACACCGAGGCGCTGGCCCTGACCCACACCGACGACGTTCACACGCTCGGCTACACTGGCCTGGGGGTTACCGTCGCGGTCATCGACGGTGGCATCAACTACACGCACGCTGCGTTTGGCGGCTACTCCAGCTTCCCCAACGCCAAGGTCATTGGCGGTACCGACCTCGCCAACGACGACAGCGATCCGCTGGCCGAATGCAACGACGACTACCACGG
>JBCCEE010000532.1:0-5783 GCA_039030415.1 Acidobacteriota bacterium
CCCGGCAGCATGAGATCGAGGATGATGAGGTCGAAGTTACCGCGCTGCGCCTTCTCGAGACCGCTGCGACCCTCAGAAGCGCTCTCGAAGCCATAACCCTCGGCCTTCAGCCGATCGCCAAGGG
The DNA here is from genome assembly GCA_039030415.1 of Acidobacteriota bacterium. Lineage (GTDB taxonomy): Bacteria > Acidobacteriota > Thermoanaerobaculia > Multivoradales > J023 > JAAELT01. Next base: position 125 of record JBCCEE010000532.1, read on the forward strand.
TCAGTACGAGACCGGGCTCGTCTTCGATCATGAGGATCTGGTGATCGCTCATACCGCGCTCGCTGAGGTCGCCGCCAGCGGCAGAAATAGATCGAAAGCCGCACCGCTTCGCAGACCGGTTCGAGCCCGCACTCGACCGCCGAGCGCCGTAGCGATCTTGGCAACCAGACTGAGGCCCAATCCAGTACCCGGGATGTGATGCTCGCGGGCTCGGCGACCGCGGAAGAAGGGGTCGAACAAGCGCTTACGCTCTGCCGTGTCGACTCCGGCTCCCCAATCGCGGACGCTGAGCCTCAGCTCGGGTGCTGGGTCCGCCTGCTCGACCACGGCCTCGATCCGAACTCTTCCGCCATCCCCACCATGTTGAATCGCATTGTCGAGCAGGTTTCGCATCGCCGACTCCAGCGCCGTAGCGTTGGCCCGCACCGCAGGCAGCTCGGCGGGTAGCTCGAGCTCGAGCTCGAGCGCGCGCTGCTCGATGTGGTCGCGATGCGCCGTCACGACGCGCTCGACCACCGCCGCAATGTCGACTTCAGCCAGCTCGAGACCACCTTCGTCGAGCCTGGCAAACGTCAGTACCCGCTCTACCAGCTCGCGCAACCGCCGGGTTTCTTGGTTCAGCAGCTCTCCGTAGCGCCGAACCTGCTGCGGATGATCCACCCATCCCCCCGCCAGGTTGGAAGCCGCTGAGCCAATCACCGACAGCGGTGTCCGCAGCTCGTGGGAGACACTCGACACGAACTCCATGCGAGTCCGGGCCAACCGCTGAGCACGACCCGCCAGCACCACCAGCAATACAATCGCCGAACCGATGAGCAGCACGCCCGAAAGGCTGATCCACACATTGCGAGCCCGAAGCTGATCGATGACACGAGTCATCGAGCCTTCACGAGTCCTTACTCTGAGCAGCCACTGCCGTTCAGGAGGGTCACCGGCCAGGAAGCCGAGCCCAACCGGCGCCCAGTTCAGGCACTCGGGGCAGGCGCCCGCCCCGTCATGGCTCTGCACCTCGGCGAGTCGCGACGCCTCGTTCATGGCCGCCTCCGGACGCAGCAGACGCACTTCGCCCTCGGATTCGGCAGAGTCCCCCATGAGCAGCGAAGTCTTCGAGCCATAGAGCAGGGCTTCGCCTCCTTCACCGCGCTCCACCAAGACGACATCCAGGTCCGCGGATAGCCCCGGCCAAGCCGCTTCGACGGCGGGGATTAGCAGGCGCTCCATGAAGCGACGCCGGTCCAATGTGACCAGCATGACCGGTCCGGTACTGCGCAGCGAGCCGGTCTCACCGTCGACGTGGGCGGTCGCTTGCGATACACCGCTGGAGCGGGTCGGCAGCACCTCAGCTAGGATCACCACGAGATGCTGTGGGCTGATTGCAATCGGCACCAGTGAGCTAGCTCCCGGCGGCAGCTGCGACGTCAACGCCGGCTGCTCGAGAGGCATTGAGCTGCCGTCCGGCAGCAGGCGCCACCAGCGGCTATCCGCGGCATCGAGCTGCCGACGATACATCCGATCGATCACCGTGCCCTCCAAGTCGTCGAACCGCTCGGGCCGCTGATCTGGGTCGCGAGCAATCTGGGCCAGAATCATCTCCTGCTCCAACGCCCAGCCGAAGAAGCGGCGGTCGAAGCTCTCGCGCAGCGCTTCGAGCTCGCCGGACAAGGCGGCGACCCGACGCTCGACTTGAGCCGCATGCAGCTGACTCAGCCAGCGATTCTGGAGCCAGGCAACGACCACCAGGGTCACCAGGAGCAGACCTGCGATCGCCCAGAGGATTCGTTCAGATGAGGCTCTACGCTCCCAGCTGCGCACAAATCGCGATCTGCTCACCAGTTGCAGTCTGCTCACAGATCGCAGTCTAACAACCACCCTCGATGCTTCATGCTGCCGCACCCAGGGCTTTACATTTCCTAACAACTCCAAACTTCTACCTAACCCGGGCTCCCAAACGGCTCCGTAAACTTCAGGACGTCCACGGAGCCCTCGAGCTTCGCAACACCGACCCGCTATCCCACGATGCTTTCCGCGATCATCCACAAGGAGTCGACATGCACCGTTGTTCTGCAGTTCTCAGCTTGATTGTTGTCCATACCCTTACGCTCACCGCTGAAGCTGAGCGTCGTCCCAATTACGCCATTTCTGAAGCGCCGGATGCCTCCGCCTCTCTTTTCATCCAGACCCCGTTCGAAGCGGGCGGCGAATACGACGGGCTGATCTTCGTCGACATCGGGCTGAACGGTAGGGATGCCCGCTTCATCCTAGACACCGGGGCTCCCGCTTTGATCCTGAACTCGGCCCATTTCCCCGATGAGACCGCCGAAGCGGAGGGCGAGGCGGTAGGCGTCTCCGGCAAGATCCAGCTTCGTCAGATCGCCATCGACGAGCTCGACTGGCAAGGCATCAAGCGGCGAGACATCGAGCTGATCGGTATCGATCTGGCCCACCTGGAAACCGCCGTCGACTCCGAGATTGTCGGTCTGATCGGCTACAACACGGTCAAGGACTTCGAGCTGTTGATCGACTATCCGGACCGACGACTGACGCTGTTTCGCCCGGGAGCTACGAACCTGCATCGCGACGTGCAGCCGCTCGCTGAGATTCCCTTCACCCTCGAGGCCCACATCCCGGTGATCGAGGTCGAGATCGACGGCGAGACGCTCCGCCTCGGGCTCGACACCGGCGCCGCGGTCAATCTTCTCGACCCGACGGCCTTTGCCAGCCTCGATACCACCGCCTACCGTTCCAAGGGCGAGGACGTGCTTCATGGTGCTGACAAGAACGCCAATACTGTGCCGCTCGTCGAAGTCCTCGAAACAGAGATAAGCGGCCTGCGATTCGCCGACATGTTGACCTCGGTAGCCGATATCTCACACCTCAACAACGGCTACGGCCTGCAGCTCGACGGCCTGATCGGCTTTCCCTTCCTGTCGCAGCGACGGATCTCGATCAACTTCGCCGAGCGCAAGCTCTACGTCTGGGACGCTGCTGCCGAGGTCTCGCCAGCATCGGTCTCCGGAGCCTCCTCAGCCTCGGGTCCGGAGCCCAGCCACCGATCGAGTACCGCCAGCAGCTGAGCCTCGGTAAATGGCTTGGGCAGGTGATCGTCCATACCGGCCGCTAGACACTTCTCGCGATCACCGGCCATCGCGTGAGCGGTCAGCGCGATCACCGGCAGGTGCTGGCCGCCGCCGATCTCCCGCTGACGGATGCGGCGCGTCGCTTGATAGCCGTCGAGCTCGGGCATCTGACAGTCCATTAGCACCAGGTCGAAGGCTTCGCGCTCCAACAGCGCCAGCGCTTCACGACCGGTCGTAGCGCGCCGCACCGTCGAACCCAGGGCGGTGAGCTGCTCGGTGACCACCAGCTGAATGATTGGATTGTCTTCAGCCAGCAGAATGCGGAACCGTCCAGAAGCCTTCCGCTTGCATGGACGAGCTTCGGTCGGCTCGGCAATCGGAGCTTCGGCCACCCGCTGGAAACACGCCGCGAACGAAAACGTCGACCCAACTCCAGGCTCGCTGTCGACCGAGATACGGCCACCCATCATGCGCGCCAGCTTCTGGCTGATCGCCAGCCCGAGACCAGTACCGCCAAACTCACGGGTCGTCGACGTGTCGGCCTGGGTGAAGGGTGAGAACAACTGCTCGATCACCTCTGGGGTCATCCCGATCCCGGTGTCCTCCACCGTGAACCGTAGCCACAGGTCATCGCGCGCCGTCGGCTCCCGCTCAACCCGCAGCACGACCCTGCCCTGCTGAGTGAACTTGACGCCGTTGCCGATCAGATTCAACAGGATCTGCCGCAGGCGTAGCGCGTCGCCCGCCACCCATTCGGGAAGATCCTCGGCCAGCTCGACCTCGAGCTCGATTCCCTTGTCCAGGGCACGCGGGCGCAGCAGGTCGACCACGCCATCGATCGTACGGCGCAGCGGTAGCTCGGCCTGCTCCAGCTCCAGCCGCCCCGACTCGATCTTCGAAAAGTCGAGGATGCTGTCGATGATGCCGAGCAGCGCGCTCGCCGAGCTGCGAATGATGTCCCCGAGCTCGCGAGCATGGGGTGCAAGACTCTCCTTCATCAGCAGCTCGGAAGCTCCGAGGATCCCGCTCATCGGCGTGCGGATCTCGTGGCTCATGTTGGCCAAGAACTCGCTCTTCGCCTGGTTGGCGCGCTCCGCCTCGCGCTCGCTCTGGCGCAGTGCTTCGACTTCGGCATATACCCGTGCGACGCGGCTCGCCAACGACATGGCTAGGCAGATGACGAAGAACGCAAACCCGAATCCCGCCAGCCGAGGGGCAGTGTAGAGGCCGCGGTCGATGCCGACTTCATAAATGAAGCCAACGGTGACGACAACGGTGCCGAGAGCCACGATCCTCGCCTCGGGGTGACCCCGACGCGCCTCTCGAAAGACGCTCCAGGTGAACGCGCAAACCACGCCCAGCATCGCCAGCTGCCAGGCGGGCAGCAGCACGATATTGAGCTGCAGACCCGGTAGCGCCACCGTCGCGCAAGCCATGGCGCTCGCGGCCTGAACGACGCGCAGTGAACGACTGATCGACAAACCGAGCACCGGCCACACCACCTGAATGAAGAGCAACAGGCCAAGGTAGAGGTCGATGTGCTCGAGCTCTTTGAGCAGAACGAAGTTGTCGGTGAGCGCATACTTCCATTGCGTCCGCAGGAACCCATAGGCGGCAAAGGAGAAGCACAGCAGCGCAAACCAAAGATAGCTTCGCAGTGCGGTCCGGCGGCGGAACAGCTCGATATGGATGAGCCCGAGAATCAAGAACCAGCCGGCCAGCAGCAGAGACGGTAGCTCCGATACCAGCTCACGACGCGTCAGCTGCTCGATCGGACCGAGCAAAAAGGGTCCTTCGTGCGGACCGCCAACCGAGCTCCGAGTTGCCGGGGCTTTCCACACTCGCAGGGCGATCACCAGCCGCCCACTCGAATCAACGGCGGTCGCCGGTACCGCATAGATACCATGCCGGTCATAGTCGATTCGAGGCTGAGGTGGCAACGCCCCCACGCCGCCCAACAACCGACCGCCAGCGTAGACCTCGTAGGCGCTGTCGACTTTGCCGACGGTGACGCCCAGCCTCAGGTCGGCGCGGTCTTCCAGCGTCAGCCGCTGCTGGCCCGGCGCCAGGTCGACGGTCAGCCGGTACCAGGCGAACACCGCCTCGGCGTCTCGGCGCCCGAAGCCGGTGGGGATCCGGACTTCACGCCAGTTGCGATCGTCGTAGTCGGGATCCGACCATGCCACATCATCGCCCGGGCTGAACTTCCAGGGCACCGCCAAGCTGGTCACCGCCCCCGTCTCGCGAACCTCCAGGGGCGGCTCGGCGTGGGTGGCATAGTCCGTCAAACAGAACCACGCCATGAGGAGAGAAAGAGCGGCCCACCACTCGACCGAGTGGGTAGCAATCCATCGTTCGCTCCTGCACCGATCGCTCGCCATCGCTTGGCTCTCCGCCCCGGCGCGGAGGTTACCATGTTCCGACCGACCGTTCGGCTCAACCCATGACTCCGGCTGTGCCTAGAGGCCGAGGCTCCGAACGCGTCGAGAGTCCGCCGGCGCCGGCGGACTCGCGATAACGAGGGGCCCGAGCGTCCGGGGGGGGAGCCGGCGGAGCAGCGCCCCAGGGCTCGGAACAGCACC
>JBCCEE010000533.1:0-5767 GCA_039030415.1 Acidobacteriota bacterium
CCAAGCACGGGCGCGGCCTGATTTGCCTGTCGCTGACCGAGGAGCGCTGTCGCGAGCTCGAGCTGCCGCTGATGGTGGAAGATTCCAACCCGTCGAGTTATGGCACCGCCTTCACGATCTCCATCGAGGCCAAGGGCCGGGTCACCACCGGGATCTCGGCTCAGGATCGGGCGGAAACGGTTAGGACGGCCATCGACCCCAAGTCGAAGCCACAGGACCTGGTGCGGCCAGGCCACATTTTCCCGGTTCGGGCCCGTCCCGGCGGCGTGCTCAAGCGGGCGGGCCATACCGAGGCTTCCGTCGACCTGGCGGTACTGGCAGGGCTGCAACCCGGCGGTGTCATCTGCGAGATCATGAACGACGATGGCTCCATGGCGCGGGTTCCTGACTTGGAGAGCTTCGCCACCGCCCACGACTTGCCAATGCTCAGCGTCTCCGACCTGATCAGCTACCGGTTGCGGAATGAAACGCTGGTGCGCCGCGTCGCCGCGCCCGAGCTACCCACCCCCTATGGCACATTCACGGTTCACGCCTATGTCTCGGACGTCACCGGTGAGGAGCACCTGGCCTTCGTCATGGGGGAAGTCGAAGAGGACGAGCCGATCTTGGTGCGGGTTCACAGTCAGTGTCTGACCGGGGACATTTTCGGCTCCGAGCGCTGCGACTGCGGCCCCCAGCTGCATAGCGCTCTCGACAAGATTCAGCAGGAGGGCCGTGGAGTGCTGCTCTATCTGCTGCAGGAAGGCCGCGGCATCGGACTGTTCAACAAGCTGAAAGCCTACGAGCTGCAGCAGCAAGGTCACGACACGGTCGAAGCCAACGAGAAGCTCGGATTTCGGCCCGACGAGCGCAATTATGGAATCGGCTGCCAGATCCTTCGGGATATCGGTGTACGCCAAATGCGCTTGATGACGAACAATCCCGGCAAGTACATCGCCCTAAAAGGCTATGGACTCGAGATCGCCGAGCGCATCCCGCTGGAGATGCCACCCACCGAGTCGAGCCGCGACTATCTGAAGACCAAGCGCGAAAAGCTGGGTCATCTCCTAAAGCTCGTCTAGAGCGACCTACCGCCTCGCAACGCTGTTTCGAGACTGGCTCGAGCTAGCCAGGAGACCTGTCGTGATCACTCAGGATCGTAAATCGTGGTCTCTGCAGCCTTCAGAGACCGCGATTGACGCTAAAACCGTGTCCCTGCAGCCTTCAGAGACCGCGATCGAGGCTCAACCCGGGTCTTTGCACCGTGCGACACCCCGATTGAGGCTCAATCCTGGTCTCTGCACCGTGCAGAGACCGCGATTGAGGAAAAAACGGGGTCTCTGCACCTTCAGGAACGTGCAATCGACGCTCCGATCTTGACAGTCATATAGTCGCCTACTATGCTTGCTAGCACTCACCCAGGGCGAGTGCTAACAGTTGGTCGGCAACGTCACGGGTGTGTCCACAGCGTCAGTAATCCCAAAACACAACATAAGACTGGCCTTGAGCCGAATCTAGGAGGTTCGAATCGTGAACATTCGTCCCCTGCACGACCGCATCGTCGCCAAACGCATCGAGCAGACCGAAGAAGTTCGCGGCGGGATCATCATCCCCGAGACCGCGAAAGAGAAGCCCCAGGAAGCAGAAGTCGTGGCCGTGGGTCCCGGCAAGCTGGACGAGAACGGCAACCGGACGCCGATGGACGTCAAGGCCGGCGATCGCGTTCTGATCGGCAAGTACTCGGGTAGCGAGATCAAAATCGACGACCAGGATCTCGTCATCCTGCGTGAGGACGAGGTCCTCGCGATCGTCGAGTAAGCCAGCTCACTGAGCTTGTTTTCAAAACCAGATCACTCAAGCTAGAACACGAGAGGACCTATAAAAATGGCTAAGCAGATCATCTATTCCGAGGATGCGCGCGCCGCGATCCTGCGGGGTGTCAATAAGCTTGCCGATGCGGTGAAAGTCACCCTCGGCCCCAAGGGACGCAACGTTGTCATCGAGAAGAGCTTCGGCTCGCCGACCATCACCAAGGACGGTGTGACCGTCGCCAAGGAGATCGAGCTCCCGGATGGCGTCGAGAACCTCGGCGCCCAGATGGTGCGCGAGGTTGCCTCCAAGACCTCCGACGTCGCGGGTGACGGCAACACCACCGCCACCGTGCTGGCCCAGGCAATCTACCGCGAGGGCTCCAAGAACGTCACCGCCGGCGCCAACCCGATGTCGCTCAAGCGCGGTATCGACCTCGCCGTGAAAGCGGCGGTTAGCTCCATCGACGGCATCTCGAAGCCGGTCGAGGGCTCTGAGATCGCTCATGTCGGCACCATCTCGGCGAACAACGATCCCGAGATCGGCGGCATCATCGCCGAGGCCATGGAGAAGGTTGGCAAGGACGGCGTCATCACCGTCGAAGAAGCCAAGGGCCTCGAGACCACTCTCGAAGTCGTCGAGGGCATGCAGTTCGATCGCGGCTACCTCTCGCCCTACTTCGTCACCGACTCCGAGCGCATGGAGACGGTGCTCGAGAACGCTTCGATCTTGCTCCACGAGAAGAAGATCAGCGCCATGAAAGACCTCCTGCCGATCCTCGAGCAGGTCGCCAAGCAGGGTCGCCCGCTGGTGCTCATCGCCGAGGACATCGAGGGCGAAGCGCTGGCCACCCTAGTGGTCAACAAGCTGCGCGGCACCCTCAACGTCGCTGCGATCAAGGCCCCGGGCTTTGGCGATCGCCGCAAGGCCATGCTCGAAGATCTCGCGGTGCTCACCGGCGGCAAGGTGATCACCGAGGACCTCGGCATCAAGCTCGAGAACGTGCGCTGGGAAGACCTCGGCGAGGCCAAGAAGATCGTCATCACCAAGGACGACACCACGATCGTCACCGACACCGACGATGCGGCGCGCCGCGAGGCGATCGCTGGCCGCGTCAAGCAGATCCGCAATCAGATCGAGGAGACCTCCTCGGACTACGACCGCGAGAAGCTCCAGGAGCGGTTGGCCAAGCTGGTCGGCGGCGTGGCGGTCATCAAGGTTGGCGCTGCGACCGAGACCGAGATGAAAGAGAAGAAGGCTCGTGTCGAAGATGCCATGCACGCCACCAAGGCGGCGGTCGAGGAAGGCATCGTCGCTGGCGGCGGCACCGCGCTCCTGCGTGCCATCCCGGCGGTCGAAGCCGTCGAGGCTGAGGGTGATCTCGCCGTCGGTGTCTCGATCGTGCGGCGCGCGCTCGAAGAGCCGGCGCGTCAGATCGCGGCCAACGCTGGCAACGAGGGCTCGGTCGTTGTGCGCGACGCTCTCGGCACGGAAGGCAACACGGGCTACAACGCCGACAAGGGTGAGTTCGAAGACCTCGTCGGCTCGGGCGTCATCGACCCGGCCAAGGTCACCAAGAACGCCCTCCAGAACGCTGCTTCCATCGCGGGTCTCCTGCTCACCACCGAAGCAATGGTGTGTGAGATCAAGGAGAAGGAGAGCAACGACGCTCCTCCGGCCGGCGGCGGCATGGGCGGCATGGGCGGCGGCATGCCCGGCATGATGTAGGACGCTTCTAACGAAGCGCAGCGGCTCTGCAATTTTCTGTAGAGCCTCACAAGGCCAGCCTCTCCCCAGGCTGGCCTTTGTGTTTCCAGAAACCTGCACTCAAGCTTCCAGCCAGAGATCTTGTTGAGGTATCCTTCGCCTCGGGTCGGGCTCGGTCATTCGTCCGTGGTGGATTAGAGGCCCACCACGCGCAGGTGTGGAAGAAATCGTCGACATCACCGATACTCGGTTCGAGTCGCTTCGGGTACCGATCGATTGCCAGGTCGATCTGCGCCTCGAGGATCTCGACACGTCAACCCCTGTGAGGGCCACCAACATCTCGATGAGCGGGATGTTCCTGCGCACCCGTGAACCGTTGGCCAACGGCTACAAGTGCAGCTTCGATTTCGAGCTCTTGCACGATCAGCCGCGGATCCGGGGCCAAGCCGAGGTCATTTGGAACCGCACCGCGGACCAGGAAGCGCGAGGCATCGGCGTACGCTTCTCGAACCTGGACCTTGAGAGCAAGTACACGATCTCTCGCTTGGTCGAGCGCTATCTGCAGGTCGTCGGCACGCCCGTGCAGCTCTCTCAGGTCGACAACAAGGTCTGGGCCCGTCTCACGTCGCGCTCGACGGATGAGGCCGCCGCCTCGTTACCCGCCCATGAGACGAGCTCGCCGCCGGAACGCTCGCCGGTCCGTCCGATTGGCGGTTCGATGCCGTTTCTGTTGACCGTCGGCTTCGGACTTGGTTTGCTGACGGGCTCGCTGAGTAGCCTCCTACTGCTCGAGAGCTCCACGCGGGCGACCACGGAGATGAACGGCTTGACGCCTCGAGCTTTCGAGCAGTTCGCGACGAAGACGCCAGAGATGCTCCCTGAGATGACGCCGGAGAGTGCTGCCTTGGCGCCAGAGGATTTTGCCGCCGCGATCGCCTCGACGGTCGACACCTGGGCCCGGGCCTGGGCCGCCAAGGATATCGAGAGTTACCTCGACCACTATTCTCCGAGCTTCACGCCTCCCGATGGGGCTTCACGGGCCGATTGGGAAACGCAGAGGCGTCAACGACTCGCGCGTCCCGGAATCATCGATATCGAAATTTTCGACGTCGCGATCGAGCTCCGGCTACCCGATCGAGCCGTTGTCCAATTTGGCCAGAGGTTCTCGTCTTCCAACTACCAGGATCAAGTCATCAAGACGCTCGAGCTGGTCAAGGACGACCAGGGCTGGAAGATTCTCCGCGAAGAAGCCCTCTCGACTTGAAACCTCGCGGCAAACCTCACGGCCGCGACAGACCAGCTCACATGCGCTGCTCGAGAATACGCTCTAGCTCGGGCGGCGGAAGCGGCGGCAAATCTCTAACACCGCCTCTGACACAGCCCCGCGCTCTTCCATCGACATACCCGGAAAGATCGGCAGGCTGACCGTTCGGCGCCATACCTCGGTGGCATTGGGCAGATCGTCCGGACGCCAGCCGAAGGTATCTCGGTAGTACGGATGGAGATGCAGCGGCCGCCAGTGGACGGAAAAGCCGATGCCCGCTGAGCGCAGCTCCTCGAGAAACGCGTCGCGATCGAGGGTCAACCGCTCCAGTCGCAGCTTGATCTGGAACAGGTGCCAGGAATGAATGCGATTCTCGGGCACTCTGGGAATCTCGATCTCGTCGGCACCCGCCAGGCTATCGATCAATTCGAGGGCTATCTCCTCACGCTCCCGTCGCATGGCTTCGGCCCGCGCCAGCTGATGGATACCCAGCGCTGCGGCGATATCCGTGAGGTTGTATTTGTAGCCTGCGGCAACGATCCGATAGTCCCAGGCCCCCTTCGAGGTGTAGCGCCCCCAGGCATCGTTGGAGAGACCGTGTAGTGATAGGGAGCGAATCCGCTCCGCGAGCTCGTCACTCTCGGTGACCACCATGCCACCCTCACCGGTCGTGATGGTCTTGTTGGCATAGAAGGAGTAGCAGGTGACGTCCGCCGTGCGCTCTCCGGACCGCTGCCAGGCGGCATCCTCGCTGGCACGCCAGGCTGCGGGGAAAGCGTGAGCCGCGTCTTCGACGCTCCAAAGGCGGTGGCGCTCGGCGAAGGCCTGGAGCTCCGCGACGTCGAGCATGCGGCCGCCGACATGGACCGGCACCATGCCCACCACCTTGCTGGCCTCTCCCGAGATGCGCTGCAGCGAGCCGGATCGCACCTCGGCCAGCTTGCGCTCGGCGTCGGCCAAGCTCATGTTGAGGGTCTCGGTGTCGCAATCGACCAAAATCGGAACGGC
>JBCCEE010000534.1:0-5762 GCA_039030415.1 Acidobacteriota bacterium
GCAAAGTAGCGTGCCGGGCCGCCCACCGCCAACGTGGTGTGCGCGGCCAGCGGCACGCCCTCGACGACCTGCTCCGGGACCCAACTTTCGGCGTCGAGCGTCATGCAGATCCCGGGCTACCGCTTGGAGGCCAGCCAAGCGTGCAGCTTCTCAGCCGGCCAGGTGTTGATACAGGCATCGGCTTCCAGCCCGGCACGACGCGCGGTCAAGATACCGTAGATCAAGTGATCCATCTGATCTGCGCGATGCGTGTCGGTGTCGATCGCGATCAGGCAGCCGCGCTCGAGCGCCGGTCGCAGGTGGCTGTCGCGTAGATCCAGGCGCCGCCAGTTCGCGTTGAGCTCGAGCGCCGTGCCGTGCTCGGCAGCGGCCTCGAACAGCGCGTTCATATCTGGCGACAGGCCTTCACGACGGTTGATGATCCGCCCGGTCGGATGCCCGAGGATGTGCACCAGGGGATGGCGAATGGCTCGCAGCAGGCGCCGGGTGGCTGTCGCTGGATCCTGCCGCAGGGAGGCATGCGGCGAAGCCACCACGACGTCGAGCTGTGCCAAAATCTCGTCGCTGTAGTCCAGGTCTCCGTCGGGCAGGATGTCGACTTCCGCTCCTGCTAGCAGCTTGATCCCATCGACCTCCTCGTCGGCCCTACGGATCGCTTCGATATGCTCTAGCAGGCGCTCCTCCGACAGGCCGCCGGCGATCACCGAGCTCTGCGAATGGTCGGTTACGGCCAGGGTGTGATGTCCATGGCGCTTGGCGCACTCGGCAAGCTCCTCGATCGTCATCTTGCCGTCACTGGCGACCGTGTGGGCATGTAGCTCGGCTTTGACATCCTCCAGCTCGATCAGCCGCGGCGCCGGGCCGTCGAGCTCACCGCGATCTTCGCGCAGCTCGGGAGGGATGTAGTCGAGGCCGAGCACACGATAGATATCGGCCTCGTCAGCCGCTGCCAGCGGTTCCTGCCCGCGATCCTGCGGCCGCTCCTCGGTGCCCTCGAACAGGCCATACTCGTTGAGGCGACGCCCCTGTTTGATCGCGATCTCACGCAGCCGCACATTGTGCTCTTTAGAGCCGGTGAAATACATCAGAGCAGCGCCGTAGACCGCTTCCGGCACGATTCGCAGATCTGCCTGGAGCACGGTATCGCCAGCCTCCAAACGAACCGAGCTCTTGGTCTCACCACGCGCCAAGACCTGGGTCACCTCCGGCAGCGTAGCGAATCTCTCGCGCACCGCTTCGGGATCGTCGCAAGCGGCGAGGAAATCGAGGTCGCCAATGGTCTCCCGACCCCGTCGCAAACTCCCTGCATACTCCAGGCGCAGCACGCCGCTCACCTGCCGCAGCTCGTCGCGCAAACGCAGTGCGAGCGGCCGCGCGATACCGAGCGGCACGCGATCTGCGGACTTCTCCTGGAAGGCGATCGCCTTCTTGATGTTCTCGATTGTCTTGGCGCCCATGCGCGGCAAACTCGCCAGCTCCGGCGAATCGAGCTGCTGCTTGAGATCGTCCAGGCTGGTGATCCCGAGGTCTTTCCACATCAGAGTCGCGGCCTTGGGGCCAATCCCTGGAATCGCTAGCACGTCGAACAAGCCCGCCGGCACCTTGGCCAGCAGCTGCTGATGCTCGGCCATCTCACCGGTCGTCACCAGCTCGACGATCTTCTCCGCCGACCCTTTGCCGATACCGTCGAATGCCGTCAGGCGTCGAACAGCAGATTCCGGGTGCTCCTGAACCAGCGCCGCTAGATCCTCGGTCAGGTCCTTGAGTACCCGCGATACCCGCTGGTAGCCGTTGATACGGAAGCGATTCGCTTCCAACAGCTCGAGAGCTGAAGCGATCTGTTTGAAAACCGTCGCGATGTCGTTGTTGGTCATCATGGGCGCATTATCGCCGATCCGAGGCTGGCAGACCGATCCTCACCGTGCCCCTTCTGACGGATCGCTTCGGTTCGACGATAAGATCAGCGTCACCCAACCCGTCATGTCCCCAACTCACTACAAGGGCGATGAGCGCCCGGCTCACGAGCTCACCACACGGGATCTCGGGCCAGACACACGGGATCTCGAGCCACCCACACTAAGGGTGGTAGCGGGCGTGCTGATCGAGAACGGCGCCTGCTTCGTAGCTCAACGCAACGCTGCCGCCACCAACGAACCGCTCAAGTGGGAGCTTCCTGGCGGCAAGATCGAGCCCGGCGAGAGTCCCCGTGAAGCGTTGCGACGCGAGCTGCGTGAAGAGCTCGGAGTCGAGCTCGAGATCGGCGCCTGGCTGGTCGGCACACGGCATCTCTCCAACCAGCGCTGCCTTAGGCTCGACGTCTATCGAGTCCATGGGCTGACCGGTCGAATCCAGCTCAATGAGCACGCTGCGGCTCGCTGGGTCGAGCTTGCAGACCTCGCGAAACTCGACTGGTCCGCAGCCGATCGCGCCCTGCTGCCCGCGCTCATGCGGGACCTCGAGCTCGGCGGCTGATGCGCCAAAAATTTATCGAACAATCTTTCTGAACAAAAAGACTATTGCCGACATATGGATCGTCATGTTGCGGCACCTTGCAAGGTGGATTTCTTCTCCTTGTACGGCATGGATCACGATAAATGCCACAGTACCAAATTGCTATTCCAATATAGAGATATGCCGCCAAAGCGACCCTTTCGATCGCGCTAGCTTGACTTTTCCTCGATCCTCCGTAATTCTACCGACCGTTCGGTTGTACAACTGTCGACTGCAGACGCAACCCTGCAAGCCGACTTGAAGCCGGGACATCACCACACCTTTGGGATCCGTTCTGGCGCTGCCTGCAGCGCAAACTCATCCCTAATGCAGGTACAACTCAGTCGATGTCACGGTCGAAGCGATCCGCTCCGATTTTCAACCGACCGTTCAGTCAAATCTCCACTCCACGCTGGTTCAAAATAGCAGTTCAGGTGAGGTTACCGGGCGAAGGTAGCCTGGCCGGAGTACGATCTCGAGGACGTTTTCAATGCAGAATGTGGCTCAGAAACGGGCGGCTGCTGGGCAAGGGTTGGGGATTCAGACTCGGACCGAAGGAACCATCGTCGAGATGCTGGCAGCTCAGCTCGCGGCCCTGGGAGTCGAGGAAGCCTTCGGCGTCAGCGGCGGGGCGATCGCGCTGGTCTTCGATGCGCTGCAGGAGAGCCAGATCAGCCTGCGCCATTTCCGCCACGAGAGCGGTGCTGCTTTTGCCGCCACCGAGGCGCACTTCGCCAGCGGCAAGCCCACCGTCGTCTTCGCCACCACCGGCCCGGGCCTGCTCAACAGCCTAACCGGCATGACGGCCGCGCGCTGGGACGGCGCCAAGGTGATCCTCATCTCGGGCGCCACCAACTCACCGCAGCGTGGCCGATGGGCCAGTCAAGAGACCAGCTCCTATACGATGCCTCAGGACATGCTCTACACCCAGGGGCCGATCTTCGATATGGCGGTGCGGATGGAGCATGCCTCGGAGCTCCCTGAAGTGCTGCGACGCTTGAGCCTGGGCATGGCTCGCCCGGGCGGCTTCATCGCCCACGTCTGTATGCCGATGTCGGTGCAGTCCAACCGCATCGACATGCCACGACTGCTGCCGCGGACCGAGCAGCAGCCGCCGACCGCTTCGGCCGAGATCGTCGCCCAGTGCGCCAAACAGTTCAAGACCGATTCGTTCGCTATCTGGGCGGGTTTTGGCGCCACTCAAGCTGCCCCGCTGGTACAGGAGCTGGCCGAACGCACCGGCGCGATGGTGTTCTGCTCGCCGCGCGCCAAGGGAATCATTCCCGAGGACCACCCGCAGTATCTCGGCGTCACCGGCCTGGGGGGTCACACCACAGTCACCGAGTACATGATTCAGCATCAGCCGCAGTGGGTACTGGTGCTCGGCACCCGTCTCGGTGAAGCCACGTCGTTCTGGGATAGCGACATGGTGCCGCAAGCCGGTTTCGTGCATGTGGACATCGATCCCCAGGTTCCCGGAACCTCTTACCCGGAAGCTCACACGCTCGGCATCCAGGCTGACGTAGGCTTGTTCGTGCGCGACCTCCTGGAACACTTTCCAACCGGAGCCCCCTACCAGACGCCAAGCCCTGCGAGGCGACCGGACTGGGACGACCCGATGCCCATGCGGCTCGCCGGCCGCGGTCCGGTGCGTCCCCAGATGCTCATGCGGGCCATTCAACGAATCGTCATCGAAGAGAGCGATGCGCTGATCCTCGCCGAATGCGGCAACTCATTTGCCTGGTGCAATCACCACTTGAAGTTCCCGGAGCCCCAGCGCTACCGCGTTTCGACGCTATTCGGCTCCATGGGTCACACCGCTACCGGCGTCGTCGGTGCCGCCCTGGCGACCGGCACCAAAGCCGTTGCTGTCGTCGGCGACGGTTCTATGCTCATGAACTCCGAGGTCAGCTCGGCCGCCCAGTACCAGACGCCGGCGGTGTGGATCGTGCTCAACGACGCCGGCTACGGCATGTGCCGCGACGGGCACTGCGCCCTCGGCCTCACGGGTGAGAACGTCGAGATTCCCCGCGTCGACTTCGTCGCCTTCGCTCGCTCGATGGGAGCCGACGGCGTCCAGGTCGAGACCGAAGACGAGCTCGAGCAGGCCTTGCGCACTGCGATCGAAGCCGAGGGGCCATTTGTAGTCGACGTCACGGTCGACACCAGCGAGCCATCTCCTCTGCTGAGCCGTTTCGAGAGCCTGATCAAGCAGGGCAACTCGAAGAATGTCGCCGGCTGGGAACGCTAACCCGCAACATTTCTAACCGAAAAACTCGGTAAGACGGTTGAGCGAATGACTGGCTCGACCATCAAACCGGGTTTCTGGGTTGAGCGATCTATGAGACTCCATCGCAGGATGGGTTCCTGCCTCGATCGCTCCACTGGCTATACCTGAATAATCGGTAAAGCGGTTGAGCCAATGATTTGCTCAACCGCTTTACTGGGTAAACGAGTCAAGCCAAACATTAGCTTGACTATAAAAACAGTTATTACGGTTAGAAAAAGCAGCAGCAAGCCTCGCTGACGGAAGCTCATCCGCGCTCCCTCGCGTGCCCTGAGGTCACCCGGGCACGACTGGCGTCGTTGTGGAACGCCATTCGCCCAAAACTCTGGCTAGCCAGACTTGACAAAAGTCAGAGTCGCGGCAAAGATCTACCGACTGTTCAGTATCCTCTTTTTTCTCCCTCACGCGGTATCCACCACGCGAACACTTATGAAGGGAGCCCAGCCATGGCTTCGAGCCCCAAACCGCCGACCCTGAGCGAAGACCAGCGAGCCAAGGCGATCTACCGCCGGGCGGCACAGGTGATCCACAAGAAGGGATTTGGCGCGACGTCTATGGGTGATATTGCCGAGGCTGTCGACCTGACCAAGGGCGGTCTCTACTACTACATCAAGGGCAAGAAGGCCCTGCTTTTCGCGATTATGAATTTCGCGATGGACCTGCTCGAGTCCGAGGTTCTGGCCCCTGCGCGCCAAGAAACCGACGTGCACCGGAGGCTCGCGAATATGGTCGCGGGTCATATCAAAGTCGTCTTGCAGGATCCTAGCGCCATGACCATCTTGGTCTACGAAGAGGAGAATCTCTCCTCCGAGCACCGGACCAAGGTGGTGAATCGTAAAAACGAATACGCCGCTGTGCTGCGTGATTCGATCCAGGCGGTGATCGACGAGCAAGGCGGCGGCGCCCATATCGAGGCGTCCGTGGCCGCTTACTCGATTCTCGGCATGATCCACTGGATCGTGCGCTGGTATCCGGGCGAAGCGGA
>JBCCEE010000535.1:0-5739 GCA_039030415.1 Acidobacteriota bacterium
AAGTCTGGTCTCAGCTCGTCTGAAACGATCGTTGATTCGTCCTCGTCGCCTGCTACGGCAGCGGCCTGTGGCTATGGAGCGCAGGCGAGCTCGCTGATCTCTGAGCAGTTCGCAGCGCAGGTCGCAGCAACTCCCGATGCCGTGGCCGCGGAGCTCGACGGCCAGCTCTTGACCTACCGGATGCTCGACCGCCGGGCTCGGAAGCTGGCTCGCCGTCTCCGCGCCGAGGGGGTGCAACCCGAGACGCGGGTCGCCATCTGCATGGAGCGCTCGCTCGACAGCGTGGTGGCGATGCTGGCGGTGCTCGAGGCGGGGGGAGCCTACGTGCCGCTCGATCCGCGGTATCCCCGCGAGCGCCTGGTCCTGATGCTCGAGGATGCGTCGATCTCCTTGGTGCTGACCCAAGAACGGCTGCTGGAACGGCTACCGTCGCAGCCTGCCCGACGGATTGCGGTCGACGTCGATTCTGGATTCGAGGGCGGCGACGAGCCAGCGCACCGCGCGGTGGAGCCGGAGCACCTGGCGTATTCGATCTACACCTCGGGGTCCACCGGCAAACCCAAGGGGGTGCTGCTGACCCATCGGGGATTGGCCAATCTGCTGGTGGCTCAGAAGCAGACGTTCGACGTCGGGCCGGGCTGCCGGATCCTGCAGTTTTCGCCGCTCTCCTTCGACGCGTCGCTGTTCGAGATCGTCATGGCCCTGATGAGCGGGGCCACCGTGCGCCTGGCGCAGCAGGAAGACCTGCTGCCTGGACCCGGTTTGCTCGCCCTGCTGCAGCGCGAGCGCATCACCCACTTGACGATCCCGCCGTCGGCATTGGCAGCCCTGCCCTACGGGCCGCTGCCGAATCTGCGCATGATCGCCTGTGCCGGCGAGGCGCTCCCGGAGAGCCTGGTTCGACAGTGGCAGGCCGGGCGCGAGATCTTCAACCTCTACGGCCCGACCGAGAGCACGGTCTGGACGACCGGCGCCAAGTGCAAACTGCCCGGCAAGCCTTCGATCGGCAAGGCGTGTCGAGGCTTCGCGGTCCACGTGATGGGCCCTGATCTCGTGAGGGTCGCACCAGGCGCGGATGGCGAGCTGGCGATCGCTGGCATTGGCTTGGCCCGGGGCTACCTGGAACGCCCGGCGCTGACCGCGGAACGCTTCGTCCCGAACCCGCTGGCGCAGCAGGCCGGCGAGCGCCTCTACCGCACCGGCGACCTGGTCCGACGCAAGGACACGGGTGATCTCGACTATGTGGGGCGTGTCGATCGACAGACCAAAGTGCGCGGCCACCGTATCGAGCTCGGCGAGGTCGAGTCGGTCTTGGGAGGGCATGCCGAAGTCGGCGGCAGCTTCGTCATGGCCCGCGAAGATGTCCGGGGCCATCGCTACCTGGCGGCCTATGTCGTGCCGGTGAGTGAGGAATCCGCGACGCTCTCGGCCGCAGCGTTGAAGCGCTGGGCGAGCTCCCGGCTTCCGGACTTCATGGTGCCTTCGGTCTATGTCCTGCTGGAGCAGTTCCCCCTCACCTCCCACGGCAAAGTCGACGCTGCCGCCTTGCCGCAGCCCAGCGATTCCGGTGTGCTCTTGGACGAGCCGTTCGAGGCCCCTCGGACGCCGACCGAGCTGGCGGTCGCCGAGTGCTTCAGCGAGATCCTCGACGTTCACCCCGTCGGCGTGCACAACAGCTTCTTCGAGCTCGGCGGGCATTCGCTCCTGATCACCCGCTTGGCGGCCGAGCTGCGCCTGCGGTTCTCGGTGGACATGCCGCTGGCCCAGCTCTTCGATTCGCCTACGGTCGCCGAGCTGGCCGCCAGCCTCGACGCCCGGGGCGACGCGGTATCGGCCACGCCGGCGCCGCGGCGCAGCTCGCGCACGGGCCTGCAGCCGCCTTCGTTCTCGCAGGAGCGGGTGTGGTTCCTGCAGACGCTGCACGCCGACCAGGTGGCCTACCACGCCACCGCGGTGCTCACCTTCACGGGGCGGCTGAACGTCCGGGTTCTCGAGCGCAGCCTGACCGAGATCGTGCGGCGCCACGAGATGCTCCGCACCAGCTTCCCGCAGGTCGACGGCGAGCCGTTTCAGAGGATTCACGAGCCCTGGCAGGTCTGCCTGACGGTGGTCGATCTGTGCGGGCTGCCCGCAGCGCAGCGTGAGGGCGTGGTGCAGCGCCACTTCCTCGACACCATGCGCCGGCCGTTCGACATGGCGTCGATCCCGCTGTTGCGCTGGCTGGTGCTGCGGGTTGCCGAGCAAGAGTATCGATTGGTTCAGGTCGAGCACCATCTGCTGCACGACGGCTGGTCGTTCAATGTGCTGGTCGGCGAAGTGGTGAAGCTCTACCGCGCGTTCTACCGCGGCGAGCCCTCACCGCTCGACGAGCTCGAGCTGCAGTTCGCCGACTTCGTCGACTGGCAGCGACGGTGGATGAAGGGCCAGGAGGCCCAGCAGCAGCTCGCCTACTGGCAGCGCAACCTGAGCGGCGCTGATCTGCTCGAGCTGCCCTACGACAAGCCGAGGCCGCCGGTTCAGACCTTCTCTGGCCGAGCGCGACGCATCCAGCTCGCCGACGCGTCCGCCAATGCGCTGCGCAGCCTGGCTCGGTCCGAGCAGGCGACCATCTTCATGGCGCTGTTCTCGCTCTACACCGCGCTGCTGAAGCGTTGGACCGGTCACGACGACCTCAGCGTTGGATCCGGCATCGCCAACCGTCGTTTTAAAGAGCTCGAAGCGCTCATCGGCATGATCATCAACAACCTGGTGTTGCGGGTGGATCTGTCCGGGGATCCCAGCTATCGCGAGATTCTGGGCCGGGTGCGACGCGCGACGCTCGGCGCCTACGCGCACCAGGACGTGCCCTTCGACAGGATCGTCGAGGCGGTCGCACCGCAGCGTGACGCGAGCCGCAACCCGCTCTTCCAGACGGTGTTCGCCTTTCATGATTCGCCGCTCGAAGATCTGGAGCTGCCCGATGCGCGGCTCGATATCGGCGTCGCGCTCAACAACGGGTCGGCCAAGTTCGACCTCAGCGTCGTCGGCATCTTGCCTTCGGAGCAGCGCGTCGGATCCGCTCGTGACGAGGTCACGGGTGCGATCGAGATGCTCTGGGAGTACAACACGGCGTTGTTCTGCGACACGACGATCGAGCGCCTGTCAGAGGGCTACCGCAGGTTCGTGGATAGCGTGCTCGAAGATCCGGATCGTCGCATCTCAGAGCTGGCCTTGCTATCCGACGCTCAGCGGCACCAGCTGCTGCTGGAGTGGAACGATACGAGGTCTTTGAGCGATAGGTCTTTGAACGAAACAACGTCGCAGGTCAGCGAGCCGCTAGTGCACGCCAGCGTGCGCGCCCAGGCCCAAATACAGCCGGATGCGATCGCCGTCTCGGCCGCCGGGGTGGCCTGGAGCTACGGCGAGCTGGTGCGTCGGGCGAGCTGGCTGGGCCACCGGTTGCGTAGGCTTGGCGTCGGCCCGGAGTCTCGGGTCGGTCTGTTGACACCCGGTTGCCCCGAGATGGTGCTCGGCGCCCTGGCGATCCTCGAGGCGGGCGGCGCCTATGTGCCGATCGATCCGTCGTACCCGGCGCAGCGCATCGAGTACCTGCTCGGCGACGCCGGAATTTCGGTGCTGCTGACCTCGGGCGACCCGGCTGCTCAGCCGGTGCCCGCTGGGGTGCAGGTGCTGGCGATCGACGACGCGGCGGCTGTCGAGAGCCCTGGGATTGCCGATCTCGAGAGCTCGTCCGCCGGCTTGTCGAATCTGGCCTACGTGATTTACACCTCGGGCTCGACCGGTGAGCCCAAGGGAACCCAATTGACCCACGACGGGCTTCGCCACCTGGTGGCGTGGCACCGCCACGAGTATTCGGTATCTCCTGAGGACCGCGCGACCCAGATCGCCAATCCGGCCTTCGACGCTTCGGTGTGGGAGGTCTGGCCGTACCTGGCGAGCGGAGCGCGGCTGTGCTTCCCGTCGGCCGAGACGCGTCGCGCGCCGGCGGAGCTGGTCGAGTATCTGGCCGCGGAAGCGATCACCCTGAGCTTCGTGCCGACGCCGGTGGCCGAAGCGATGCTCGGCGAGCCGTGGCCGGATCGCCTGGCGCTGCGGGCGCTGCTGACGGGCGGTGACCGTTTGCGTCGCCGGCCCGAGGCGGACGCCGGCTGGCGTCTGGTGAACCACTATGGTCCAACCGAGGCGACGGTGGTGAGCACCTGGGGTGCGGTGCCTTCGGGCGCGGTGTCCTCGGGTGAGACCTCGCCGCCTGCGATCGGCCGGCCGCTGTCGCACGTTGGGGTGCGGGTGGTCGACGCGGCGCTGCGTAGCGTCGGGTTGGGTGTGCCGGGTGAGCTGCTGATCGGCGGCGCGAGCCTCAGCCGCGGCTACCTGGCTCGGCCGGCGATGACGGCGGCCTGCTTCGTGCCGGATGCGTCGAGCGAGCGAGCGGGTGCACGGCTCTATCGCAGCGGTGACCTGGTGCGGTATCTGCCGGACGGTCGACTGGACTTCCTGGCTCGTCTCGATCACCAGGTCAAGGTTCGCGGCCTGCGGATCGAGCCGGGGGAGATCGAAGCGGCGCTGCGCTCGCACGCGGGTGTGGAGGAAGCTCTGGTAGTGGCGCTGGAGTCGGGGTTGGTGGGCTACGTCGTGCCGGGCTCGGGCACTCAGGTCTCGATACCAGCACCGTCGATGTCTGCGCTGCAGCGCTACCTGCGGGAGCGTCTGCCCGGTTACATGGTGCCGGCGGTCCTAATGCCCTTGGAGCGTCTGCCGCTGACTTCGCGCGGCAAAATCGACCGCGCCGCCCTGCCGGCTCCGGAGGCTGGAGCAACGCGTTCGAGCTCGACTGAGAGCCCGCGTGACCCGATCGAAGAGATGATCTGTGAGATCTGGCGTGAGGTGCTGGGTCGAGATTCGATCAGCATCCACGACAGCTTCTTCGAGCTCGGCGGTCACTCGTTGATCGCGGCTCAGGTGACAACGCGTCTGAGTCAGCGTCTGGGGAGCGCGCTGTCCCTGCGCAGCCTGTTCGATGCGCCGACGGTTGCGGAGCTGGCGTCCCGGGTGCGGGCGGACCGTCGCGAGACGGCGCTGGCGCCGGCGATCGAAAAGCGGAGCTCTGAGGGAGCTGCGGAGCTGTCGTTCGCGCAGGAGCGTCTGTGGTTTCTGGATCGGCTGGATCCGGACAGCGCGGTGTACAACGTGCCGATTCGTCTGATGATCCGTGGTGATCTGCAGGTGGAGGCTCTGCGCTCGGGCCTCGAGACGATCGTGGCGCGTCACGAGCCTCTGCGGACGACCTTCCGAGGTACGGCGGATCAGCCGGTGCAGGTAATCGCTGCGCCCGGTCGGTTGGATCTGCCGCAGATCGACCTGTCGGGCCTGCCGCAGGCGGCCCGCGGCCGGGTCCTGCACCAGCTGTCGCGGGAGAGTGCGCGCCGGCCGTTCGATCTCGAGCAAGGCCCGCTGCTGCGACTCCTGCTGCTCCGCCTCACCAGCGAATCGCACGGCCTCGTCTTGGTCTTCCATCACATCGTCTTCGACGGCAGCTCGGTACAGGTGCTGCTGCGCGAGCTGACGGCCCTCTATGAAGCCGCGGTGCATGGCCACTCCGCCTTTCTGCCGGAGCTGGATCTGCAATACGCCGACTACGCGGCGTGGCAGCGGGATTGGCTGCGGGGAGACATCTTGGAGACGCAGCTCGCCTGGTGGCGCGAGCAGCTCTCGGGGGCACCCCCTTTGCTCGCGCTGCCG
>JBCCEE010000536.1:0-5729 GCA_039030415.1 Acidobacteriota bacterium
AGTCGGTCCCGCCAGGCGCTGAGCTCCTCGCCAGCGACGCCGACGTCGAAGTAGGTGCCACCCGCTTCGGTGATGGCCTGAGATTCGGCCGCGATGAGATCGCGTGACGGGATCGCGCCGTGGTAGAGGTTGACGATGTGGCGAACGCCCCCGGACTCGATCAGGCTTTGAATGCAGGAGTCCTCGCCCAAGGGATCCGGCGTCAGGCCGGTGCGGTAGAGGGTCACCGGTCGCCCGTCGGCCGTGCGGACGCCTTCCAAGGGCACGATGCCGAGGTTGTTGAAGTTGGCGCCGATCAGCTGGGTGCGGACCATGCGCCACATGATGACGTCACGCGCTTCGTCGATCAGGGCTTCTTCCTGAGCCTCGGTGAGGGTGACCCCTTCGGCTTGGGCGTGAGCGACGATCTCTCGCGCCGCGTCTTTGGCCTGATCCCGCAGGTCCGGAATCCAGGCGTTGCGGCCGTTGCAGTTGAGGTCCGCCTGGCTGGGCAGGCCAGGCGTGGCGTTGGGCTTGGGCTGCTCGGTACAGGCGCCGAGCGCAAGGCCGATCACGAGCGGGAGGATGGGGAGCGACAGGTGAGGCAGGGTTAGACGGCGCATGCCGCTATTCTATTCTCGAGGGTCTATTCGCGAGGGCCTGCTCGCGAGGGCCTATTCTCGAGGGCGGTGACGCTGCGGCTCGAGCTTCGCCAGCAGGTCATAGACTGCTTGAGACGCTTGCTCGAAGCCGGACGTATCGCCTTCCGGCGGCAGCTGTGATCGCTGGGCAGCGACGCGTTGGGCAGCGATACGGGCCATCTGCAGCGCGGTGGCTTGATCGCCCTCGGCGCTCGCTGCCTGGGCGCGGCCGAGGTCGGCTCGCCACAGATAGTGTGAGCGAAGCTCGGCAAAGCGGGCCTGGGCCTGGGCGTAGGCGGCGCCAGCGGCAACCGGATCCTCGAGAGCAAGATGGGCCTGGCCCTCGTACAAAAGGGCGAGACCGGTGTACTCGGTGCGTCCAGTGGCCTCGCACTGGGCGCGACCCCGCTGCAGCATGGCGAGCGCCTGGGAGCCGTCTCCGAGAGCTAGCATGGCGCGGCCGAGGTTGACCCGGCAGTCGCCCTCACAGGCGCGGTCGCCGATCTCGACGAAGATCGCCAGAGCCTTCTTGAAATCCATCAGCGCCCGCTGCGGATCGCACAGCTCGTAGTACTGCTCGCCGAGGTTGGCGAGATCGATCGCCTCGCGGCGACGCAACGAGAGACGCCGGGCGAGCTCGAGGGCGCGCCGATGCAGCGGAACGGCTCCGGCGGGATCACCGCTTTCGCCGCGAACCGCAGCCTGCGCGGACAGCGCATGGTGTTGGGCGAGCAGATCACCCGCCAGCCGCGCCAGCTCGAGTGCCCGGCGACCGTGCTCCTGGGCCTCGCTGAAGGCGCCGCTCTTGAGCAGGGCCCAGGCGCGCTCGCGGTGAGCCCGCGAGCGTAGGCTCGCAGAGCTGCGCTCACCGAGCTCGGCGAGCAGCCGGTCGAGTAGCTGAGCGGCCCGCTCGGATTGCCCGAGGCGCAGCCAGCAGCTGGCGCGCAGCATGCGAGCCTCGAGCTGCAACTCTGCGCTGTGCTGCTCGCCGGCGGCCTGCTCGGCTCGGCGGGTAGTGGCGACCGCGGCCTCGGCGTCGCCGAGATCGAGATGGCAGCGCGCCAGCTCGAGCTGAGCCGCCAGCCCGAGGGCAGGCTCGACCGGCGGCTCGACGGTGCGGAGCAAGCTCGCCTTGGCTGCCTCGAGACGGCCCAGGCGCCGGTAGAGGATGCCGGTCAGGTGGTCGAAGTGATCGCGCTCGGTCTGGGTGACGGCGGCTGCATCAGTGAGAGCTCTGGCGGCGAGCTGCTGCACGTCGGCCGCGGCGTCGTTGTCGCTGCGCTCGAGCGCGTCGCTCAGCGCGTGCAGGCTCCAGGTGAGCGTTTCCTGCCAGTCGCCGACCGCATGGTGATGGTAGGCGAGGATCGGCGCCTGCCGTTCGAGATCGTCATGATAGAGGGCGTGCAGGGCGGCGACGACCTGGCGGTGAGCCCGCCGCCGCTTGGATCTCGGCAGGTCGCCGTAGAGAACCTGGCGAGAGCTTGCGGTGCGAAAGCGGTAGTCGTTGCCGCTCGAGACGCCATCGTCGGTCAACAGGAGCTGGCTGCAGGCGCGCTCGATCAGATCCTCCAGCAGGTCTTCTCGCTGGCCGGTGGCCAGCTGCAGGGTTTCGAAACGTACCTCGTCGCCGATCACGGCCGCGACCTCGAGCATCTCCAGGGTGTCCTGATCGAGGTTTCGTAGGCGTGCGCGCACCAGGTTGTTGACGGTTTCGGGCAGCTCGACGGCGTCCAGCGGTTGGCAGTACCAGCCCTCTTGCCAGTCGATGATGCCGTCCGCCACCAGCTGACGGGCGACTTCGGCGACGCAGTAGGGGTTGGCGCCGGTGGCTTGCCCGATGCGCTTGACGTCGTGAGGGTGGATGCGGATGTGACCAAATCCCTGATCGAGCCAGGAACGAATCTCGCGGTTGTCGAACGGCTGCAGGCCGAGCACGGCATGGGCTCGGCGCGCTCCCAGACGGACGATCCAGCCTCCCAGATCGGCTTGAGAGCCGGTTCGACTCTCGCCTTCGCGAGCGGTGGCGATCACCAGGGTGCCGCGCTTGGCGAGCGAGCGCTGGAGGTGATCGATGAGGTCGAGATCGGTGTTGGAGGCCCAGTGGATGTCGTCGAAGACGAGCACCAGCGGGCGACCGGCAGCGCGGGCTGCGAAGGCCTCGGTGAAGGCGGTGAAGATGCGCCAGCGCTGATCATCCGAGCCAGGACGTCCGCGGATCTCGAGAGCCTGCTGCACCGAGCGCTGCACGGCGTCGACTTCGCCGCTGTGGTGCAGGCTTTCGAGGAAGCTCTCGAAGGCGGGAGGTCTGCTGCCGGCGTAGTCGAAGAACCGGCACCAGAGCACGACCGCCGTCGTCTTGGCATGCAGTTGGTCGACAAAGTGCTCCACCATCCGCGTCTTGCCGATTCCGGCGTCGCCGGTGACCAGGACGATACGACCCGAGCCGCCGGCTGCCTTCTCGTACTCCTCGCGCAGTCGGCGGAGCTGGCGCTCGCGGCCCACGAAGTGGTCGAAGGCGAGATCGCCCGCGCCCTCGGCTTCGGATGCTGCTGGCTCGGCGCTGACGGCGGTGCCGGAGGTCTGCGAGGCCGCCGCATTTCCGCTCCTGGCGTTCATCGGCCCCTCCGCCATGCGGGCCAGCTGCTCGGCCGACTGCGGACGTTTGGTGGGATCCTGGCGTAGGGCGCGATGGATGGCCTGCACGATCGAGCGCGGCAGGCTGGGGACGATCTCGTCCGGCGGGGTGTATTCCCCCTGGCTGATCTTGAGAGCGGTCAGGATCGGCGTTTTGGCGACGAAGGGGAGCTCGCCAGTCACCATTTCGTAGAGCAGGATGCCGAGCGCGAAGATGTCGGTCGAAGGCACCACGTCTTCGCCCCGCGCCTGCTCGGGTGCCATGTACTTGGCGGTGCCGACGATAGCGCCGGTCTTGGTCAGGCGCGAGGCGCTGCCGATGGAGACGTAGGCGAGGCCAAAGTCGAGGACTTTCAAGACTTCGCGGCCATCATCGCTCTTGGCCAGAATGATGTTCGCCGGCTTGAGATCGCGATGCACGATACCGCGGCGATGGCCAGCTTCGATGGCGGCGCAGATGGGAGCGAAGATCTCGAGGGCGCGCTCGACCGGAAGACGGCCACGCTGCAGGACCTCCGCTAGGGTTGGCCCTTCGAGGTACTCCATGACGATGTAAGGAGCATCCTCCGGCGGCTCGCCGAAGTCGAAGATCTCGACCACGTTGGGGTGTCGGATATGGGCCGCGGCGCGGGCCTCGAGCAAGAAACGCGTCTTGTTGTAGTGCGAGCTGCTCAGAGGAGCCAGCTGCTTTAGCGCCACGATGTCGTCAAGGATCAAACGTCGGGCTGTGTAGACGACCCCCATGCCACCGGAACCGATCCGCCGCTGGATCTCGTAGCGGCCATCGAAGACATGGCCGCGCGCCAGCTCGCGTGTTCCCTCATCCGCTGTGCCGCTGGTTGGCGACAAGGGTTCGGTGTCGCTCAAGTGTGGATCTCCATGCGCGTTGTCAGAACCACCCGTTGGGGTAGATGCTCAGGCGACTCCCAATGTTACCGTGGCGAGACGAGCTGTTCCGGCGTCCTCTGAGGAACAGAGAGCTCGAGCGGCTCGAGAGGAGATCGAAATGAAGCATCCAGGGAGCGAGAAGCCGCAGAGAACGATCGCGGTCACCGGTGGCGCGGGACACTTTGGCGGTATGGTGATGCGCCGCCTGGTCGAGGAGCCTACCGTCGCGAAGGTGATCTCGCTAGACGTAAGGCCTCCCGGCTGGTCGCATCCCAAGCTCGAGGGCGTGGTCGGCGACGTGCGCGATCCCGAGCTCGCGCGGCTCTTGGAGGGTGTCGACACCGTCGTACATCTGGCGTTCTTGATCAGCCGCTACAAACCGCGCTCGCTGTACGAGTCGATCAACGTCGAGGGCAGCAAGAACGTGTTTCGGGCGGCGGTGGCTGCCGGCGCTTCGCAGATCGTCTACAGCTCCTCGGTGGCGGTGTACGGCCTGGTGCGCGATCATCCGGTTCCGATCACCGAAGACACGCCGCGCGTCCATCAACCTGACTTTTCCTACAACGACGCCAAGTTTCGCGTCGAAGCGTTTCTCGATGAATTCGAGGCCGAGCATCCCGAGCTGATCGTGACGCGCTTTCGCATGGTGGCGGCCTTGAGTCCAGGGGTCGAGAGCATGATGGGGCGTTCGTTGACGCGTGGCGTTATCCCCAGCACCAGCGACGTGCCTTGGCCGATCATCTGGGGCGAGGACGTTGCCGACGCTCTGGTCCTGGGCGTGCGCCAGCGCGCTCGCGGTGCCTTCAATCTGTCGACGGAGGAGCCCATGTCGGCCCGCGATCTGGCCGCCGCCGCAGGAATGCGCAGTCTACGTTTCCCGCGTTGGCTCGGTGTGCTGGCTGCGCGCCTGTCCTCCATCGCCGACAAGCTCGGCCTCGGCAACGCTCTGGATCCGGCCTGGATCAAGTACAGCGATGCGGTGCTCGTGCTGTCGAGCGACAAGGCGCGTCGCGAGCTGGGGTGGCAGCCTCGCTGCAATACCGCGCTCGAGGTGCTGCAGCGGTTTCGAGCTGAGAGCTCTGAGACGAGCTGAAGGTCTGGGGCGCTCGACTAGGCGAGAGCCCACCCTCGAACCGTGTTCATGACCTGGAGGTCGCGCTGGTGGAGCGAGCACGGGGGAGAACTGTTTGAGCAGAGTCCGCGATGTTCCTGCCCATATAGCTCTTTGTCCCAGTAGTTTGAGCTATGCGCAAGCGCTGAGGCGAGTTTGCGAGTCCGCGCGCAGCCCATCCAGCGCGACCGTCTATCGATCACGGTGGAATGAAATCTAGGCGAGAGCCTGCTCGAGGTCGGCGATCAAGTCTTCGGGCTCTTCGAGGCCGATAGACATGCGGATCAGGCCGTCGGTGACGTTGCCGCGCTGGCGCTCTTCGGGGGTGAGCGGGGCGTGGGTGGTCGACGCCGGGTGCACGGCCAGGGTCTCGACGCCGCCGAGGCTGACGGCATGGGTGATGAGCCGCATCGACTCGAGCATCTGGCGCCCGGCCTCGAACCCGCCGGCGACCTCGAAGGAGAGCATGCCGCCAA
>JBCCEE010000537.1:0-5699 GCA_039030415.1 Acidobacteriota bacterium
AGCTGAACGTACCGCCAGATAGATCTGCACTCGTACCTCGGAGGTTTCAGCCCACAACGGGGCTGAGACAGATCGACCCAAGAGTCGGAAAGACGAGTCTTCAAGAGGCTAGGATGTCACGCTCGGCGGATCCTTTGTTCTTTTTTCGCAACCCTGGAATGTAATGAAAGCCGCAATCATGCTTCGACATTGTCGGGATGATGGAACACCGTCTGGATGGATGGAATATCTTCTGGATAGACGGAACCTCGTCCGGATGGATGGAATATCGTTTGCGGAGCGCCACCGCCATGAGTGAAGTCAAAGGCACCAAGATCAAGTCGAAGTTCACGTTCCTGCGAGAACGCTTCAGCGACGCCATGGTCGAGCGGGTACTGGATGCCATGGCGCCTCGAGAACGCTCGCAGCTCCAGACGGTGCTCGACCTGGGCTGGTATGACAGCGGCCTGTTCGAGAACCTGCTAGGGGCGATCGTCAGGGTCGCCGGAGGCGGCGACGAGGCGATTCTGAACCAGGTCGGTCGCTACGGCGCGGAAGACCTGTCTCAGAATGCCTACCGCGCATACTTCCGATCTGGGGATCCTGAGACGGTGCTGGCCAAGATGGTTCCGATCCATGCCAAGCTCAACCGCCCCGGCGAGATGGAGATCCTGCGGCATGCAGACCAGGAGCTCAGTATCGTCGTGCTCAAGCCGCGCTCAGGCCCCCATAGCCGCCTCGTCGCCCGCGGTTTCTATCAGCGCTCGGTCGAGCTTTGCGGCGTCTCGAACGTGGGGGTCGAACAGGTCGCGCGCTCGGCTCACGGCGACGAAGTCTGCGAGTTTCGCGTTACCTGGGGCGATTGATCAGCCGGTCAGCTGACCTTCCTTGAACAGCCGGCTCATCCGCTTGAACTGCGGGTGATCCTTGTCGCGGGCCCATTCGAAGCCGACAGACTCGTGGTTGGTGATCACCGCGCCGGCCTGCTGCATGCGCTCGAGCGCCCACTGCCGGTACTCGGCGCCGCGACCGCTGGTCGCCTCCCAGCACACCTGAACCTGGCTGCCGATGCGCAGCGACTCGAGCACCGTCTGCATGACGCAAACGTGGGCCTCGATGCCCGCTACGATCAGCTGGCGCTGATCGACCGCGAGCCCCGGCCGCAGCTCCTGCAGGGCGCGCTCGAAGCCAGGGTCGCCGCAGCAGCCGAAGCTGACCTTGGATAGCCGGCGCTTGGGCGTCTCGAGCTGGTCGAAGAGCTCGAGCAGCTCGTCCCGGGTCGCGCCCAGACGCTCGGGGTATTGCTCGGTCAAGACCACCGGTACCTCGAACATCTCGGCCAGGCGCAGCAGGCGCTGATTCGCCGCCAGCACCAGGTCGGGTCGATGGACCATGTCCATCAGCTTTCCCTGCAGATCGATCACCACCAAGATGCTGCGGTCGACTTCTGCCAGCATAGCTCCTACTCCTTTATTCAAGCGCGGGGACCTTGCGGTACGGAGTCGATTGGCTGGACGTCGATGCTGCCGTCTTCAGTGACGTCGACGGTCTGCTCGCTGACATCCCTATCGATCAAGCCACCGACGACGATGCTCTCGTTGACCCGGACGCCCGCGGCGACGCGATGGGGATCGACCGCACGGCGCTCGTCGACGGTGAGCTCACGGTCGCCGTCGAAATAGCTAGTGGTCTGCCACAGCACCGAGCGCTCGACGTGCGCACCGCGCTCGATCGTCCAGCCGTCGCCGATTACGGCGTAAGGGCCGAGCCTGGCGCCGTCTTCGACGACACAGTGGTTGCCGATCACCACCGGCGGCTCGATCTCGACCTTCGAGAAGTCGATCTCGACGCCAGTGCCGAGGTAGCCCCACGGCAGGCGATCGAACGGCAGGCGGATGTCGATCTTGTCGTCGAGCACCCGCTCGTTGACCCGCAGATAGTCCCGCTTCTGGCCGACGTCGAACCAGGCACCGTCGTATTGCACGCCCCACAGCAGATAGTCTTTGGGCAGGTCGACGTACGGCAGACGCCCCAGCATGGCCGGGAAGACGTGCTTGCCGAAGTCGTAGAAGGGATCGGTGACGCCGGTCGCCGACGCCGGCGTGCGCAGGGGATCGAGCGCCGCCAGCAGCTCGGTCTCGATCATGTAGATCGAGGCGTTGTTCAGGTTGCTCGGCGAGTCGGGGTCCTTCTCGCGGAACTCGGTGATGCGTCCGGACTGCGAGATCTCTCCCGGCCGCTGTTCCGGAGCGTCGAGCACCACCGTGCCGAAATCCTTGCGACGCTCCCAGGGCACCGGCACCAGCACCATGCTGAAGGCGGCTCCGACCCGGCGATGAATGTCGTACATCTCCTCGAGCAAGGCGCTGCCGAAGTTGGTCACGATGTCGCCGCTCGGCACGATCATCGTGCCGCTGCGCGAGCCGGCTCCGCCAAGGACCTGCTTGCACACGCCGCCAAGGGTTCCGCTCGGGGTCTGCTCTTCGACGTAGCTGATGTTCGCCCCAAAACGTCTTCCGTCGCCGAAGTGCCGCTTGATCGCCTCGCTCAGCACGCACAGATTCATCGACAAGTCGCTGATGCCAGAATCCACGAACCGCCGCACCCACAGCTCCGCCATCGGCACCTTGCCGCCCAGCGGAAAGATCGGCTTCGGCAGATGATGGGTGGTGAGCGGCTCCATGCGGCTGCCGAGGCCAGCAGCGAGGATGGCTCCGCCCAGGCTCGCTCCCCCGCTTTCATGGCCTCTGCGCTGCTCGTTCGAGCTCGAGTCGACGGACATATAGCCTCCTGGCTGGCAAATCCAGCCGCGGTTCTCGCGTTCAGATATTGACGTTGAGCTGATCGACGATGCCGACGATGACGGCGCGGATCTCGCCTTCCGGATCGTCTACGATCTGGCGCGCTGAGCTGCCTTCGTCGAGGATCAGTACGGTCTCACCAGCGCCCGCGCCGACGGTGTCGACGGCGATCGTATAGGCGCCGGTCGGCGCTCCCGAATCGTCGAGTAGATCGCACAGCAGCAGCGTGCGGCCGTCGAAGAACGGCGTGCTGATGGTCGACACCACCGTTTCCGCGACCCTGCCGATCTTCATGCGGGAGCATCTCCTACCGGCTCGACCGCGTCGACGATGCCCACGATCGCATGATCGACCGGCACGAACGTTTCCGGCATCGCTAGGGCTGCTTCGCGACTGGCGACGACGTAGACCAGCTCACCGGGCCCGGCCATCGCCACCGCGTCGGCCGCCACGATCGGCACGCCCTGCGGCTTCTGCTGCCGATCCAGGCGCTGCACAATGAGCAGCTTGATGCCCTCCAGCCCGCGGTAGCGCACCGTGGCGACCACCGTGCCGATGACCCGTCCGAGCTGCATCAGCCACGCACCCGCGGCAGCAGCTCGGCGGCGGCGATCAGATTTTCCGCCATCTCTGCGTGCAGTTGAGGAATCACCACCTGCGACACCAGCTGCTCGGACGTCAGGCCCGCCACCGCGACTTCGACCGCCGCCTCGGTGTCCGCTACCGAGCCAGCGAACAGACAGTAGGCCTTGCCGCCGAGATCGTCGGCGATCCGCACTTCGAGCAGCTCGACACCAGCGCCTTTGACCCCGCGATCGGCGACACCGAGGATAGCCGCCGCGGTCCGCGTCTCGACGACGCCCAAGGCTTCGGTGACTTCCTCGCCACGCCGGCCGCGCAGCGCCGCCACCACGCGTGCGTCGATGTCCGGCAGGTAGATCTCGTCCAGCAAGCTGCCAGCGGCAGCCTCACGACCCGCCGGCAGCGCTTCTTCGACGTGCGCTACGGCGCCACCGACCAGCACCAGGTACTTGCCGGGATGGACGGTGCCGGCGTAGATCACCTCCACCGGCGAGCGCTTGACCATCGCGTCGCCGACTCGGATGCCGATCGCGATCGACGACAGCTCGAGCAGCCCTAGAGCCGGTTGGATCACGGCTTAGACGAACCTCAGGCCGCCGGCTACGACGAGCCGCCGTTCACGGGAGAACGAGCGCGGCCGGGTCAGACCCTCGCCGGTCGGACTGGCGATCGAGAACGAGGTGTAGCCTTCACCACCCTGCCCGAGCCCCGCCAGGTTGGGACCGTTGGCGGTGAAGATCGAAACGTTGATGGCGCGCGCCATCTTGGTGATGGTGTCGACATTGCGCGTGTAGATCGAGGCGGTGTGGCCGAAGCGGTGCTCGGCTCGCACCGCCAGATCGATCGCCAGATCGACGTTGGCCACGCGGCACACCGGCATCACCGGCATCATCTGCTCGGTCCACACCAGGCTGTGGTGGGTTGGCACCGGCACCACCGCCAGCCGCGTGTCGGCGGCTGCCGGGATACCGATCTCCTGCAGGATCAGCCCGGCATTCCTACCGATCCACTTGGGGTTGATCTTGCCCGGCTTGTTGGGCTCGCCCATCTGCTTGAAGATCGTCTTTTCGAGCGCCGGCAGCTTGCTCTCGTCGACCAGCACCGCGCCGTGGGCCACCATCGACTCGATCAGCCGGTCGGCGATCGAGGCCACCGCGATGACCTCTTTCTCGTCGGTGCAGATGACGTTGTTGTCGAACGAGGCTCCGCGCACGATCTCACGCCCGGCGAGGTTGAGATCGGCGGTCTCGTCGACCACCACCGGCGGATTGCCCGGACCCGCGGTGATCGCCCGCTTCTGCGTCGCCATCGCCGCCTTCACTACGCCAGGTCCACCGGTCACCAGCAGCAGACGCGCCTTGGGGTGAACCATCAACTCCTGCGCCGTCTCGAGCGTCGGCTCGGGGATGCAGGTCACCAGGTTCGGCGGGCCGCCCGCCGCAGCGACGCAGCGATTGAGGATCCTGACGGTCTCGACCGAGACCCCCTTGGCGTTGGGGTGCACGTTGAACACCAGTCCGTTGCCCGCCGACAGCACCGCGATGGTGTTGTTGATGATGGTGGCGGTGGGGTTGGTGGTCGGCGTGATCGCTGCCACCACGCCGAACGGCGCCCATTCGGTCATCGTGATCCCGCGATCCCCGGACCAGGTCTGCGGCTCGAGATCTTCCGGCCCCGGCGTCTTGTTGGTGACCAGCAGATTCTTCAGGCGCTTGTCTTCGGGCCGACCGAGGCCGGTCTCTTCGAAGGCCATACGTCCCAGGCGCTCGGCGTTCTCGCGCATCGCCTCGCGAATGCGGTCGATGACCTCGAAGCGGCGATCCAACCCCATCTCGAGGTATTGCTGGTGGGCGTCCCAGGCGGCGTTCACCGCCTGGTCGATGGTGGCGAAAATGCCGTCTCCGGCGCCGGCCGCTACCGCAGGCGCGGATGAAGGCGCCGGCGAGGACGATGCTGGTGCTGGCGAGGACGGTGCGGATGTCGGCTGACCGTCCCCTACCCGGGCACGCACGCGCTGCAGGATCGCCTGAACTTCAGAGTCTTGGATCATGGGAGTCGTCTTTTTGGGCGTCGAGACTCAGGACTCAGCTCGCCCATTCGCCGTCAGCGTCGGTCTTACGGTAGATCTGCTCACCCCCGACCTCCCACGAGTCGACGATCGCCATGATCACCGCATCGCAGGGGCGGTCGCGGGTAGCCACCGTCTGACGCGCCGAGCTGCCGGAGGCGTAGAGCACCATCTCACCCTCGCCAGCGCCGACGCTGTCGACCGCGACCACGAAGCCGCTGGCGTCTTCGCCGTCCACCCCGACGTTGCGCACCACCAGGAGCTTCTGC
>JBCCEE010000538.1:0-5693 GCA_039030415.1 Acidobacteriota bacterium
GCCTGGGGGACATCGCGCTGCGTCGTTCGGATCACGCGCAGGCGGGCTCGCGCTACGAGGAAGCGCTGCCGCTGTATCGACGCGTCGGTGACGTGCTCGGCGAGGCCAACTGCATCAAAAGCCTGGGGAACATCGCGCTGCGTCGTTCGGATCACGCGCAGGCGGGCTCGCGCTACGAGGAAGCGCTGCCGCTGTATCGACGCGTCGGTTCCGTGCTCGGCGAGGCCAACTGCATCAAGAGACTGGGGGACATCAGCAAGGCAGAAGGCGATCTGAACGCGACGATAGACCAGTGGCGCGAGGCGCTCGCTTTGTATGAGCGGATCCCGGAGCCTTATTCGATCGGCTGGGCGCACCGTCGACTGGCCCAAGCCATGACGGATGATGCCGATCGCGCCAACCACGTCCAAGCCGCACGCGAGGCGTGGCAGTCGATCGACCGTCCGGATCTTATCGCGCAGCTGGACGAGGAATTCGGCGCCAAGTGAGGAAGACCCACTCCCGGAAACCAGGAGTGGGTCGTTGACGGACGCTCCGACCGGCGACGCCGGCCGGAGCGGACGATTACTGCACGGGCTGATCCGGAGCCTCTGCCTGCTCCGAAGCTAGCTCGGAGGCCAGCTCAGACGACTCCAGCGCCTCGCCGGGTTCAGCCAAGGAGTCAAAAGACTCCTCCACCTCCCCTTCCGACGCTTCCGACCCTTCCGGCCCCTCTGCCGCATCCGGCGGCGAAGTCTCTTCAGACTCCGTCTCCGACTCCGGCTTCTTCCGAGGCGACCGCTCGACCGCGCGCATGCGGTCGGCGAGGTCGTCTAGGCCGGCGAGGCGATAGAGCCCCTCCTGCACGCGACCGACGTTGGCGTAGAGCCGACGGTTGCGGCTGCGGACTTCCCGCAGCACGACCCGCAGCTCCTGGGCCTCCTTGGCCAGGTTGTCGATGGACGCGGTAAGGTCATCGTAGCGACGCAGGCGAGCCTGCCAGCCGTGGGTCAGGGCGTCCCAATCGGGCGCGGACTGACCGGCACGGGGTGGTGGCAGGGTGGCTCGGAGCTGAGGCTCGCGCATGCGCTGGATCAGCTCCTGGATCTGCTCACGGATCGCCAGCACACCACGTGCGGGCTCGGCGTCGAGGCCGATCAGGGCCAGGGCCTCCACACCGTAGACTCCGGTGAAGGTTCGACGCACGGCGCGGTAGTCCGATGACATCGCCCTCACTTCGTCCCGGCGATCCGCGCGCAGCTGCAGGACACGCACCCGCAGCTGTCGCATGGCGTGGTCGGTCCCGCGGATCTCGTCGCCGGCAGACTCCAACGACACGATAGCCCAGTTTTGAAGGTGGTCCCAGTCAGGTGGCTGGATCGCAGCTGCCACCTCGGTTTCGCCGCCCGATGGGCCTAGCGGTGGTAGCTCCGCCAACCGGGCATTGACCAGGGGTTGGGTTGCACGAATGGAGGTGACCAGATAACTGGTCTTCTCCAACTCTCTCAAGACAGTTTTTGATGTGTTGCTCGACATGCTTCGTTTCCTTTCAAGTGCCCTCCAGGGGCGTGAGATAGTTCGAGCTCGCTTCGGAGTCCGGCCGCAACCCCTCCTCGAGCTCGAGAAAGAGTGTAGGGCGCGCCGGCAATAATTTGGTGCAAGGACCACTTTTGCAGACTCGTTGCGCACAAGACGTTTTGCCCAATACGAACGCAAGTCTCTGGTAAAATGAGACTTACCATTTCAATCCCGTGCTGCTTTGGACCCGATTTGCAGTCACGTCGTCGACCACCGCAAGTCGACACAACGGGGTCTCCAGGAATTCCGGGACGTCCGGAAAGCGCCGTACGGACTTCTGCACGTAACTTGCCAGGTGCCAGCGGCTGCCCTACCGACTTCGTCAGGTGACTTGGCGGGCGCCATTGGCTGCCGTACGGACTTCTGCACGTGACTTGTCGGGTGCCAGCGGCTGCCCTACCGACTTCTGCACGTGACTCGCCGAGCGCCAGCGGCTGCCCTGCCGACTTCTGCACGTGACTCGCCGGGCGCCAGCGGCTGCCCCACCGAGCTCCTCAGGTGACTCGCCGGACGCCAGCAGCTGCCCCACCGACTTCCTCGGGTGACTCGCCGGACGCCAGCGGCTGCCTCACCGACTTCCGTGGGTCACATCGACATTGAGCTAAAGCTGAATATGTAGGCCAATACCTACGCTTTGGTGACTATTTATATAGGAGCGATTAAACTAAGAGAAATCAAAAAACTCGAGCGGGAAATTAAAGTCCGCAGTTGAAGGCTCCAAATCTGGAGGAGGCAATGGTGCCTATCTGCTGGGAGCCTGTGGTTCTCAACGTCGATGGAGGACGGATGATGCGTCGTACCCTGCTGATTCTCTCGTTGTGCTTCCTGGTAGCTAGCTCTTTGGGCGCTAGCGAATTGGTCACCACCGTCGAGGATACGTTCATCTTCACCAACGTGGACTCAAACGAAGGTCTTGGGGACGGCGCCAACGTCATTGAAACCGCGCTGGTTACCGGCGGCTACACGGCTGATTCGGTCATCGTCACCGGTCAGCTGACTGAAGTCATAGGCGCAACCTTCGCGAGCGAAGCGGACATCAACATCACGACACCTGGCGGAGCCAACTTCACCGCCAACGGCGCCACCACTACCGGCTATACCGGTACGATCATGGTTGGGCCCACGGTGACCAGCGTCACGGATTTCGATCCTGGGGCCGGCATGGTGAGCTTCGAGTTCTTCGAGTCCTTCAACGACGGCGCGGGCGCCGACCAAACCTGGGATACGGTCACGATTGAATTCGGTTCGGTAGCCATAGTCAACGGCAGCTCCGCGCTCGGCGCTCTTCCGACCGACGGCACGCCGGTGACGGCGTTGGCTCAGCCCAAGGTGGCGGGGGGGCTCGACTTCATCACGTTCGAGATCACGGGACTCGGCGTGGTGGCAGGTGGCTACCTCAACATCAACACGAGCGACGCGGGTACGGGAGACATCGTCGATACCGAGATCTTCCTCTTCGACTCGGCCGATCAGCTCGTGGCAACCGATGACGACGGCCAGGTCACCGGCTCGGGCGCAGCCTACAGCATGCTGACCTTCGGCGTTGACGATCCGACTCCCGGAGATCAAGCCGCCGGAGCCGATGGCGCCACCCTTCCCGCCGGCACGTATACGCTGGTCGTGGGCGGGTTCAACACCACCGTCGGGGCCGACATCGCCAGCCTTTCACCCGGTGCGTCCGAGGGCGACTACGACATCTCGTTCACCTATGTCGAGGCGGTACCGGTCGACCTGACCAGCTTCACGGTCGAGTAGGCGCGTGCGTTGTCTTCCGGATCGGTCCAATCGCGAAACGTCACGCAGGCGACGGAGCCGAAGTCGTTCCCGTGCACCTCTTCTCGGTACTGTGCGTCAACGGCCGCTAGCATCCCTCCAAGTTAGCATGCTCAGGTGCCGTTCCCTCGTCGACGGATCATGCCGACGCCGCTGAGCATGAGGACCGCGAACAGCAACAGCAGCCCGCTGCGGTCCAGCGCTGGAATCTCGGCGGGCTGCTGGCCGGCCTCCTGAGGATCCAGCACCTGCACCACCAGGCTGCCGGCAAAAACCTCCAGGACGTCCCCCTCAGCCGTCCCCTCGCCGAGGACGGGGCCAACCTCTGGCGCGTCGATGACGTCGCGATTCAATTCGATGGTGGTGACCGTACCGGTATCGACTTCCACGCCGACGAAGGCGGCACCGGTCGGCCAGTTGATCCAGAAGCCGGGCAGGCCCGGGAAACGGTCGTCGACCTTGGTGATATCGAAACCGGAAGGGGCGTCACCTTCCAGCAGGAGTGGAGAGAAGCCGAGGGTCTGGAAATCCTGGAAGACCTCCCCCATCGGCCCGAATACCGCCAGCTCGACCGAGCCGTCCTGAGCGTGACGCACACCCAGGTAGATGCCGCAGTCGAGCAGGCTGCTCGACTCCCGCAGGCTGCCTGGGGTGCCACTCGGCGGACCCGCCAGCACGGTCAATACATCCTCGAAGACCGAGCCGTCGATGTCTCCGAAGAGGTTGACGGTGCCCGGACCATCGCCCTTGCGCGGGCCAATGGCCAAGGGAGCCACCGCATCTCGCGTCTGGTACCAGCTGCGGCTGAGCGAAGCATCCCGCGGCAGGCCGTCGTTGGTCTCATACATCACAAAGAAGTCCGAGCTGTCATCGGCCGCTGCCAGGGTGGCGCGCATGGCGCCGAAGATGGCGTCGGCCGCGCCGGTGATGCTGTTGCGTACGCTGAACGTCGGCGGCGTTCCAGGAACGTCGGGCAGCGGCGCGGTGAAGACGCGCAGGGTGCGAGCTGAGGCGTCGTAGCCCAGGGCGGTCAGGGCGCCGTCGTTGAGGCCAAGGTCGGAGTTGAAGTACGTTCCGCCGCCGGCCAGGATCGAGCGGCTCCAGACGCCCATCGCATCGCGGGTGAACAGCTCGATATCGTTGGTGGCGCCGTTGACCGCTGAGAAGCGGCAGGTGCCAGAGGTGCAGACGGTGCGCCGTGACAGCGCGAAGAACGTCTCGCCGGTCGGCCCCGGTGGCTCAGCGACCTCCTCCACCCAAGGCCCCATGCCGTGGTCCGGCCCGACGAAAGCGCTGATGCGGGTGGCGTTCTCGAACAGCGCACTAACGATGATGGTGCCGTCGGCCTCGTTGACTCCCGAGCTCAGCTCGAGCGGCGTGCGCGCGTCGAGTGTTTCTCGGTAGCTGGGCGTCGGAATCTGCGCG
This sequence comes from Acidobacteriota bacterium, assembly GCA_039030415.1. Taxonomy (GTDB): domain Bacteria; phylum Acidobacteriota; class Thermoanaerobaculia; order Multivoradales; family J023; genus JAAELT01. Next base: position 4,756 of record JBCCEE010000538.1, read on the forward strand.
CTGGTCGGGATCGAAAGCAGAGCTCCCAGGGCCGCCATCCAGGCGGTTGGGACGAACGAGACTCGGTGCATGGTTGTGCTCTCCTGGCGGGTCGCCATAGTTGCTTTGGCTGACTAGCGACGCCGAAGAGCAAACTGCGCCACGCTTCGCACGCGATCCGCTTGGCTTCCTACCGAGCTCGGTCATTACTGATCCGTAACTTGGCTTGGATCCCCGTTCGAGGTACTCTGCTCATAGAGCGATGATCAAGCTACCCACAGCGCTACGCTGGCTCCTGATCCCAACCTGCCTACTGGGACTGGTGAGCCGAGTGCTGGTGCCGGCTGGCTTCATGGTGGCGCCGCTCAACAGTGGCTGGCCGGTACAGCCGTGTCCGTCGAAGGGTGAGGTTTTTCTGCTGGCGGGGCTGCACGACAGCCACACTGCAGAGGACTCGGCTGGCCCTGCTTCTGACCAAGCTGCCAATCCTCATGCCGGCCACTCGCCTGGACACGTCTCCAGCCACGCTTCCAGCCACTCGTCCGGACACGGTTCCCACGGCCAGGATGCTGATACCGGCCATCAGGATCACCGCTGCCCGCTCGGCCTCCTCGCCGGCTTGTCCGCGGATCTCGATCAAGCCACCTGGACGGATGGGCTATCGATTGTAGGCAGGTCCGCGGCGTCTCACCCCGCGCTGGCGACAAGTCGCGATGCGGGCGCGACCCGGGCGCGTGGCCCGCCCGGCTTGGCCACCCTCGACACATAGCTGCCCCGGATCTTCTAAAGGTCCGCTTGTAACGCTGATTCCGGTCTTCCGGCCGGATCGAGCTGCGTGCGCATTGCCCTGCGCATCGACGCGCGTGCGCTCTCACCGCTGTTACCTGAATTCAGCTCTGTTCTGAACACCGTCTGTTCAGACTCAGAGATTCAGCCCGCCCAAATATCGAGGTATTGCC
>JBCCEE010000539.1:0-5685 GCA_039030415.1 Acidobacteriota bacterium
GCTGTTTTTTCGATGCGCCGGTAGCGGATGTACACCGTTGACGCCAGCGTATGGGTCAATGCGTTCGATCACCGTGAGCCTGGCAATGAGATCAGCCGACGCTTCCTCGAAGTCGTGCAGGCTCGAAGTCTACCCATAGTTGTTCCGAGTCTGGTCTGCATCGAGGTAGCCAGTGCCGTCAGCAGGACTCGCAGTGATCCAGCGGGAGCCAAGAAGTTCGCTGCAGCCTTGGCGAATCTGGCTAGCCTCGAGCTCCTTCCGCTGGATGACGGACTAACGCAGAAGGCATTGGATCTCGCTGCTGACAATAGCCTGCGAGGCGCCGATGCCGTCTATGCAGCTGTCGCTCTCCAGTTTGATAGCACCTTGGTTTCGTTGGACCAAGAACATCTGACGCGCCTTACGGCTGTAGTGAAGGCCTTTGCCCCCGAAGCCGCCTTGGCAGATCTGTAGGCATAGCCAGGTGCGTGGCACAGCACTGGTCCTGAGATTTGGGATTGGTTTCTGGGATGAGATTGGACGGGTCGGATCGTTTGTGAGTCGCGAGGTGGCGGTGGAGCCGTTGCGTTAAGCTAGCGGTATCAGCATAGGGAGGAGGGCCGCATGACGAGACGCGAGCTGGTTCGAGTGGGTTCGGGAGCGTTTGCCGCGGTGCTGCTCGGCCCGGGGCGTTCCGCTGCGTTTTTCGGATGGGCTGCGCGGCTTCTGCTCTTGGCCGGCCGCGCGGCGTGGCTGTACTACCGCAGCCAGGACCAGCCCTCTGAGGATTTCGACGACGGCTTGAGTTACCTCGATCGCCTCGACTGGGAGCCGGGGTGGCGAGGTGGCCCGAAGGTGAATGAAGTGACCCAGGAGGTTCTCGAACGGGTCGCTTCGGGCGTCAAGATCCTGTGGCTGGATCGTCGCGCCGACAATATCTTTGTCGCGGAGATGTCCAACACCTCCAACCGTCACGTGACGGGTAACTTGACCTTTGCAATCCAAGACGTCGAGACCGGCGCGATTGATGCTGAGTTTCCGGGCGGCACCATCTCGGCCCCTCCACGGGAGTCTTCGGCCTTTCCGTTCGAGATTCGAAACCTACCGCGGCGCGGTGTCAAGCGAATCGTCGGCCGATGCTCGAATCCCGCCGTTGCCTGCGAACCGAGCGATCCAATCTTCGTGATGTCTATGACGGACGTCACCGACCTATCGTGGAACTGAATATGTTTTATCGACGCAGAATCATTGCGGTGGGACTGTCAGGCCTCGTCTTCGGTGGGTGCGTCTCTGAGAAAGATCTCCTATCCCTTCGCCAGCAGGTGAAGGTTCTCGAGAAGGAGGTCGAAGGGCTGGAAGCGGAATTGGAGAGACAGTCCAAAGTGCAGGTGCAAGCCCAGCGTGAGCAGGGCTCAGCAGACCAGCGCTTTGCGCGCGGGTTGACGGCTCTAGGGGAAGAGGTCGACTCGGTTGAGCGCGCTATTCGAGAGATCCAGAGCAAGACCAATCAATTTGTTGTGAGGAGAGACGGGAACACGCTCGTCTTCACGGTGCCTGGCGGGGAGCGCATTTCTTTAGTTAAGGAGAGCCGGTACTTTATCGGTATACGCGGCGGCAATGCTCGTGAATATGTTTATGATGGCCGGCAATATCGTGGCGGCGTGCAAGTTACGAACCTCACTGAAGGGTTTCCTGCCCAGAAGGCTGGAATCCGAGTCGGAGACATTATTGTTTTCATCAACGGCGAAGTGATGGAGAACATGGGGCTGTTGAGCGAGTATGTCGCGCACTATGGTGCCAATGACTTGACCATTCAATTCTTGCGAAATGGTGAGATGAAGGTGGTCACCGTCAAACCGCGCTATGCGGAAGCTAATCGGTAGCGCGAGCACCGCTCGGTTTTGTCAGCTCAGCTGTTCGTAGAGCTCGAGGTGAGGAAGGGCATCGTGGCCCTTGACATGCAAGTGTGTACTTGCATATCGTTCTCCGTGTGCAAGCCTAATCTTCTCCACGGGAGACTGATCTCGTGGGTGACGTCTACAAAGCGCTGGCTGACCCGACACGAAGAAAGATCCTGGACGAGCTCTGCAAACGCGAAGGCCAGACGCTCTTCGAGCTGTGCGGTCGGCTGGTGATGACTCACGGGATCAGCTCTTCCCGGCAGGCGATCTCTCAGCATCTCGCCGTCCTGGAAGAAGTGGGGTTGGTCGTTACGGAACGTCGCGGCAGGTCCAAGCTCCACTGGTTTAATGCGACTCCACTGCAAGCCATTGCGGAGCGTTGGTCGATACCTGCGGAAAGGAAGAAGGAGCCATGAGGATCAACATGACCAGCGTCTTAGTCAGCGACCAGCGGAAAGCGCTGCGCTTCTACACAGAAGTGCTTGGCTTCGAGAAGAAGAGGGACATCCCCCTTGGGGAGCACGCCTGGCTCACCGTGGTGTCTCCCGAGGAGCCAAACGGCACCGAGCTGCTCTTGGAGCCGGATAGTCACCCGGCCGTGAAGCCGTTCAAGGCGGCCATGGCGGAAGACGGCATTCCCTGGACGTCGTTTGCGGTTGCAGATGCGCAGGCCGAGTACGAGCGCTTGTTGTCTGAAGGCGTCCGGTTCACTCAGCCGCCCGTCGACCACGGAACCGCTGTGACCGCCGTGTTCGACGACACGTGCGGAAACCTCATCCAGATCGCAGAAGAGAGGCACCCGTCATGATCAACTCGACCCTATCCAGCTCGAGACCTAGTCCGACGCTCCCGCTGCTTGCGCTGGCTCTCGTTCTCGCAGTCAGCAGCACGGCCTATGCCGAGGATCGGCAAGACCAGCCTGATGTCAACACCCCAAAAACCGCGGAGGCAACCATGCGCGTTCAATACTTGGAAATCGTGACCACAGAGGTAGATGCGACCTGTGCCGGCCTGGAAAAGATGCACGGCGTGAGTTTCGGTGAGCCCAACCCGGGGTTCGGCAACGCCCGCACGGCGGAGTTCGAGGGTGGCGGGCGCATCGGAGTGCGTGCGCCGTTGGCCGAGCACGAGGAGCCGGTCGTACGGCCCTACACCCTGGTCGACGATATTGAGTCTGCTCTAAAAGCGGCCGAGGCGGTTGGCGCGGCGATCGCCATGCCGTCCACCGAGATCCCGGGTGACGGCCATTTCGCCGTCTACATCCTGGGCGGCATCCAGCACGGCCTCTGGCAGCTGTAGCCCACGGATTCGAAATCCGTCGTAACAATCTCGCCCTAGCGCCGTAAGATGACCTTGGTCATTCAACGCGCCGGGGTCATGCTCGCCTCGGCGTGGTCAAACTCAACCACGAGGAGGACGGTGTGGCGGCGGATTGGCGACAGCGGCAGAAGCAGCAGCTGCGGCGGCAGCTGTACGAGACGGCGGTGGAGCTGTTCGAGCGGGACGGCTACGACAGCACGACGGTGCAGCAGATCACCGAGCGGGTGGGGGTAGCGAAGGGGACGTTCTTCAATCACTTCCCGACCAAGGAGCACGTGGTCGAGGAGTGGTACAGCGGGCTGACGGTGGCGTGCCTGAAGCGGGCGCGCAAGCGTCGCGGGTCGACGGCCGAGGACGCGGTGTGCCGGCTGGTGGTGGAGATGGCGGGCAAGGCGGCGTCGACTCCAGAGCTGATGGCGGCGAAGGCGCAGCATAGCTCGCACCCTCTGCTGGTGACCGCCGAACAGGCTCAGAGCGATGAGCTGGCCGACTTCGTGCGAGCCCAGTGCGCCGCCGGCAAGGAGCGCGGCGAGCTCGACGCCGGGCTCGACGAGGAGTTTTTCGCCGGCCTGCTGGTAGCGGTGCTCACCGGCACGTCCCGGGCTTGGGTGCGGGCCTTGCCGCGGTTCGATTTCGCTGGCGTCGTCGAAGAGCGGCTGCGCTTCCTGTTTCGTGCCGCCCGGGCATCCCAGGGCTGAGGCGGAGACGGGACGATGTGGCACGACGTCGCGCGTTTCGAGCTGCGCTACCAGCTGCGGCAGCCGCTGTTCGCCTTCTCGGCCCTGGTCTTCTTTGGTCTGGGGCTGGCCCTGGCGTCCTCTGACATTGGCGTCGCGATTGGCGACGCGCCGGGCACCACCCTGCGCAACGCGCCGATCGTGATCGCGCGCCTGATGCCGGTGCTGAGCCTGCTCGGACTGTTCGCCATCACCGCCTTCGTGGCCAACGCCGCCCTGCGCGACTTCGACCGGCGCAGCGACATGCTGTTCTTCACCAAGCCGCTGCGACCCTTCGAATACTTGAGCGGCAGGCTCGCGGGCTCACTAGCGGTGTCGCTGCTGGTGCTGCTGGCCGCGGTGGGGGGCCTGATGGCCGGTGCGCTGGCGCCCTGGCAGCCCGACGACCGCGTCGGTCTGTTCTCGTTCGCGCCCTACGCTTTCGGTACGGCGGCGATCCTGATCCCCAATCTGCTGGCGATGGGAGGGCTGTTCTTCGCCCTGGCGCTCGTGAGTCGACGCCTCAGCGTCACCTTCCTGTGCGTGGTGTTCTTCATCGGCATGCAGGACGCGGTGGAGGTGCTGGCCCAGAACCTCGAGAGCCGTACCCTCGGCAGCCTGCTCGAGCCCTCCGGCATCGTGGCGCTCGAGACGGTGGGCCGGTATTGGACGGTGGCGGAGCAGAACACCCGCCTGCCGGAGCTCGGTGGGCTGCTGCTGGCGAATCGGCTGGCGTGGCTGGGGCTCGCCGTCGTCGTGCTGCTGCTCTGCGTGTCGCGTTTCGACTTCACGGCCCGCGAGCGACGGGCCAAGCGGCGGTCGGAGTCCGTGCCCGAAGTCGAGGATACCAACGACGGCGGGATCACCGTGCCGCGGATCGCCGGCAGCTTCCGGCGGGGTGACGGCTGGGGGCAGCTGCTGCTGCAGACCCGGCTGGAGATCTCCGAGGTCATTCCGCGCGCGCCGTTCCTCACTCTGCTCGCCTTCGGCCTGATGTTCGTCGGCGCCTACAGCTGGATGGCCGGGGCGCACCTGGGCATGCCGTCCTATCCTTTGACCCACCTCATGCTGGAGGCCATCCAGCTCGGCGTGCGCCTGACCCTGGTGCTGATCCTGGTCTTCTATGCCGGCGAGCTGATGTTCAGCCAGCGTTCGCTGGAGCTGTCCCAGGTCTACGACGCGCTGCCGGTTCCCAACCGCGTCTTCCTGGGCGCCAAGCTGTTGGCATTGATCGCGGTGGCCGGGGTGTTCCTGCTCGCCGCCAGCGTGCTGACGGTGGCCGTCCAGCTCGCCAAGGGGTTCGCGCCCGATCTCGCTCTCTACGCCCAGGGGCTGGTGGTCCTCGCCGTGCCGCTGGTGCCGTTGATCGTGCTGGCGCTTTTCTTCCAGGCGCTGACCAACCACAAGCTGATGGGCCTGCTGCTGACGGTGCTCGTGCTGCTGGCGCGGTTCGCCCTGCCGCAGCTCGGCTTCGAGCACAACCTCGCGCTCTACGGCAGCCACCCGCCGATCACCTACACCGCGCAGGGCGGCTACGGCCACCATGCCGAGCCCTTCGGCTGGTTCATGCTGTACTGGGGTCTGGCGGCGGTAGCGCTGGCAACGGCGACCCTCATGCTGTGGCCTCGCGGCACTCAGGGGCCGCTGCGCGAGCGTTTGGCAGCTGCCCGCGGACGCCTGTCGCGACCGGCGCTGGCGACGACGCCTCTAGTGATGATGTCCCTAGCGCTGCTCGGCATGGCGGCGACCGGCGGCTGGATTTACGTCAA
>JBCCEE010000540.1:0-5683 GCA_039030415.1 Acidobacteriota bacterium
CGCCGGTGACCTACCTGCGCATCGTGCAGGCGGCGCTGCTGCCGGCGATCCTCTACTACCTGTCGCGCTTTCTGATCGTTCACGTCAGCGCGCGCGGGCTGGCAACGTCGGGTGAGGAAGGCCCGGCGGACGACGCATACACCACAGGCGAGGCCGGCGAGCCGCAGTCGTTCTTCAAGCTCCAGGGGTTGGTATTCGTCGCCAGCCTCGGCACTCTGATCGTGCTGCTGCTCTCGGGCTTCACCGTGTTCCGCTCGGTCAGCCTGGCGATGCTGGTGACCGTCGTGGTCAGTGCCTTCGATCCCGAGATCCGCTTGACGCCCAAGCGGCTGCTGGCGGCGGTCGAGAAGGCGGCTCGCGGCGGCATTGCGCTGATCGCGGCGGCGGCGAGTGTCGGCATCGTGGTCGGCGTGGTAACGCTGACCGGCGTCGGCTCGAAACTGCCGGCGACCATCGTGCCGCTGGCCCAGGACAACCTGTTCATGGCCTTGAGCCTGCTCATGCTGTCCTCGATCGTGCTCGGCATGGGACTGCCGTCGGCGGTTTGCTATCTGCTGCTCGCCACCCTCATCGGCCCGGCCCTGGGCGGCCTCGGCGTGCCGCCGCTAGCGGCTCACCTGTTCATTTTCTACTTCGGGCTGATGTCGATGGTGACGCCGCCGGTGGCGCTCGCCGCCTACACCGCCGCGTCGATCGCCGGCTCGTCGATCATGCGCACGGCGTTCACCGCCTTCCGTTTCTCGCTGGCCGGTTTCGCCCTGCCCTACCTCTTCGTCTACCGCCCCGAGCTCCTGATGCTGTCCAGCGACGGCGGCTCGGCTGCGCCGCTCGAGATTGCCGTCGCCTTCACCCTCGCGGCGCTCGGCATCTGGCCGTTCGCGGCCGCCATCGCAGGGCACCTCACCGGACCGCTCAACACTGTGCTGCGCACCCTGCTATTCGCCGCCGCACTCGGCCTGTTCATGCCGATCGGGCAGCCGCTGTTCGACGGTCTGGCCGTCACTCTGGCGAACATCGTCGGCGCCATGCTGCTCGCCGGCGTGCTGGCCTTCGAGCGGCTGAACGCCCGACGCGCGGTCGCCTGACCGCGCGCCGGTTCGATCACGGACAGGTCGCGAACGCGTCGGAGTCGGTGATCGCGGGCGACGCGTTGCCGAGCGGGTTGAAGTACTGCACGCGCTCGCCGTTCGTGGTGTCGGTGACCGTCAGCGTGTATTCCACGTCGGTGGTGGCGGCGGCAAAGACCCAGTAGCGATTGTTGATGGCGCAGCCGTCGAGCACTTTGATCAGCATTTCCCAGTTGTCGGGATCGAAGAAGTACAGCAGGCCCGAATCTTCCACCGGCACCGGCACCGGGCGCCCCGGACCCGTGCTGCCCTCGAAGTCCCGCCAGCTCACTTCGACGCGAAAACGTCCCTGATTCAGGCACAGGCTCGCGTCGCCCGGGGTGCAGCTCGGCGCCAGCGTCGAGCGCGGCAGGGTGAAGAGCTCGCGGCCGACGTCGTCGCGGTAGGCCGAGAACACGACGGTTTCGCCGAGCGCGGTGAAGTCGACCGGCGTCGAACTGCGCGGGCCGGGCGCAATATCGCCGAGCCGCCGCGTGCCAGCGGCCTCGCCGTTGCTCGACCACGGCTCGCGGCCGAAGGCGGCGGTATTGGCCGAAAACAGCACGCCGCCGTCGATCGCCACCAGATCCTCCGGCTGTGAGCTTTCGCGACCCGCCTGGAGATCCGCTACCAATCGAGTCCCGGCCACCGTGCCGTTGGTCACCCAAAGCTCGCTGCCATGGGCGTGCGACGCCGCGGCAAAGAACAGCTGGCCGCCGCTCTCGACCGGCGCTTCGATCATCAGGTAGCTACCCTGGCGCTCGGTCCCTTCGGCCGTGCCGTCACTCAGCCACAGCTCCTCGCTGCCGTCCAAGCCGTTGGCGGAGAACATCACCCGATCGCCGATCGAGCCCAGGATCGAGATACCGGGTAGCGAGGCGATTGCCGACGGGCTAGCGAGCCCGAGATCACTCGCCCACAGCTCGACTGCAGGCTGATCGGATGCCCCTTGGGTCCAGAACAGCCGGCCGCTGGCCAACGCGCTCGACCTCAGGGCCGAATTGTCCCCCAGCGGGACGCTCGCCAGCCGGGAGCCCTCGGCATCGAGGGCGAACAGCGGCTCGCTGCCGCCCACTTCGGCGTGGACGTACAAACGATCCCCCGCAACACGCAGGACCCTCGGAAACGAGGATTCCGGCCCCGGCTCGAAATCTTGAACCAGGCGCGTGCCGGCCGGCGTGCCGTCGGTCATCCAGAGCTCGGTACCGGCCGCTTCGCTGTACCAGCGGAAGAACAGGCGGTCCGAAACGGCGACCATGTCGAAAGTGATCGAGAAGAGCGCCCGAACGTCAATGGATGCCAGCAGGACCGTGCCCTGCGGGGTGCCATCGCTCACCCAAAGGTCGGTAATGAAGGGCCGCTCCGTGGAGCCCTCGGCGAAGCCGGTGGCGAGAAACAGGCGATCGCCAATTACCGCCGAGGCCCACACGCGACTGACCTCGAGCAGCTGCACCGCGCTACTGCTGTCCGGATCGACCGCCAGGATGTCAGTCGGTCCCATCCGAATGTTCGAGCGCTGCTCGAGGATCACTAGATCACCGAAACCCGTGACCACTTGGCTGAGCTGGTGCGTCGGCACATGCACCAGCTCAGGCGGCTCGCCAGCCCGATAGCGAAACAAGGCGTCGGCCGAGGCCCCCTGCCCCGCTGCGAAGGCGAGGTCTCGAGATCGACGGACCAGGCTCTTGGGATTCGAGGAGGCGGCGTCGCCGGTGAGGTTGGTGACGAGCCTTGTGCCGGCCTCGGTCAGATCGCTGGTCCACAGCTCGAGGCCGGTGCCGCCAGCATCGGCGGCAAAGAGCAATCGGTCGCCGAGGACGCCCAAGGGTCCGCCCGGCGGAAAGAAATCGATGGCTTCGAAGGTTATCAGCTGGCGCGTACCTTCCGCAGTGCCATCGCTCGCCCACAGGCCGGATGGCTCGGTCGCGTTACCGCGCACCATGAACGCGAGCTCGCCATCTACCGCCGCCAGCTTCGCGAGGGAGAAGAAGTCTCGGTCTTCGAAACTCTGGACCTGCAGGGTTCCCTCGGGCGTGCCGTCGCTGGTCCATAGTCGTTCCCTGCCGACAAAGAAGAACGCCCGATCCTCCGTCGCGCGCAGGTCGGAGACGGAGCCCAGGGCCGCCACCACTGCCGGCAGCTCGAAGGTGCCCGCGGCCGTCCCGTCCGAACGCCAAAGTTGTTCTGTCGAAGCCAAATAGAGCAGGTTGGAGCCGGCTGCGACGTCGCGAAACACCACCGCGCCCAAATTGGCGATCAGCTCGAGGCCCCCGGCGTCTCCGGCATAGAGCTGGTTCGGCCCACTGCTGGTGCGCGCCTGGACCACCACGCGGTCGCCCAATGTCTCCATCCACAGCACGCTCTCGACGTCGGGCAACGCCAGCCGCGATTCCGAGGCGGCGTCGCCGTCACTCACCCACACCGCGGTCTCGTCGGCCTCCTCGAGCAGGAAGAGATGGTCGCCAGAAACGGTCCATCCCCGGATGTCGCGCTCGCTCACCTGGCGCACCCCGTTGGCATCGCCGGCGGTCGCCATCAGGCGCACGGGCCCGTCGATGACGGTTTGCGCCTGAAACACGACCTCCTCCCCCAAATGGGTAAGCTCGAGCTCGTCGTCCAGCCGCTCTGGCGCTGCATCGCACAGGCCGGGACATATCTCGGCATAGAACTGGGTGCCTTCGGCACTACCGTCGCTGATCCACAGCTCCTCGCCGGTGGCCGGATCTTGGGCGGTGAAGATCAACCGTCCGTCCGGCAGCTCGCCGCCCCGAAGAGCACTGTCCAGGAAGGTCCCTCGGCCGACCGCTCGCACCAGCTGCGTCGCCCCCGCCGTGCCGTCGGTGCGCCAGAGCTCCATGCGACCTTCCAAGGCGCGCAAAAAGTAGACGGAGTCGCCGGCAAGAACCCAGCTATCGATTCTCGAGCCGCTAGCGGCCAGCGTAGTGTTGAGATCGGCCACCAGCTCGACGGGACCGAGGGTTCCGCTCGATTTCATGGGTAGCTGTCCGGACGCCGAGCCGGCAAAAATCAAGGCGGCGGTTGCCGCAATTGCAGAAGGACGGAACACAGCACAAAAGTCCATGGAATCTCCTACAGAGGATCGTCGGTGGAATCGTTGCTCAAACACATCTCGAGCGACCACGGCGTCGAGATGCCCCAGAATCATGCCTTGGCGCGGAGCCCACCCTGCCGGAGCGGCTGCGCGCCGAAAAGCTCACTCTAGAATGCGCAAAACAGGTGCCGTTTGGACCAGGCAAGTGCAAAATCCCGGCCCGCGCTTCAAATTACAGACCCCAGGTTACGGCTAGGGACACGTCGCGAAGGCTCCCGTATCCGTGATCGCGGGCGACGCGTTACCCAGCGGATTGAAATACTCCGCGTGCTCACCGCTCGAGGTGTCCGTGACGGTGAGGGTGTATTCGACGTCAGTGGTGGCAGCGGCGAACACCCAGTAGTGGTCGTTGATCGCGCAGCCGTCGAGCACCTTGATCAGCATTTCCCAGTTGTCGGGGTCGAAAAAGTACAGCAGGCCCGAATCGTCGCCGTTCACCGGCACCGGCCGGCCCGGACCGGTGCCGCCCTCGAAGTCACGCCAGGCCACTTCCACCCGGAAACGGCCCTGGTTCAGGCACAGGCTGGTGGCGCTCGGCGTACAGGTCGGCAGCAGCGCGGCGCTCGGCACCGAGAACAGCTCGCGGCCGACGTCGTCACGATAGGCTGAGAACAACACCGTGTCGCCGGCGACGTTGAAGTCTTCGGGATGCGAGCCACGCGGCCCCGGCACGAGATCGCTGAGAAGCCGCGTCCCCTCCGCCTCGCCCGTGCTGACCCAGGGCTCGCGGCCCTCGGCGGCGGTCCTGGCGCTGAACAGCACACCGCCTGTGATCGCCGCCAGCTCCAGCGGTGACGAGCTCTCCGGTCCCGGCTCGAGATCGGCCACCAGACGCGTGCCGCCGAGGGTGCCGTCGCTGACCCACAGCTCCTCACCGTGAGCCGCGGTCGCGGCCGAGAAGAAGACTCGCCCGTCCCCGGGCACCACCGCCCCGATCCGCGAGAGGTTCTCCCTCAGCACCGTGCCGGCGGGAGTGCCATCCGTGATCCACAGCTCGAACCCGACGTTGCCGACGAGGCGCTCGATCATGGCGCCCTCGCCGGCCGAAGTCAGACGCCAGAGGTTTTGGAAGGACCCGAGCAGGGTCCGGTTGGAAAAATCGGCATCGCCCACCCACAGCGCTTCGGGCTCGGCGAAACCGGTGCGATACGCCCACAGCAGACGATCCCCGACTGTCGCCATTTGGTCTCCGATCGCCTCGGCCGGCAGGACCAGCGAGCCGAGCATCGCACCCTGACTGTCGAAGGCGACCAGGGAGTCGGCGTCGTCCGAGGTCGTCGCCCGCAGGTAGACCCGGTCGCCAGCCACCATCAGGAAGCGCGGGAGAGAAGACCCGGGTCCGGCCAACAGATCCGCCACCTGCCGCGTGCCGGCCAGGGTGCCATCAGTCATCCAGAGCTCGGTGCCGAAACCGTCGGACTCGGCGGTGAAGAACCAGCGGTCGCCGACCGCCGCTGAGTCAAAC
>JBCCEE010000541.1:0-5681 GCA_039030415.1 Acidobacteriota bacterium
CTAGCTAGCCCAGCGGGTGCCGACGCGGCGCCCGCTAGCCATTTCAGTTTTTTTGCCGCGGGCGGTTGCGTTTTGGTGCGCCGCTGGGTCAAAACTTCCGAATGACGTCATGATTGCGTCACGGAACCCACCGACCCAGCGGAGCCAAGCATGCCGAGCGCCGACCGCCGAACGTCCCGCCTCGACCCTCGCATCTACCAGATCACCGTCCTCGCCAGCCTGCTGATTTACGGCGTGCTGGCCCTCGACTTCGAGGTCCGCTTCGAGGTCGCGACAGTGATTATGATCACCGCCCTGATCAGCCAGTGGAGCTGCACTCGGCTCTGGCGGCTGCCGCGCTTCGATCCCCGCAGCCCGCTGATCTCGGCACTCTCGCTGTGCCTGCTGCTGCGCACTGACGTCTTGGCGCTTGCGGCGCTGGCGGCCGTCATCACCATCGCCAGCAAGTTCATCATCCGCGCCCGCGGCAAGCACGTCTTCAACCCCACCAATTTCGGGTTGGCAGCGATGATGCTGGTCTCGGATCGAGTCTGGGTGTCGCCTGGACAGTGGGGCTCAGCGGCGTTCTTCGGCTTCTTGCTGGCCTGTCTCGGCGGCCTGGTAGTTCATCGAGCGGCACGCAGTGACGTCACCTATGCCTTCCTCGTTGCCTATGCCGCGGTGCTGTTCGGCCGCGCTGCCTGGCTGGGGGATCCGCTGGTGATTCCACTGCACCAGCTCGAAAGTGGAGCGCTGCTGATCTTCGCCTTCTTCATGATCTCGGACCCCAAGACGACTCCGGACAGCCGCCTTGGGCGCCTGGTTTATGCCGCGCTGGTGGCTGCCCTGGCTGGCGGGCTGCGTTTTGCGTTTTATCAGCCCAACGCTCTGATCTGGGCGCTGGTGGCATGCGCCCCCGTGGTGCCACTGATCGATCGGCTGCTGCCCGGCGAACGCTACCGCTGGCGCCAGATCGGGTCGGCTCGAGCCGCCCACAGGGCTTCACCACACTTCGATACCCTTCGCCCCGCTCACGACCCGACCTAGGAGCCTCGACATGTGCCGAACGAAAACTCTCGCCCTACTCATCACGCTACTGACGCTTTGGGCGCACCCTAGCCTGGCGTTCTGCGGCTTCTACGTGGCCAAAGCCGACACCGGGCTATTCAACAAGGCGTCGAAGGTGGTGATCGTCCGCGACGGCGACCGCACGGTGATCACCATGGCCAACGACTACCAGGGCGAGCCCAAGGAGTTCGCCATGGTAGTGCCGGTACCAACGTTCCTAGAGCGCGAGCAGATCAACGTCGGCGACTCCGCCATCATCGACCACCTCGACGCCTACTCAGCACCCCGGCTGGTGGAGTACCACGACAGCAACCCCTGCAACATGTACAAGTACACAGACCGCCAGTCGATGGAGATGGCACCGGCGGCTAGCGCCCAGCCTGACGCCCGAGTCCGCAGTCTGGGAGTGACCATCGAGGCCAGCTACACCGTCGGCGAGTACGACATCCTGATCCTGTCGGCCGAGGAGTCGACGGGGCTCGAGACCTGGCTGCGCGAGAACGACTACCGGGTACCCGAGGGAGCCTCCGACGTGCTGGCCAGCTACATCCGTCAGAAGATGCGCTTCTTCGTCGCCAAGGTCAATCTGGGCGAGCAGGCGCGCCTCGGATACTCCAACCTGCGGCCGCTGCAGGTAGCGTTCGAGTCTCCCAAATTCATGCTGCCAATCCGCCTGGGAACGGTCAATGCCGACGGCCCGCAGGAGCTGTTCGTCTTTCTGCTGACCCGCGGCGGTCGAGTCGAGACCACCAACTATCGCACCGTGCGGCTGCCCGCGGACGTCGAAGTGCCGGTGTTCGTGAAAGACGACTTCGCCAACTTCTATCGCGACATGTTCGCCCACCAGGTCGAGCGCGAACGCATGCGCACGGTGTTTCTCGAATATGCCTGGGACATGGGCTGGTGTGATCCCTGCGCCGCCGACCCGCTGTCGGACCGCCAGCTGCGTCAGCTTGGCGTGTTCTGGATCGACGAGAAGCCGCAGCGCAACCTCAAGAGCCAGGCCCGTGACGTCTTCATCACGCGTCTCCATCTGCGCTACACCGCCGACACGTTCCCGGAAGACCTCCACTTCCAACATACCGGAGATCGCGGCAACTTCCAGGGTCGCTACATCATCCGTCATCCCTGGCAGGGCAGCCCGAATGCCTGTCGTGAGGCACGCAGCTACTTCGCCAAAGTCGAGCAGCGCGAGAGCCGCAACGCCGAGACTCTGGCGTCACTGACCGGCTGGGACGTCGCTACGATCCGGGATCGCATGCCGGATCGCGGGACGGTCCCTGCCGGCGACGAGACGCCCTGGTGGAAGAAGCTCTGGGGGTCACCGGAAGACGGCAGATAACTTTTTCCGAAGGCTGCGCTCCCGGGCTACAATTCGGGCTTCTCACAATCTCTGACGACCGTTGCCCCAGGAGGACCGCGATGAAGGAGCGCTGCTCGATCTGGATACGGGTTTGCCTTGTACTGTTTACCTGCCTTGGACCGCTCGTGTTGGCGCCAGCCGTCATGGCGCAGGAGCCGCCGGAAGAACCAGCCACAGATCCGGACAATCCCGGAGCCACCACAGAAGCCGTAGACGAGCTCAGCGAGGAAGCGAAGCGGCTGGCGACGCTTGCCGGCATCCTCGAGTCCGAGGCCGCTATCGCAGCTGAGATCGAGGAGCTGGAGGCGGCGTTTCAAGAGGCCGAGACCGATGAGCAGAAGGCTGCGGTCTCAGAGCAGATCGAAGAGCTGCTGACGCGCGGCAACAACCTCGAGAACGACTTCAACATGCTCGCTTCGGGCATCGACCCCTCGACTTTCTTCGAGCAAGAGGCCGAGCAGCTCGACTGGAAGCAAGAGCTCGAAGGCATTTTCGCGCCGGTGATCGCCGAGCTCAAAGAGGCATCGGCTTATCCGCGTGAGATCGAAGCCCTTCGCGCTGAGCTCACCGGCTACGAGCGCCGCTTGCCGCAGGTCGAGGAAGCCGTCTCGAGCCTGCAGCAGGTGACAGAGATAAACCAAGACGAGAAAGTGGCAGAGAGACTCGCCGAGCTGAGCGAGTTCTGGACGCAGCAGCGCGACGAGCTCGCCAGCCGCCGAGAGGCCGCAGACCAAAGACTGGCTGAAAAGGAAGGCGAGAAGGTCACCTTCGGGCAGGCGACCGGCAACATCCTGCGCCTGTTCTTCAAGAAGCGGTTCATCAACCTGCTGGTGGCGCTGCTGGCCTTCGCCGGCATCTTCCTTCTACTGCGATTTCTCCACCGACTGGCCCACAAGCTGATTCCCGACGAGGTCTCGCATAGGCGTCAGCTGGCCATCCGTTTTGCGGATATCGCTTACTACGTCTTCACCGTAGTGGTAGCGATCGGCGCCCTGCTGGTGGTGCTCTACATGTCCGCCGACTGGGTGCTGTTGACGATCGCCGTCTTCGTGTTGATTGGCGTGGCCTGGGCGGCGCGCACCGCGGTACCGCTGTTTCTCGAGCAGGCCAGGCTGCTGCTCAACGTCGGTGCGGTGCGTGAGGGCGAGCGGCTGATTTACAACGGTATTCCCTGGAAGATCACCTCCCTGAGCCTGTACTCGGAGCTGGTGAATCCCGAGCTGCGCGGCGGCACGCTACGGCTGCCTCTCAAAGACCTGGTCGAGATGCGCTCTCGCGAAGCCGAAGACGACGAGGCCTGGTTTCCCAGCCGCATCAAGGACTGGGTCATTCTGTCGGATGGAATCTACGGTGAGATCGTCGAGCAGACGCCCGAGGTAGTGATCGTCGCTACGGTGCGCGGCAGCTATCAGCACTACCCCACCATCGAATACCTCAACCACCACCCGCGGAATCTCTCCAGCAACTTCTTCGCTGTCAACCACATCGTGGGGCTGGACTATCGGTATCGCGACATCGTCAACACCGAGATCGTCAGTAAGCTCAAGCAGGGCTTGGAGGAGGGCTTCCGCAAGGAATTCTACGGCGAGCATCTGGCGGTGGTCATCGTCGAATTCAAGGAGATGAGCGCCTCGTCGCTGGATATCATCACTATCGCCAAGTTCCGCGGCGGTGCGGCTTCGGAGTACACCGAGATTCGCTGGAAGCTGCAGCAGCTGGCGCTCGAGGTGTGCAACGAAAACGGCTGGGAGATTCCTTTCCCGCAGCTGGTGGTAACCTCGGCCAACGGCGGCGAAGCTCAGCCGCTGCTGACCGGTGGACCGGCCCCTAGCAGGCCCTCCCTCTGAAACCCAGTCTCTTCCTCTCGGAGTCCTCAGATGCAACCCGAAGAACAGGCGACGGGTGAGCTGTTCGGTCAGCTCTTCCCGTCCTACGACAAAGAGGCTTATCTCCATTCCATGGACCTGCTGGGGCGCCGCTTTGCGGAGAACCAGTTTCCGATGGAGTGGTTCGCCGGCAAGCGCTGTCTCGACGTCGGCTGCGGTGGAGGTCGCAATACCATGGCTCTCCGGCGGTTCGGCGCCAAGCATGCGACAGGCATCGACATCTCCGAAGCGTCGATCCGCGACGCTCGGTCGCGGGCCACGGATCTAGGCTTCGAGGACGTCGACTTCCGCGTCGCTTCGGCCGCTGATATCCCGTTCGAGGAGGCGTCGTTCGACGGCGTGCTGCTCAACGGCGTGCTGCAGCACGTCGCCGCTCCCATTACCGTGCTGAACGAGCTGGCGCGGGTCGTACGCCCGGGCGGCATGGTCTACTTCCTGGTCTACGCCACGGAAGGCTTGCGCTGGCCGCTGATTCAAATGCTGCGGCCGATCGCCCAGACGATCGGCTTTGAAGCCATGGACGCAGCCGTTGCCGCTGCCAGCCTCGCCGTCAACAAGCGGCGCACCTACCTCGACGACCTCTTCGTGCCCTACATCGACTTCTACTCTTGGGCCTGCCTCGAGAATCTGCTGCACGACAAGGGCTTCGGCCGGGTCGAGCGCTGGCAGCGTGGCCGGCTCGATCACGAGGAGAGTCTCGAAGACTACGCTCGCGACCTGAGCGGCCTGGCGAACCTCTTTGCCGCCGCAGCCGAGACGTTGCGAGCTACCCAAGGGGAGCATCACGCTCTGGTCGCCGAAGGCAGCCGCCTTTGCCAAGGGGTGGAGGCGCATCTGTCGGCTCTGCGCGCCATGGTCGACGACGGCCAGCTGAGCGAGGTCCAGGCGATGACGGTCGCGATCGGCCAAGGGCACCATCGCGTGGTGGCTTGGCGCGACTAGAGTCACGAGTCAGCTGGCGGGACTGAGACAAAAACGCCCGTGCCTGGCACGGGCGCTTTCGATCGCGAGGGTCGAGTGCTCTAGCGGCAGCGACGGACGCGACGACCGCGGCAGCGGTTCGAGCAGCAGTCGCTGTTGGAGGTGCAGCTGGCTCCACGCGCGGAGCAGGTCGGGCCGGAGCCCGGATCGAGCCACTGGGAGATCGACGGGAACGTCACGGCGAAGGCACCATCGACCGTGCGGTCGTCACTATCACACGTGGTCTCAGGGGTGGCACCGCAGGCGCCGAACAGCTGCCCGACGACCTGGCCGCTGCCGTTGACCACCGGCGAGCCCGAGCTACCTCCCTCGCTGTCGCCGAGGGTCGCGTCGCTATAGATGAAGTTGCCGCGCGGAAGCCCGCCACAGGTGCCGGAACCGGTGTTGACCGACTGCTCGCTATA
>JBCCEE010000542.1:0-5670 GCA_039030415.1 Acidobacteriota bacterium
TACCGCAACCAGAACGGCGAGATACCACCACCCACACAGGTTTTTCCTCTCGGAAAGAGGAGTTAAATCTCTAGAGGGGGCGACAGGATCCGAGTACCAGCTACTCGGGCCATGGTTCACGATTACCGTTCGGGGCACACGAATCAGAGTCATCAACTAAGACCTCCCTTGAAAATTCAACAATACGTAGTCTAACAGATGTCAAGGCGATCTTATCTTGACCTATTCCGGAAGTGGCTGGCGTCCCAAAGTCATTGAAAGAAGCGATTCAGACTTACCTTAGCCGCCCTTGCCCTTTAACCGCCGCTTCTGGCCAGTGGAGAGTGGTCCCAGATCACCTTGTCGTGCCAGCCGTGTAGGCGGAAGACCGAGCGCACGAAGTCGATGGATTCACTGAAGGTTAGGTTGAAGCTCTCGCGCTCGCAGTCGCGGATACCGCAGCCGATGGGCTTTGGCCTAGGGTCTCTCTACCAGGCGCCAACGATCGGCTGGTCGCCGAACTGGCCGAAGGAGTAACCGCGGTCGGTGGCGGGTGTCCAGCTGCCTGACTCGTCGAAGTCGAGCAGGAAGACGCGATGGGTCGATCGGTAGACGCCGATGTCGTCGTCGCCATCGACGTTCCAGTCGCCGATGAGCGGGGTGTCGCCTACCAGGCCCAGGATGAAGCCGTTGTCGGTGGCTGGTGTCCAGGTGCCGGATTCGTCGGTGTCGAGCAGGAAGAGGCGGCTGGCGGGTCGGTAGACGCCGATGTCGTCGTCGCCATCTCCGTTCCAGTCGCCGATCAGCGGCTGATCGCCGGTGATGCCCATGCGGTAGGCGCGGTCGGTCGAAGGCGTCCAGGTGCCGGATTCGTCGGCGTCTAGTAGGAAGAGGCGGCTGGCGGGTCGGTAGACGCCGATGTCGTCGTCGCCGTCGCCGTTCCAGTCGCCGATCAGCGGCAGATCACCGGCGATGCCCATGCGGTAGGCGCGATCGGTGGACGGGGTCCAGGTGCCGGATTCGTCGAGGTCGAGCAGGAATAGGCGGCTGGCGGGTCGGTAGATGCCGATGTCGTCGTCACCGTCGCCGTTCCAATCACCGCGCAGCGGCACGTCACCGGTGATGCCCATCTGGGCGAAGGAGTTGGCGGCTGCGGTGCCGCCGCCGTCGGCGTCGAGCACGAAGAGGCGATTGGCAGAGCGGTAGACGCCGATGCGGTGGGGGGCCGCCGGCGTCAGGCCGATCTTGAGGAACTTGGCCACCGAGGGCACGCCGTCCCGGTTGATCAGGAAGACCATGTAGAAGCCCGGCGGCAGGACGTTGGGGTTGTTCGGCAGGGTCAGCTTGGCGAGCCCGCCGCTGTTGGAGTCGAAGGCGACGGGCACGCTGATCTGGTTGTAGGTGAAGGCGTGGGTGCCGCTGCCGGAGCGGTGGATGACGGCGCGCGACAGCGGCACCTCGGAGGTGTAGGAGACGGTGAGCTGGTCGCCATGGTTGGCGGCCGCTGGCAGGGCGTTGATTACCGGCCGGGCGGACTTGAAGAGGTAGTAGGGATTCCAGATCTCGAAGTGAGCGGACTCACCGAACAGTCCCGGCCCGCCCTGGCCTTCGCCGCCAGAGACCAGCACGCGGGCGTCCGGCAGCAGCAGAGCGGTGGAGTGGTAGCCGCGCTCGATGGCCAGCGGCGCCATGTCGGTCCAGGTGTTGACGACCGGGTCGTAGAGCTCGGGGGTCCTCGAACGGCTGCCCGTGCCCTCGTCGCCGCCGATGACCAGCACCTTGCCGTCGGGCAGCATGACGGTGTCGGTGAAGGCTCGCACCGACCGCATGCTGGCGACGCTCTGCCACTGCGGATTGGGCACCGACAGGTCGATGACCTCGGCCGAGCTGAAGTAGTTGACCTTGTTCTCGCCGCCGACGATCAGGAATCGCCCGTCCTGTAGCCGGATCGACGAGCCGTTGCCGCGCGGCTGGCCGAGGCGAGTGCGGGCGACGAAGGTCCAGGTTTTGGCGGAAGGGTCGTAGATGTAGGAGTCGGGCAGGTGGCTGGTCTGGAAGATGCGGCCGTCCGGCAGCAGATGCAGGCGGTTGTAGGCCTCGTCGTATTGCCCGGGAATGTCCTGGCCACCGGCCATGGTCCATGCGTTTCGCTTCGGGTCGAAGAATTCGACCGTGTCGTCGTTACTGCTGGGATCGGCAGCCACCGTCTGGCCGCCGAAGGTCCACACCTTGCCGTCACCGAGCTGGATGGCCGACGGGTACCAGCGTTTGCGTCGCATGTTGGCCATCTCCGTCCAGGTCTCGGAGACGTAGTCGAACGTACCGGCCGAGACGATGCCTTCGTCGTTGAAGTTCTCGCCGCCCATCGACAGCAGACGGCCGTCGTCGAGTACGGTGTGGCCGCCGCAGAAGTAGTTCTTGGGCGCCATCACGTAGTTGACCTGCGCCGGGTTGTTGGGATCGAAGATCTCAGACTGAGTGTTGTTCTGAGCGTGGTTGCGGTGTGGGAGGTACAGCACCTTGCCGTTGGGCAGCAGGGCGGCGTGGACCCCTTCGACATCGAGCTGGACGGGGGCATCCCAGGTACCGACGACGTTGGGCTGAGCGACGAGCTCAGAAGCGGCTGCTGCTAGCAATGCGCTAGCAAGAGTGAGGAAAAGGGCGAGTCGAATCATGCGAAGCTCCTTGGGGTCTTAGGCGTCACGCAGCGCGGTCTTCACGCGGCGTGGTCGTCACGCGGCGTGGCCGTCTCGCGATCGACAGATCACGACGGCTCAGGACTTCACAAGTATTCGGGCTGCACTTGAGCAGCTTCTGACGTGGGGATTACGGCCTCGTAATGAGGCTCGGGGCGCAGCCAAGCCTGGCGCCTGGATTGCGCTCCTACGCTCGATTCCGCGTCACACGATTCAGCTCACGACCATCTGCACGCGGTGATCGAGCTCATCCAGCATGGTTTGGCGGTCGAGGCCGGCTCGGGCGCGAAAGACAAATCCCTGGCGCAGGTCGAACATCAGGCGGGCCCGTTCCATGGACGGGAAGTCGCCGGGTAGGTTGCCGGCGGTTTTCTCGGCGTCGAAGCGAGCGGCCAGGTGGGCGTCGGTCTCTTGGATCGCCCGGCTCAGCAGCGCCTCGACGCCCTCCACCGTACCCGCGTTGGTCAGGCACGAGCTCAGGAAACAGCCCCGGGCGCCACTTTCGTGCTGGGTGGCGTAGTCGATCGCGGTCTCGAGAAACGCCCGTACCGCTAGCCGAATGTCGGGCTCGGTTTCGAAGGCCACCAACGGGGCACAGCCATCGCCCGAAGAGTAGAGTTCGATCGCCTTGAGAAAGAGCTCGTGCTTGTCACCGAACGCGGCATAGAGGCTCGGGCTGTTGATACCCATGGCCGTGGTCAGGTCCTTGACCGAGGCACCCTCATAGCCTTTCTCCCAAAAGACGTTGATCGCGGTCTGCAGAGCCTCTTTGGGATCGAAGTTACGGGGTCGTCCGGGCTTTTTTGTGTCGGTCATTAAAAAACTCCTTGACCAGGCCCTGGTCGAGTTGTATAACAATCGTTACACAATGTGCTGCCGGCAGGCAAGAACGCCCATCGCAAGCCAATGAAGCGTCGAAAAGCCGGCAGCCATGGGGGCGTGCCCCGGGCACCGCTACGGCGAGATCATGGCCTGCCGAACCGAGCCCTGCTCGGTCGTGCCCGACCTGTCGGCGCCCGACCTGTCGGCGCCCAAACCATGTCCGATACCTGTCAAACCGTGACCCGATTCAAAAGTTTGCACCACTCGAGGAGTCAACATGTTTCAGAAGCTCTTCACGCCGTTCGAGCTCGATAAGCTGACGCTCTCCAATCGATTCGTGATGTCTCCGATGACCCGAGCCCGCTATCCCGACGGTATTCCGTCGGCCATGAACGCCGAGTACTATGCCCAGCGTGCCCAGGCCGGCCTGATCATCGGCGAGGCCACCCGCGTCTCGGAGCAGGCTACCGGCTATGTCGCGACCCCCGGCATTTTCACCGACGAGCAGGTGGCCGGCTGGCGGCTCGTTACCGAGGCAGTGCACCGCGGCGGCGCCAAGATGTTCTGCCAGCTGTGGCACGTGGGTCGCGTGAGCCACACCATGTTTCAACACGGCCAATCGGCGCCCGTGGCGCCGTCCGCGATCACTGCGCCAACCCAGGTCTACGGTCCCGAAGGCATGCTCGACGCCTCCGCGCCGCGCGCTCTAGAAACGGACGAGATCGCCGGGGTTGTGGCGCAGTTCCGTGTCGCGGCGGAGAACGCCCGGCGGGCGGGTTTCGACGGCGTCGACGTCCACGCCGGCAACGGCTATCTGATCCATCAGTTCTTGTCGGAATCGGCCAACCAGCGTACCGATCTCTACGGTGGCTCGCTCGAAAACCGAACCCGATTCCTGTTCGAAGTGGTGGACGCCGTGGCGGAGGTGTGGCCGGCGGGGCGGATCAGCGTGCGGTTGGGGCCCCAGATCCCGACGCCAGGGATCTCGGACAACGATTCGTGGGAGCTGTATGAGGCCATCGCCTCAGGGCTGAAGGAGCGCAGAGTCGGCTTCCTCCACATTGGTGAGCTGGTGGCTGAGCATCCGATGTTCCCGGGAGGCGACACGGCCAATGAGCGGTGGGCGCCGAGATTGAAGCGCGTGTTTGGCGGTGCGGTCATCGTCAACGGAGGGTTGACCGGCGAGACGGCTGAGGCAGCGTTGCAGGAGTACGCCGACCTGGCGGCCTTCGGCATTCCGTTCCTGGCCAATCCAGACCTGCCGCAACGCATCCAGACCGGAGCCGAATTGAACGAGCCGCAGATGGAGACGTTCTACGGCGGAGATGTCGCCGGTTACACGGACTATCCCACTCTGGAGCCGGCGATGTTATGAGACCCGGGTGAGGCTAGCGCGTCTGAGCCTCGTCGACCCATGGCAAGGTGAGGCAGAACGTGCTGCCATGGCCTGGCCCCTGCGACTCGACCCAGATCTTCCCACCGTGCACCTCGATGATGCGCTTCACCAGCGCCAGGCCGATCCCGGTGCCGTCGGTAGCCTTTGGGTCGAGGCGTTCGAACAGTCCGAAGACTCTGTCGTGGTACCGCGGATCAATGCCGGAGCCGTTATCACGGATCGTAAACACGCTGAACGGTGACTCCGGTGGATCCGCCTCTCGCACGCCGACTTCGATCCGTGGGGGCTGATCGCCGAGGTATTGGATGGCGTTGGCCAAGACATGGCGGATCGCGTCGAGCAGGCGGGCGCGGTCACCGACAACCTTGGGAAGATCGGCCGCCACGTCGACCGCTACGCCTCGGTGCGCGATCTGCTCATCGAGCGACGCCAGAGCCTGGCGGACCAGCTCACCAAAGTCCACCTCCTCGGATGGGTTGGCTTGAAACCCGACCCGCGATAGCTCGAACAGCTCGTCCAGCATGCGTCGGAGTTTTTGGGCCGCGGCGTCGAGGCGGGCGAAGTCGCTCTCCAGGCGGTCGGTACGGCCCGAAGCCGCGTCGCGACGGGCGAGGCCGAGAAAGTTGGTGATGGTGGTCAGCGGATTCTTCAGATCGTGGGCGACGGTGTAGTTGAAGTGCGCCAGCTCGGCGTTGCGCGCTTCGAGGTCGCCGGCTACGCGGGTCAGCCGGCGGTGCACCGACACCAGCTCGAGGTGGGTGCGGACCCGCGCCAGCA
>JBCCEE010000543.1:0-5630 GCA_039030415.1 Acidobacteriota bacterium
GAGTAAGTTGTCGCCTTCGCTGAACCGTTCGAGGGCCATTAAGCAGGCACCAAGGCGGACTTGTGCCTGTGCGGGCCGCCAATCGGCTTGCGGGTAGGCTCGAGAAACTAAAGACAGGCTTTCTCGCAGCATAGGCTCGGCGGCTTCTGCGCGACCGTCACGGAGGAGAAGCTCGCCGAGGAGTCCGAGGAGAACCGATTTCCAGGCTTCGTTGTCCGGTGCCGCCTGGCTCCAGGAGTCGAGGGCTTCTGTGAAGAGCCGCTCGGCTTCGCCAGTGTCTCCCTGCCGAACGGCGATCTCGGCCAGGCTCTGCAGGCCATATGTGACGTCGGGATAGCTGTCACCTACGAGCTGCCGATTCACCTCGAGCGCCTCTCGGAAGAGGGGGGCCGCCATCTCGTCGTCACCCGCCGCCGCCAGCATGCCGGCCAGGTTGTTGAGGCCGGCCGCGACGTCGAGATCGAGGGGGCCCAGGACCCGCCGCTTGATCTCGAGGGCCTCCCGATAGAGGGGCTCGGCCGCCGCGAGGTCGCCTCGGGTGTCGAGTACCAAGGCCATGTTGTTGAGACTGGTGGCGATCTCGGACTCGGTGGCGCTAGCGCTGTGCCGACGCGTCTCGAGTACCTGCCGGAAGACCTCTTCGGAGCCGTCGAAGTCTTCCCGGGTGAGCAGCATCGCCCCCAGGTTGTTCTGGCTGACCAAAGTCTCCGGGGCTTCCTCGCCCAGAGTCGCCACGCGGATCGCCAAAGCCTCGCGAAACATCGCCTCGGCGCGGTCGTACTCTTTGAGCTCGAAGAGGAGCTCGGCAAGCTGATTGAGGCTCACGGCGACTTCCGGGCTCGAATCTTCGAAGTGGTCGCGGCGAATTTGCAACGACTCTTGCAACAGGGTCTCGGCGCGAGAAGACAGGCCGAGCTGACGGTAAACGCCGCCGATGACCTCCAGCATCGAGGCCTGCACCTCGGGCTGACCGGTGAGCTCTTGGCGCAGACGCTCGGCGCCGCGATCGAGAAGCTCGCGGGCGGTGACGGTCTCGCCCTTCGAACGGCTGGGGTTGGAAACGTCGAACACATCGCGCAAGACGTCGTAGGCTTGCGTCGCCTTGCTCGCTTCGATCTTCGCCTTGTCGCGCTCCCGCGCCAGTTGCAGGGTGTAGAAGGCGACCAGTGAGGCGATGACTATGATCATGGTCGCTACCGTCACCGCCGCCAGTCGATGCCGGCGGAGAAACTTGTGGCTGCGATACCAGGTGCTGTCGGCGCGTGCGCTCACCGGCAGGCCCTCGCTGAAGCGGCGCAGATCCTCGCTCAGTTCATTGACGGTCGCATAGCGGCGCTCGGGCTCCTTCCTCAGAGCTTTGAGGACGATGGTGTCGAGGTCGCCCTCCAGCCGCCGCTTCAGCCGTTGTGGGGTCGTACCTCGTTGCTGCGCAATCGCCTCGAGGCCCGTTTCCGCTTCGAGCCCCCGTGTTTCTTCGTCTCGCAGAGGTCGCACGGCCCCCGAGCTTGGCCGCTCGACTTGCATCTCGCAGATCTTCCGCTCGACCTCGGAGGGTCGTAGCCTGGCGAGCAGGTACGGGTGGCGACCGGTCAGCAGGCGGTAGAGGACGACGCCGAGGGAGTAGACATCGGTGGCGGTCGTCAGAGTCTCGCCGCGCATCTGCTCGGGGCTGGCAAACTGTGGTGTCAGGAGGCGCCGACCGGTGAGGGTGGGTTCGGCCAGTTGCAGGCCGGGCTCGGGATCGAGGATTTTGGCGATGCCGAAATCGAGTAGTTTGGGGATGCCCTGGTCGGTGACCAGGATGTTGCCCGGTTTGATGTCTCGATGGACGACCAGATTACGATGGGCGTAGTGCACGGCGTCGCAGACTTGGCGAAAGAGATCGAGGCGTTCGTTGATGCCCAGCCGACGGCGGTCGCAATAGGTTTCGAGATCCTGGCCCTCGATGTACTCCATGACGAAGAACGGTTGGCCTTCACGGGTCGCTCCGCCATCGAGCAGGCGGGCGATATTGGGATGATCGAGGCTGGCCAGGATTTGTCGCTCTTGGCACAGGCGATCCCGCAAATCCTTCGAATCCATACCCCGGCTGACGATCTTGAGGGCGGCCTGGGCAAGGTATTGATCGTCGGCCCGCTCGGCGAGATAGACCGTCGACAGGCCACCCTGACCGAGAACCTCGAGCAGGCGATAGGAGCCGAGCGTGTCTCCTGCCTGGAAGGGGTCGAGGCTGAAGCTCGTCGCTGCCGCGGCCCCGGCCACCATCCCTTCGAGGGTGGTGTCGTCCTGAGACGAGTCGAGCAGACGCTCGAGCTCCGCCCGCAGCTCTGGGCTGTCGCCACACTCTTTCTCGAGAAAGGCGGCCCTGGCTGGGATGTCGAGCTCGAGGGCAGCGTGGAAGAGCTCTTCGAGACGGCGCCATTGCTGCGCCGACGTCACTCTCCAGCTCCCGCTTTCATGACGCTCTTGAGCCATGCCTTGGCCATGAGCAGATCGCGTTCGACGGTCGCCCGAGAGATCTCGACTACTGCAGCGATCTCTTCCAACTGCAAGCCACCAAAGAAACGCAGCTCGACGACCTGAGCTTTACGCGGGTCGTGCTTGCCCAATCGATCCAGGGCATCGTCGAGGGCGAGGATCTCGAAGGTCGGCTCGGAGGCGACCTTGATCGCGTCGAGGGGTAGATCGTCGGCGCCGGCACCGCGCTTGACGGCGAGTCGCTTGCGCGCATCGTCGACCAGGATGCGACGCATCTGGCGCGCCGCGACCCTTAGAAAGTGGGCCCGGTCACGCCACGGCACCTCGAGGTCTACCAGTCGTAGATAGGCTTCGTTGACCAGGGCCGTAGTTTGCAGCACATGCCCTCGACGCTCGTTGCGCATCTGGAAATGCGCCAGGCGGCGCAGCTCGTCGTAGAGCGCCGCGGTGAGTCTTTCCAGCGCTCCGGCGTCACCGCCACGCCACTGAGTGAGCAACAGGGTTACCGAAGTTTTGTCCATGTCCACTGCATACGGGGCTGACTCTGCCGAGTTTGGGGACGTTACCTGACCCCTCGTTGTTATGTCAAAACGACATCCTCCGGCCTCCGGATCAAGGCCTATGAAAAAGTTTTTTGGGTCTGATGAGGGATTGGGCGTCCGCAGTACGCCACAGGAAGATCAAGCTCAATTGCGACGGGGCGGAAGAGGAGCTTAGGGCACTTGTCGACGAGCCGGAAGGCGAAAAGTGACAGGTCCAGAGAGCAGCCGGTTCGGAGAGCAACCGGTTCGAAGAGCAACCGATTCGAAAGGTAGGTGGGAGATGCAGAGAATGACGAGTACGATGAGTCACCCTTGGGTGCGGCCGGTTTGTATCTTGATGTGTCTGACCTTGTTCGCCGTGCCGCGGCTGGCTGCCAGCGACAGCTGCGTGATCGAGCCGGAGCCCGGCAGCGTCGAGATCAGGGCCCTGGATCTTATGGGGGACGATGTGCGCGTCTGGCTGTCGAGCTATGGTCTGGACAACGTGCCGATCACCGTCTCGCTGGAAGATCAACAGGGTGTGCTGTTGGACTCGATCGTCGTTCTGGGGAGAGGACAAGGCGAAGCCCAGGAGGTGGTGTTCAGTGATGCCCTCAGCGACGCTCTGGACCGCGACCTTTCCTACCGGATATTGGCCGAGGATTCCGGTGTCGTCGCCCTGATGGAACCCTTCCCATTCTTTGTTCGCTTGGATTGTCAGGCTCCGGGTAGTCCTTGCACTTACCGGCCGATCGTCGGTTTCGAGACCGACGCTTTGCTGGTGAGTCCGGAGCTCGCCGAAGCCCTGACTGGATTGCCTGAGTGTCGATTGGGGGCGAATCTGCGGAAGCTCAGTGAGACGCATCCCGCTTTGCTTGGAGACATTCGCACCCTGCAGCACCAGCTCCGGCGACTGCGCGGTGACCCGCCGTTTGGCGATCAATGCACCTACGCCTGGGTGGCTGAAGTCGCGCCGATGCAGGCGACTTGGAACTACTACTATTTTGCCTCTCCGTCGCTCGACGAACCGACGATCGAGCGCCTGGGACTCTTCAGCGGCGCGGCGCAATGCGTCGGCCAGCAGGCCAGACACCTGCCTTGGAGTCCGACCGGCGGAGAAAGCTTCGAGCTCTCGGGAAGCTCGGAGGTGTCCCTGTCGACGCTTTGCATCTCTGGAGCTCCGCCGTGTGCGCCTTGCGCCGGCCTGGTAGGGTTTGCCGCCGAGCTCTCGTCCTGCGCTGCAGCCGACACCGCCACCTCGTGCGATGGCAGCCATGCCCTGGCACGGGCTGATGGGGAAATGACCCTCCACTTTTCGAACGACGGCGGCGCCATTGACAGCGCTACGGCGGACGGCACCGAGCAATCTGGCGACGGGAAAGGCGATGGCAAAGAAGGGGGCGGACCGCTCGAGCTGCGTTCCGCCGTCGAGGTAGCTTCCTCATTCTCGGCTCTCGAACCGCCGGAGGCCTGGGATTTGGCCCAGCAGGAGACGCAGACCCAGCGAATCATCGAGGCGCCGGCGGAGGCCTTCTTCGAGTCCACGGTCTTGCACGAAAACCTTGTCGACGGATCGCTCGTCGCGCAACCCTGGTGCGCCGCGCCGGACGGCTCCACCGCCTTTGCCTTTGCCGAGACCAACCTAGGTTACGAGCTTGCCGCCATGGCGACCTCCAGTTGTACTCTGAGGTCCACCGTCGAATTGCAGCTGTCGACTCCCGGCGACGCCCCTCTCATCCGCGACGGTGGGCTCAAGCTCAAGCGTTGGCGTGACAAGCCGGGCGGCGGCTAGCGAGATTCCGTTCCGAAAGGATATTTGTGAGGTGGTAGGTCGCGCTGGTGGAACGAGCACGGCCGAGGACTGTTTGAGCTTGTAACGCATTTGGAGCTCGTTAGCGCCTGAATAGCAGCGGTTTATGCAATTCGCAGCTGGCCCGGCGAGCTCCGCAGGCCGCGTGCAGTCTACCGAGCGCGACCGTCTATCGATCGTTCCTGGATGAAATCCAGCTAACAGATCCGCCCGGGCCAACGAGGTCCTCTGCCCTAATTTGATTGTAGGGCAGAGGACCTCTCTCTTTACTGGGGAATTGCCATAAAAATATTTTTATTGGGTGAGGGATTCCATTTCATAACTGCGCCAAGGATCAGCGTGTCGGAAATTTCACCTTTGAATCGAGAAAGGAAACATCATGTGTTCGAACAAGAAACCTCATGTCCTGCCGTTGATCCTCGGCGTCGCTCTCACTGCGCTTCCGGCGACAGCCGCGACGACGAATACGGACGAGCCCGGGCCGATTCGCCTGATCTCGGTGGATCTCTTCGAGGCCCTCGAAGGTTGGTCCGAGCCGACTGCCAGCCTCGAAACCGTGGTGCTTGAAAGCTATCCGGAGGCGGTGATTGGGTACGCGGGCGAAGTCGAGTCGATCTATGGCGGTCTCACGATGAGCGAGCATTTCACGCGAAGCTATCCCGAGACGGTCGAAACCTACCGCTCGGCGACCGACGGAGGGGTCGAGGACGAGGCTGATTTTCTAGCGTTCGTCATGTCAGCCGATCAGCCGACTTATCAGCGCTGGCAGCAGGAAGACGCCCTGAGAGGTGCGACCTTCCCGGACTACATCGAGCGCAATC
>JBCCEE010000544.1:0-5620 GCA_039030415.1 Acidobacteriota bacterium
CCGCCCTGCGGATTGAGGCCGACGAGCTCGACGGTATGGAAGCCCAGGCCGATGACGAACGAGTGCGTGGCGAAGGCCGCGTAGGTGCCGTCTGCGGGACGGATCTGGTCGATCTCGCTGCCGTCGACTCTGACGCTGATCGTCTGATCGTTGGTGTTGCCGGCGTGGATACGTTGGGCGGCCCGCATCGAAAAGCGGTAGCGCCCGGCGCTTACCGCGAAGCTCTGGGAAACGACGCTGCCCGAGCCACCTTGAACGAACAGCACCTGGTCACCCTGGGGGGCCGGCGGATTTTCCTGCGTGAATTCACTGCCGTTGCCCGCCAGGCCGGTGTTGCCGGCGAAGGTCCAGGCCGATCCGGAAGGCAGGTAGGCGTAGGCCCCGGGGCCGGTGCCTTGATCCGGAATCTCGAAGCCGCTCTGCTTCAGCGGGGAATAGGGGACGGGTAGCGGGTACGGAACGCCGGTGATCGGCACGAGCTGGGCCGAGCTGGCGGCTGCCAGAGCGAGAGCCAGCAGGAAAATAATGCCTGTGATGCGTCGTGTTGCGATGCCGCGTTGGTTTGCCGTGCCGCGTTGTGTTGCAGAGCTAGATCTGTGCCTCTCCATGATGTGCGCCCCTTGTGATCCCGAGCAGTTTCATCTGTCTGAGCGTTGGCCTTTGGTAAGGCAACGTCCAAAACCGGTGAGAAAAGGATCACGGTGTAGCCGGACCGTTCGTCCTCGTTGCAACGACGATTTTTCTGTCCCCTGGAGGCCTTCAGCCACAAAACGTCTTTACTCGGGGCCCCAAGATATGGATCTCCTTCTCTTTGGGTCGGCTCCACTGACCCCTTGACCATTTAGGTATGGGAGGTTTAGTATGCCTAAGCGGTTGAGGTATCAGAGAAAGGACGATCATGGCAGGAAGCAATCTCTACAGTGGCACTCTGGATCTATTGATCCTGCGCTCGCTCGTCTGGGGACCCCTCCACGGCTATGGCATCGGCCGGTGGATTCGGAAGTCGAGCTCGGAGATCCTCAAAGTGGAGGAGGGCGCTCTCTATCCGGCTCTCCATCGGTTGGAGAAAGCCGGCTGGCTGAAGTCGGAGTGGGGAATGACGGAGCGCAAGCGCCAGGCCAAGTTCTACCGTCTCTCGAAGCAGGGGCAGCAGCATCTGCATGCGGAGACCTCGCGCTGGCACGAGCACGCCGGCGCCGTGCAGGCCGTTCTGGCGGCGGAGCGGAGCTAGAGCATGGCGCACTCCCGGTATCCCAAGCGTAGCCTGCGCATCACCGACACTCAGGCCGACGTCCCGCGCGACGTGCGGGACGAGATCGAATTCCATCTTGAGATGCGGGCGCAGGAGCTCGTCGACCAGGGCTGGGAGCCCGAGGCGGCGAGGGCCGAAGCGCGCACGATTTTCGGCGATCGGCAGCGCATCGAGCAGCAATGCAGAGCTCTGAGCCAGCAGGTCAGTCGCCGCCAGCGGCTCGTCGAAACCTTCCATTCGTTCTTCAGCGACATCCGTCACGCTCTGAGGTATTTGTGCGCGCACCCGTCCTACTTCGCCTCGGTGACGTTCACCCTGGCGTTGGCGATGTCCCTGGTAACAGCGGCGTCGAGCGTGGTCTATGGCGTGGTTCTCCGGCCGCTTCCGTTCGCCGAGCCGGATCGCGTCGTAACGGTCTTCAACAACTACCCGAAAGTCGGAGCCCTGCGCTCGAAGAACAGCTTCCAGAACTACCTGGAGCGTCAGCACCAGCTGGATTCGGTCGAGGATTTCGCGCTCTACTCCGAGCAGACGCGATCTGTCGGCGAGCCGGGCGCCGTCCGACGCGAGTTCAGCATGACCGTGACGCCGTCCTTCTTCCGGGTGCTCGGCATTCACCCGCGGCTGGGTAGTTTCCTTGCAGAGGAGCAGATCCAGCCCGGCCAAGAGCGCCAGGTGGTGATCGGTAGCCGCCTGTGGCGGGAGCGCTTCGGCGCGTCCTCGGAGGTCATCGGCCGCATCCTGCCGGTGGACGGCGAGCCGCACATCATCGCCGGCGTCATGCCCGAGGGCTTCGCCTTCCCCGGCTGGGACGCTCAGATCTGGTTGCCCCAGGTCGTCGACTCCGAGGTCGCCGAGCGCAGATTGCACGGTGAGAACTTCAAGATGTTCGCTCGCCTGCAACCCGGCGCCACCGTCGAAGGCGCCCAGACCGAGATGGATCTGCGCAACGCCGCAGCTCTTTCACAGCTACCTAGCGAGATCCAGACCCGGCGATCGAGCGGTGGCTTCGGCACCCGGATTGTCGGCTTTCACGAGGACCTGGTGCGAGATGTTCGTGGCTGGCTCCTGCTGCTGCTCGCCGGCGCGGTCTTCGTGCTGGTGATCGCCTGCGTCAGCATCTCCGGGCTGCAGCTGATTCATACCACCGGCCGGCTGCGCGACCTGGCGACGCGTTTTGTGCTCGGCGCCAGCCGGCTCCGTCTTTGGCGTCAGCTGCTCACCGAGAGCTTGGTCCTCGCCGTCCTCGGCGGCGGCGCCGGGATCGCGCTGGGGGCTTTTAGCCTCGGCTGGTGGCTGCACCGCTTCGAGACGTGGGAGATCCCACGCATCGACGAGGTGAGCCTCGGGGGCCCCGAGATGATCGTCCTGGCCGCCGGCGCCTTTGCCGCCATGGTGGCGTCGACCCTGATGGGCGTCTTCGCAGTGAGCCGGCGCGACCTCTTCGCGGTCATGCGCGAGGGCTCCGCCACGCCGCCGGCGAGCAGCGGGAGATGGCAGGGTGGCCTGGTGGCAGCCCAGGTGACCGTCGCCATGGTGCTGCTGGTCGGCGCGGCGTTGATGATCGTCAGTCTGCGCAACCTGCTGGCCATCGACCTGGGATTCGAAGAACGATCCGTGGTCGCCGCGGCCATCAATCCGCCGACGGTGCGCTATCCGAATCCCGA
Source organism: Acidobacteriota bacterium (assembly GCA_039030415.1). GTDB lineage: Bacteria > Acidobacteriota > Thermoanaerobaculia > Multivoradales > J023 > JAAELT01. Next base: position 2,920 of record JBCCEE010000544.1, read on the forward strand.
GGCGCAGATGAGTCTCTTCGACGCCGTGCTCGCCGAGGCGGCCTCGATGCCTGGCGTGCGCGCGGTGGCGCTCACGAGTCGCTTGCCGTTCTCCGAGTGGGACGAGATGACGCCGATCGTCGCCGAGGGTCAACGTCGTGACCCCGGGGGAGTTGCCCCCAACCACCACCTAAGCGCGGTCAGCTCTGACTTCTTCGAGGCCCTCCACATCCCGACCTTGCAGGGACGCACCTTCGATTCCGGTGACGACAGGAGCGCTCAGCCGGTGGTGATCCTCAGCCGCGAGGTGGCGCGGCGCTACTGGCCCGAGGGCGAGGCCGTGGGCAAGAAACTCTTCCTGGGCAGCGAACCCGGGCCGGAGGATCCCGGCTTCACCGTCGTCGGCGTGGTGGGCGACATCGTCCAGGAGCATGTGACCGAGACCGCGGCGGGCGCCATCTACCTGCCGCTGCGTCAGTTCCCGCGAGGCTTCGTGCGCGTGGTGATGAGCGTCGAGGGCGCCGGTGGCGCCGGTGGTGTCGCGCTCGAAGGGCTGCGCGAGCGGCTGGCGATCCTCGACACGGAGCTGCCGCTGTTTTGGTACACCGACCTCGAAGAGAGGGTGGCGACCTCACTCATGTCCTACCGTCTACCCATGCAATTTCTGTCGCTCTTCGCCGCCATCGCCCTCTTCTTGGCTGCTGTCGGCGTCTTCGGCGTGCTCTCACGTTCGGTGGCGCTGCGCTCGAAGGAGATCGGCATCCGCCTGGCCCTCGGCAGCTCGCGGGGCGCGGTCTGTAGCTCCATCCTGAGAGGCTTGATCGGCTTCGTGTCCGTCGGCCTGGTCGCGGGCGTGGGCGTGGCCCTCGCCTTCTCGCGCATCCTCGGTCACCTGGTCTACGGTGTCAGCACCACCGAGCCAGCGGTTTTCGCCGCCGCGGCGCTGGTCATCGCGGCGGTGGCTGCGCTGGCGGCCGTTTTACCGGCCCAGCGTGCCGGCCGCATCGATCCGGTGCGCGTGCTTGCCAGCGAGTAGCGCCCTCGGGAGTATCGGCGCGGGCGGCCTACAGCTGAGATCAAGCCAACGGCACGCTCTACCCGGCCTGGACGTAGGATTGCTCGAAGGCCAGCAGGCCGAGCAGGGCGAACGGCGCGGTGAGGCCATGGAGCCAGCAGGCCAAAGGCGACGAGCACAAGGCCAGCGCGGTAATAGGCGCGGTAGCGGCCGCGCACCATCTCGTGGTTGGCGAGGTGGGCGTGGGCGGTGACGTGGGGTAGCGACGTCTCGCCCCACACGCACAGCAGGTGGGCGAGGCTGGCGAGAGCCAGGGTCCACATCATGGCCGGCAGGGTGAAGGGGTCTTCGAAGCTGTCAGCCAGGGAGGCGGGAGGTCTTTAGAAGACCCAGGTTAGAAGACCCAGCTATAGCCGCCACCCACCGCGACGCTGGCTTCCGCGCCTTCACCCAGCCCGACGGAAACGCCGCCGATGAGTAATGGAGTGGCCGAGTTTGAGAAAAAGCTCATGCTGTAGATCCTCGTCGCTGAATTGTCAGGAGCCCCCGCTTTTAACAAGCGTAGGGTTTGCGGGAGTGCATCAGAACGGCCGTTATCTTGGCCTGATGGAGCTGGCAAGCTCGTTGAAGACGCGGGGCCTGATCAACTTCGCGTCGAGTTTCGGCGCGCCACCCAGTGGCCCGGCGAGCTCCGCGTCGAGAAATTGCGCGCCACCCGGTGGCTTGGCGAGCCACGCGTCGAGAATTAGCGTGCCACCTGGTGGCCTGATGAGTTTCGTGTCGAGAATTTGCGCGCCGCCTGGTGGCTTGGCGAGTTGCGGACCGAGAATTAACGAGCCACCCGGTGGCCTGGTGCGTTTCGCTTTGAGAATTAACAGGCCACCGGTCGATTCTTGGGTGGATTTTTGCCATCCGTGTGGTCGACGGCTCGTCGGCCGCTAGATTTTCGTTCGAGGCGTCCTGAACGGTTTGGAAGGCAGGATCTTTCTTGGCCGAGTGTCCTTGGCCGATCGGCAGGGATTTTGGGTTCCTCCGGAGCCTGGAAGAGCGACCGGCAGCGTGTCGAAAGCGCCCGTAGTCGACTTGGCCGATTCGGTCGTCGGTGATCAATCGAAAGACGAGCCGGTCGGCACCCCGTTCAGGCTGAATTGCAAATCTACTGGGATTTGGCCGACCGCGATGGCTCAAGGGGATTCCAACCGAGGACGGGCTCGCAGTCGGCAAGGACCTGGCGGGCTTCGTCGACGGTGATGCCGAGTTGCTTGGCCCCTTTTTGGATGTGTTTTTCGGAGATGGGCTCGAGGGGATCGAGATAAGGGTCCGTGGCGGTGAAGTACTTGGAGAGCAAGGCAATGGCTCTCACGTCATTGAGCCCTTGTGCCAAGAATCCAAGGCAAACGCTTCTCGGGGAGTAGTTAGGGTCGTTTTGTGCTCTGTCTACGATGAGTGTTCTCGTGTCCTCACGCTCTTGCCATCCTCTAGCGAGCTCCTGAATGGCGGCTCTTCTCGGGTCGTAGTTAGGGTCATTTTGTGCTCTGTCTACGATAAGTGTTCTGGTGTCCTCACGCTCTTGCCATCCTCTAGCGAGCTCCTGAATGGCGGCTCTTCTCGTGGGGTAGTCAGGGTCATTTTGTGCTCTGTCTACGATAAGTGTTCTGGTGTCCTCACGCTCTTGCCATCCTCTAGCGAGCTCCTGAATGGCGGCTC
>JBCCEE010000545.1:0-5602 GCA_039030415.1 Acidobacteriota bacterium
CGCGCAGCAGCTTGACCTGGGTACTGGCCGGGACCTCACCGACCTCGTCGAGAAAGAGCGTGCCCCCGTCGGCCAGCTCGAAGCGACCGCGCCGCTGCTTGGCCGCTCCGGTGAACGCACCCTTCTCGTGGCCGAAGAGCTCGCTCTCGAGCAGCGTGTCCGAGATGGCGGCACAGTTGACGGCGACGAACGGGCCGTCAGCCCGCTCACTCCAGCGGTGGAGAGCGCGCGCCGCGACCTCCTTGCCGGTACCACTCTCGCCGAGCAGCAGCACCGTGGCGCGGGTCGCGGCCACCTTGCGCAGGGCCGCGACCACCGGCGCCATGGTCGGATCGCCGTAGGTCAATTTCGGCGCGTCGGGAGCTTCGCGGTGGGTACGCTCGCGGAGGGTCAGCAGCGATCGACGCTCGAGGGCCCGCTGGGCCAGCAGGCGCAGCTCTCCCGGTCCCGATAGCGGCTTCTGCAGGTAGTCGAACGCGCCGAGCTTCATGGCCTCGACCGCGGTTTCGACCGTGCCGTAGGCGGTCAGCACGATCACCTCCATCTCGGGCTGCTGCGCCCGCGCCTTGCGCACCAGCTCCATGCCGTCCAAGCCCGGCATTTTGAGGTCGGTGATCATCAGCTCGAAGCTCTCCCGCCCCAGCACGCCGAGGGCCGCCACTCCATCCTCGGCTCGAGTGGCCTGATGCCCGTCGTCTTCCAGCGCTTCCGCCAGAAACTCGCGGATTCCCTCCTCGTCGTCAACGATGAGCACTCGTGCCATGATTCCTCAGCCCCTTGAGACGTTCAGCGGATCGCCGATGACTATAGAACATCCACTGGGACATCCGTTCGGTGGCATACTGAGTCGATGAGAAACTGGCTCGATCCCCGCCGCTCGCAGCGCATTCTGGCCGGGCTCAGCGTCCTGGCGGCTCTGCTCTTGATCGGACTCGCGGCTTTGACCCTCCTGCAAGCTCAGGCTGCCGCCGATCCCGCCACCGAGATCGACGCTGGGGCGCTGGCCTCGCTGGCGCAGAGCGCAACGGCGTTGATGATCGCGAGCGCCTTGGCAGCCGGCGTGCTGCTGCTGACCGCGCTCGGCCTTTGGCGCCAACCCGATCCCGAGGTGCCAGCAGCCCGTGCCGTAGAGACCGCAGGCGGATCCCCCCGGGCCGAGCGCGAACGCCAGCTGCACGCGGTCGGCGAAATGTCGGCGGTGCTCGCTCACGAAATTCGCAACCCCGTCACCTCCCTCAAGGGGCACGCCCAGCTGCTGGTCGAGCGGTTGCCGGAAGCGGGCAGGGAGCGCGGCAAAGCCGAGCGAATCGTCTCAGAAGCGGTGCGTCTCGAGGTGCTTTCGGCGGATCTGCTCGACTTTACCAAGACCGGTCCGCTGGAGCTGCGGGCGGTCGACCCGGCCAAACTGCTGCGTGACGCGGCGCAGGCGGTGGACAGCGAGCGCATCCGAGTCGACACCAGCGGCTGCCCGGACTCCTGGTCGCTCGATCCCTACAAAATGCGGCAGCTGCTGGTCAACGTGCTGCGGAACGCCTGTCAGGCGGCGCCGGATGCGGAGCTCGTCGAAGCTCGAGTTTACGCAGTCGACGATCGCCTGCACTTCGTCGTGCTCGATCGCGGTGAGGGCTTACCCGCTGGTGACGAGGAGCGCATCTTCGAGCCGTTTTTCACGACGCGCGCCAAAGGCACGGGCTTGGGCCTCGGCGTGGCTCGCCGCATCACCGACATGCACGGCGGCACGATCGTAGCTCGCAATCGTGCCGCGGGTGGCGCTCGCTTCGAGATCTCGATTCCTGCAAGTTAGCCCTGGATCGTCGATCGTGGTCTCTGCAACGTGCAGAGACCGCAATCGAGGCTAAATCGTGGTCTCGACACCTTACAGAGACCGCGATTGAGGCAAAATCGAGGTCTCTGCACCGTGCGGATACCCGATTGAAGGTCAATCGTGGTCTCTGCAACGTGCAGAGACCACGATCGACGATAAAACCGGGTCTCTGTACGTTTAGGAAGGGGCAATCGAGATTCCGACTGGGATCCACCGTAGTCGTTGCGGGTCGAGAAGTCGCGCCGGCGCCGCAATGTGGGGAGGTCGATGGATGGGACGCGACGCCGGCGCTTTGACTGGCCTTCTATAAAGCAAGGGTTGTGCCATGATCGGACGCGGTCGCCCGCAAGCGTTTGGCATGCGGTAAACAGCTCGCTAACTCTCAATAACGCTGAGGTTTACACCGCCACAGGAGATCTCGGCGAGCACGCGACACCAGGGCGCGTCGGGCGCGTTCAGGCTCCCGAGCCCCGATTGGGCTCCCGAGCCCTGCAGATCCCGCAGGCGCGGTCTGCAGATTCCGCAGCCGGGCCGTGCGCGTTCCGGACCTCGGGGACCCGGACATGACACAATCAATAGCCGAACCCGACGCAACCCATCGCCATGAAGTTCGAGCAGCTCCCCCTCACCCAGGCCAGCGGCCAGATCCTCGGGCACAACGTCTCTGGGGAGACGGGCCGACGAAAGCTGCGCAAGGGCAAGCGGCTCACCGAGGGCGATCTGGAAGTGCTGGCCAGCCTCGGCAGGAGCACGGTTTGGGTCGCGCGGCTCGAACCGGGGGATGTCGCAGAAGACGTCGCCGCGACGCGCGTCGCCGAAGCCGCGGCCGGTGATGGTTTGAGACGCTCGCGGGCCAGTACCGGCCGGGTCAACATCTATTCGCGCGAGCTCGGACTCGTGCGGGTCGATCTAGGGCGTCTCAACGAGCTCAACACCTGCGAAGGCGTCACCCTCGCCACCCTGCCGACCCACACCGCGGTTCGCCAGGGCAAGATGGTGGCGACGCTCAAGATCATTCCCTATGCCGTGGACGCGACGGTGGTCGAGCGCGCCGAGGCGATCGCCGACGGCGGCATGCTGTCCCTGAGCCCGCTGGTCGAGCGCCGCGTCCACCTCGTGCTGTCCGGCGCTCCGGCGGCGCGCGACCGCATCGTCCATGGCTTTCGCGACTCCCTGGGTCCGCGGCTCGACGCCCTGGGCTCCCATCTCGAAGAAATCGACTTCGTGCCGCTGGTCGACGACACCGCGGAAGCCGACCTCGCCCGGGCTCTCGAGCGCCAGCTGGGCACGGGGGCCGACATGATCATCCTCGCCGGCGAGACCGCCATCATGGACGCCGGCGACATCGCGCCGCGAGCGATCGCCGCCGCTGGCGGCACCGTGGAGAGCTACGGCACCCCCGTCGACCCCGGCAACCTCCTGCTGCTCGCCTACCATGGCGGTCGCCCCATCGTCGGCGCGCCGGGCTGTGCCCGCAGCCCGAAGAAGAACATCGTCGACCTCGTGCTGCCGCGACTCCTCGCCGGCGACCGCTTGACGCGAGCCGACATCGCCGCCTTCGGTCACGGCGGACTGCTGGAGGACGTTCCCGAGCGTCCGCTGCCGCGCAGCTGGATCACGTGACTCTGTCTGCGCCGCCGGGTACTTCTGCAACACTGCCGGCCGCGCTCCCGCCAGCAATCGTGAAGAAGAACGTCGATCCTCGATCCGGGCCAGGCGACTCGATCCAGACGCGCCCGCCGTGCACTTCGACGATCCGCTTGACGAGCGCCAGGCCGACACCGGTGCCCTCGATCGGCTGGCCGCTACGATGTCCCTCGAGGCGCTCGAACAGCCCGAAGACGCGCTCGTGGTAGCGCGGGTCGATGCCGATGCCGTTGTCCCGCACCCAGCACAGAACCTCCTCGCCCTGGCGCCGCGCGTCGACCTCGATCCGCGGCGCGGCCTGGTCGCCCATGAACTTGAGGGCGTTCTCGACCAGGTTCTGAAATACCTCCTGTAGACGCAGGCGGTCGACGACGACCTCCGGCATGTCGTCAGCCACCCTGAGGGTGACACTGCGTGAGCCCAACTTCGCGGGCAGCTGAGAGACGGCGCAGCGCGCGACCTCGCTCAGGCCGACCGTCTCGCTGGGATTGGCGATCCTGCCGATGCGACTCAGCTCGAGCAGCTCGTCGAGCAGCCGCTTCATCATGCCGGCCGCCTGCTTGATGCGGCTGATGTCGGTCTCCATGCGCTCCAGGTTCCCGGCTCTAGCGTCTTTGGCCAGCAGGCCGACGAAACCCTGGATCGTGACCAGCGGAGACTTCAGATCATGCGAGACCGTATACGTGAAGCGCTCCAGCTCGGCGTTCTGGGCTTCGAGCTCGCTGTGCTTCTCCTCCATTGCGACCATCAGCGTGGCGCGTTCGGCCTCGACGCGATGGCGTTCCGCGATCTCTGCCTGGAGGGCCCGGTTGTGGTCGCGAATCGCCCGCGTTCGAAGCTCCTGCACGCCGGAGATCGCCGCCACGATGACGAGTCCCACGAGGGCCCGAAACCACCAGGTCTTCCAGTAGGGCGGCTCGACGATCAGGCGCAGCGTCCGTCCCTCGTCGTTCCACACCCCGCTATTGTTCGATCCCTTCACCCGGAAGACGTACTCCCCCGGATCGAGGTTGGTGTAGGTCGCCGTGCGGGAGCTGCCGACCAGATTCCAGGTTTCGTCGAACGGCTCCAGCATGTAGGCATACCGGTTGCTTTCCGGCGACCGAAAGTTGAGCGCCGCGTAATGGAAGGTGACAATGCGATCCTCAAAGCCCAAGCGCAGCTCCTCGGCCACCCCGATCTGCCGCTGCAGCCGCTCCCCCTCTCCCACCTCGACTTCCTGATTGACGACTCGAATGTCGGTCAGCACGACCGGGGGCACGTTGAGGTTGTCGCGCACCTGCTCGGGGCGGAAGTGGACGAGTCCGTTGACGCCGCCGAAGTAGAGCGTGCCCTGGCGATCTCGGTAGGCCGCCTTCTTGGTCAGCGGCACGGCCAGCACTCCGTCTCCCTGGTCGTAGTTGACGAAGCTCCCGGTTTCCGGCTCGAAGTGCGACAGACCGACCTTGGTGCTGATCCAGAGATCGCCGTCCTTGCCGTCGACGATACCGGTGACCAGGTCGTTGGCGAGGCCGTTGGAGACCCGGTAGACCCGGAAGCTGCCGGAAGCGGGATCGAAGAGGTTGAGGCCACCGGTGGTCCCAAACCATAGGCGGCCAGTGGGATCTTCATGCGCCACGAGCACTTCTTCGCTGCTCAGACTCGTGCGATCCTCGGCGTCGTGGCGGTAGGTGTGAAATCCGTCGCGCTCGGCATCGTAGAGGCTGACTCCACCCTGGGTCGCTGCCCAGATCCGCCCTTGGCTGTCTTCCAAGAAGCTCCAGATGATGTCGTGGCCGATGGAAGCGGGATCCTCGGGCTCGTGGCGATAGTGCACGAAACCGCTCGCGCCGGGATCCCTGCGGTTGGCGCCTCCGAACGTGCCGGCCCAAAGGCTGCCGCCGCGGTCTTCGAGCAGAGCGAAGACATGGGGATTCGACAGGCTGGTGAGATCGTCGGGCTGCGGCTGGAAGCGCGTGAACCTACCGGTCTCCGGATCCAAACGGTTGAGCCCGCCAAAGAACGTTCCGACCCACAGCGCACCGCGGTCTTCCCCCTGACGGTCGCGCAGAATCGACAGCACCGCATTGGCTCCGAGACTCGTCGGATCGGCCTCGTCGTGCCGGAAGACCTCGAAGGTACCGTCCGCCC
>JBCCEE010000546.1:0-5599 GCA_039030415.1 Acidobacteriota bacterium
CCCCAATCCCTGAAACTCGTCGCGATGCGCTGGTGGTTCAGGTTCCAGTCACTCGCTTCAGCCTCGGCACCTTCCGCTACGGTCGGGCCGCGGAGCTGCTCGGTGTGGTCGATCGTCTGGTAGGTTTCGGCAACCACACCCACGCCAGCGTTCCCGCGATCCTCGAGCTGTTCGAGACCGGTAGGCTGAAGCGAAACTTCAACCTGGAGGCGATCGCGGAGCGCGCTACCGAAGCGCACTTCGAGTGGTACTTCCCGGCGAGCTTGAGCCGATCCGCAACCCATCGGCGCCTCGGCATTCCGGGCATCCCGATGGCCGAGCATCTCGAGCCGTCGGCGCTGGCGCGCGCCGAATGGCTCAAGCTGTTCGCCATCTTCTTCAACAAGGAGCGAGCCGCGGAGGAGGCGTTCGACCGTATCGAAGCGGCCTACGAGCAAGCGCGTCTCGAGCTCGGCCGCCTCGGCTCGCGACCTTTGGATTCGAGACCTGGGGCCTCGCGACCTGTCGGCTCGAGACCTGTCGACGCCAAGCCTAGGGTTCTCGTCGGAGCGCCCGAGAAGGATGGCTGGAGCCTGCATGGCAGCCGCAACCTCGGAGCGAAGATGATCGAAGATGCCGGGGGGCACTACCTGGCGGCTGGCAATCGCAGCGGCGAATCCAGTATCAAGGTGCCCTTCGAAGCGGCTCTCGAGGACGCCCGTGAAGCCGATGTCTGGCTGCTCGGGCCGAACTTCGCGTTCGGCAACCGACTCGAAGAGCGCACGGTGGACGACCCGCGCTTCGCCTTCGTGCCAGCCGTGAGCTCGGGGAGAGTTTTCGTCGGGCACGTCGGCTATCCCCATGGCGTCAATCCCTGGTGGGACTACGCGCTGGTCGAACCGCACCTCGAGCTGCTGGACCTGATGGCGATTCTCCACCCCGAGACCCACGGTGACCGAGAGCTTCGCTTCTATCGCAGGCTGAACAGCCGGCGCGAGGGCGAAGCGAAGGGAGGACAAATCCGTGACTGAGCGCGCTTCCTCGCCCCCCGCGCTTTCGGCCGACAGACTTCGCCCCCAGGGGGTAGGAGCCCTGCCGTGGCTGGTTCTGCTCGCTGCCGTGGCTGCCATCTTTCTGCTCGAGCTGGCGCTGGGGGTCGTTTGGATTCCCCTGCGCGATGTCTTCTCGCTGCTCTTGGGCTTCGACGCCTCGGTGGATCGGTGGCATCGCATCGTGCTCGACTTCCGGCTTCCCCGCACCCTCACTGCTCTGACGGCCGGGGCAGCGCTGGGGGTGTGTGGCCTGCTGCTCCAGACGACCTTTCGCAACCCGCTCGCGGATCCCTGGTTCTTCGGCCTGGTGCATAGTGCTCGGCTGGGCGTCGCGCTCTTTGTCGTGATCTCGGGGTCGTTCGGCAGCACCGTGCTCGCCAGCCTCGGCCTGCTGTCGAATCTCGGGCTCGCCCTGTCGGCTGGCTTGGGTGCCCTGGCGATGACCTCGGTGCTGCTGGCGCTAGCGCCTCGAGTCGGTGCCGTGACCCTCCTGCTCAGTGGCCTCATGCTGGGCCAGGCGGCGAGCGGCCTGGTCAGCGTCGTCTTGCACTTCACGACCTCGGCTCAATCGCGGGCTTTTGCCCAGTGGAACGACGGCACGTTCGTACACGTTGGCTTCTCGCAATGGAGTCTGCTGGTGTCCATCGTAGCGCTCGGCTTCGCCTGCAGCGTCGTGCTCGCGAAGCCTCTGAACGTCCTGCTGCTGGGGGAGAACTACGCCCACACGCTGGGGCTGGCGGTCGAGCGCAGTCGCCGCGCGACGGTGGCGGTGGCGGCGGTGCTCGCCGGCGCGGTGACCGCGTTTTGCGGTCCAGTGGCGTTCCTGGGCATTCTCGCCCCGCACTTGGCTCGCGTGTTCTTTCGCAGCGCGGATCATCGGGTTCTCTTGCCGGCCACCGCCTTGGTTGGCGCCGGTCTGGCTGCGCTAGCCGATCTCATCGTCCATCTGCCCTGGAGCCGTCACTTCCTGCACCTCAACGCGATGCTGGGTCTGGTGGGTGGGCCGACCGTCGTGCTCCTGCTGCTGCGCGGTTACGGCACGCGGGAGAGCTCATGAGCGCGCCGGCGATCGCTCTCGAAGGGTTGGCGATCGGCTATCGACTGCCGCGCCGGCAGGAGAAGCGGATCGCTTCAGATCTGAACCTGTGCGTGCGCGAAGGCCAGTTTACGGTGCTGCTCGGGCCCAACGGCGCGGGCAAATCGACCCTGCTGCGCACGGTGTGTGGCCTGCAGGAGCCCCTCGAAGGTCACGTGCTGTTGGGCGGTCGAGATCTCGCCACGCTTTCCGCTCGCGAACGCGCCCGTGCACTCGGCGTCGTGCTCACGGAGCGGGTCGACACCTGGGGGCTGACGGTTTGGGATCTGGTGGCTCTGGGTCGGGCGCCGCACACCCGCTGGTCCGGCCAGCTCATGGAGGACGACCGGGCCGCGGTGGCGCGAGCGCTGCACGAGACCGATACCGACGGGTTTGCCGCGCGTCGAGTTGCAGAGCTCAGCGACGGGGAGAAGCAGCGCGTGCTGGTCGCCCGCGCGCTCGCCCAGCAGCCGGACGTGCTCGTGCTCGACGAAGTGACCGCGTTTCTCGACCTTGCGCGTCGCGTCGAGATCATGCAGCTGCTGAGAAGGCTGGCCCACACCAGCGGTCGAACGCTTCTGCTTTCGACGCACGATCTCGATCTGGCGCTGCGCACGGCGGATCATCTGTGGATGATCGATCGCCAGGGACAGGTGTACGACGGCTGCCCCGAAGACCTCGTGCTGGCCGGCTCGGTGGCGGAGGTGTTCCGCCACGAAGGGCTCGAATACGACCCCGCGTCGGGTCGCTTCGAGCTCAATCAGCCGAGCGGGGAGCGGGTTGGCGTCTCGGGCAGCGGCGTGTCGACGCAGTGGACGCGACACGCCCTGGAGCGCCTCGGCTTTCGAGTCGATCACGAGGCTGGCGAGGAGGCGGTGGCGCTCGTCGAAGTCGACGGCGACGAGCTCCATTGGCGCCTGCGCTGCGGAGGCCGGGAGTCCAGCCATGCGACGCTCGAGGACCTGACCCGGGCGCTCGAGCTTCAATTGGAGACGGCCGTCGCAAAGGGCGGCTCGGAGTGATATCTCGAGCGCAAAGACCGTCACGGGGTCTCTGGCCCCGGATGCTGGTGGCAGTGCTGGTGGTGAGTTGGGTCGCGATCGTCCCGCTGTTCGGGGCTCAGCCTCCCTCCGGCTCGGCCGCCCGCGTGGAGGCGGCGGACGACAATGGCACCGCCTTCGCCACGGGCCGGGGCGACCTGATCGCTCCCCGCTACGGTGCGAGCGCGACCTCCGACGGTCGATGGGTTTATGTCTACGGCGGGGCTCCCAGCGGCAGTCGCAATGGCCCGGATTTTATGCACCCGGGGCTGCATTCCTCGATCGAGCGGATCGATCCCACCTCGCTGGAGTCGACCTACTTCAGCAACGGACTCCATCGCCGAGCGAATCACGCGTCGGTGCTCATCGCGGGGGCTCTCGTCAGCTGCGGCGGTCGGACCCAGGTTGGGCTCACTCGCGCCCGGGTCTCTTCCTGCGAGACGCTCGACTTCGAGAGCGGCATCTTCCGGGAGCTGCCGGCCCTGCCTGAAGCTCTGCGCACCCTGGGCATGGCGGAGCTCGACGGGGTCCTCTATGCGATCGGCGGGCTCACGAACCCCCGCGGCTTCTCGAAGTCCACTTTCCGGCTCAGGCAGGGAAGCGAGAGCGCCTGGGAGCGCCTGGCCGAGCTGCCCGTCCCCCGACAGGGCGAGATCGTGGCGGTTGCGGGCAAGCTCTGGGCGATCGGTGGCTACAACGGTTCCGCCATGCGCTCCGTGCTGGTGTTCAACCCCGGCACCGGCCGCTGGGAGCAGCGTGAGGATCTGCCGTACGCCCTCAGTGCGTTCTCCGCCGTCGCGGACGGCGACTCGATCTACCTCTTCGGCGACTACGAACAAATGTCCGCCGTGCATCGCTACACGACCCCGACGGGCCGGTTCGAGCGGCTCGAGCTCGAGATCACTCCGCGTCGCCACTCGGCGGCCGTCGTCATCGCGGGGCGAGCGCTGGTGATCGGCGGCAACCAGCAGAGCAGCGGCCCGGCCACCACCCTCATCGAAGCCTTCGAGCTGGAAGATCTGCGCTCGGCCGCGGCTCGTAAGGAGTGAGCATGACGAGCGCGCCTGGTACCCGTCGCTGATATCTTCCCGAGGTCTATTGAGGTATGTTCTGTTCTCTTCTATACCCACGAAAGTGAGGCTCTTTTAGTGATCCGAAACACTCCCTGGCTGTTTTTGGCAGCCCTGCTTTTCGCGAGTCCAGCCCTGGCCGTCACCGAACAGACCAAGGGCGAATTCCAGGACAAGTTCCGCCAGTTGGACGAGGTGCTTCCGACGGCTAACACCTACCGTACGGCGGGCGGTGAACCCGGTCACCAATACTGGCAGCAGGAAGTCGACTACGACATCGACGTACGGCTCATCGAGGACCGGCGGCGCCTCGAGGCGAAACAGCGTATTCGCTACACCAACCACAGCCCGGACACGCTGCGCTTCCTGTGGCTGCAGCTGGATCAGAATCGCTTTCGTGACGACTCCCTGGCCGAGCGCAGCGCGGCCTTTGCCGACAGCAGCCGTCGGGGTCCCAAGGTGGAGGACGCCAAAGACGGCAAGCCTCCGCAGATCAGCCTGGCTGAGCTGCGCCGGCGACAGTTCATGGCCGACCACACCTTGGGCTACGAGCTGCCGTCGGTGCGAGACGCCGGCGGCGAGCTGGCGCATACGGTGGTCGGCACCAATCTGCGGGTCGATTTGCGCAACCCGCTGAGCCCGGGAGAGACCACCGAATTCGAGATCGACTTTGCGTTCAACATCGTGGAAGAGAACGCCGTCTCGGCCCGCGCGGGCTACGAGCATTTCCCGGACGACGAGCGCCAGGGCGGCAACGACATCTTCCTGCTCGCGCAGTGGTTTCCGCGCCTGCACGCCTACACCGATTACGAAGGTTGGACGAACAAGGAATTCATCGGTCGTGGGGAATTCACCCTGGAGTTCGGCGACTACACGGTGGCCATCACGGTACCCGAAGATCACATCGTCTCCTCCACGGGCGAGCTGCAAAATCCGGACGACGTACTCACCGCGACGCAGCGCGAGAGGCTGGAGTCAGCCCGCACGGCTGACGCACCGGTGTTCATCGTCACCGCCGAGGAAGCGCTCGCGAACGAACGGGAAGGCGCTTCGGGCTCGAAGACCTGGCGCTTCCAGGCTGATAACGTGCGCGATTTCGCCTGGGCCTCTTCGCGCAAATTCATCTGGGACGCCCAGGGCTACCAGCAGGGTGGGGAAGTGCAGCCCGAGGTGATGGCGATGTCCTTCTATCCCAAGGAAGGCGAGCCGCTGTGGTCGAAGTATTCGACGGCTTCGGTGATTCACACCATGGAGGTGTATTCACGCTACTCCTTCGACTACCCCTACCCGGTGGCGCAGTCGGTGAATGGCCCGGTGGGCGGCATGGAATACCCCATGATCACCTTCAACGGCCCGCGCACCGACCTGCAGGACGATGGCGAC
>JBCCEE010000547.1:0-5598 GCA_039030415.1 Acidobacteriota bacterium
CCGCCGCTGATCACCACACCGGTGACGCGCTCCATCTCGCCACCGCCGTAGAAGAGGTTGAGCTGCTCGTGGTCCTTGCCGCCGACAAACTCCAGGGTTTCGGCCTGTTCCGACAGCAAGCGAAAGCGCGCTGGCTCCGCGCCACGCACGCGGCGACCGTTTTCGCTCGAATAGGTCTCGATCAGCAGGTAGCGATCGCCGTTCTCATAGGGCAGCTCGGCGAACAGCAGCGTGTCTAGGAAGGTGAATCCGACAGTGGCGACGCCGATACCGGCGGTCAGCGCCAGCAGCGCCGCCAGGTTCAGCAGGGGCTGCTTCATCACCAGGCGCAGTCCGAGCCGCAGGTCACCCCACGCCGAGCCGGGATCAACCGCCGTCCACAGCTCACGCACCGACTCGAGCAGGAAGGCCGCCGCCAAGACGGTAGCGTCCCACGACGTCAACCACCAGGCGCCGAGCCGGCCAATGCGCTGTCGCCGCTCCCGGTGCAGTTCGTGCTGATCCCCCAGCACGTCCTCGCGCCGGTCTTCCGGTACCGCCCAACGCACGACCCAGCGTGCCCAGATCGGCAGCCCACTCATGGCTCACCCAGAGCTGGCTCCAGCCCCTGCCACATGCTCTGCAGGGCCGCCCGCGTCTCGCGCACCGCCTGCACGCCAGCCGGCTCGGCCCGCACGTGCCGCCGCCCTTTGCCGCCGCGCTCGGGCCGCGGCGCCGCCAGCCACGACGCCACCAAACTCTTTTTCTCCAATCGCTGGAGCGTTACATAGACCGCCGCCCGCTGCACCGCTCGCCCCGTGCGCTGATGGATCGCGTCGACGATCGCCAGCGTGTGGGCCTCATCTTCGCCGAGCTGCATCACCGCCAGCAAAACCATCAGCTCGAGCTCACCGAGGCTGCTCTTGCCCAACGCTCACCGCCTTTCCGGTCCGCCACCGTCCGCGTCTCCGTGCGACCCGGGAGCAGGCCGCAGCAATAAAAGTAACTTTGTTACTTTACTGCCGCGCAGGATCTTCCGCAACCCTGGGAGCCTGCAGAATTCTCATGCCGCCACCGGCGGCACTGTCATAGGCGATGAGTAGCTCGTAGTGCTCAGGGGTGGTGGCCAGTACGGTCATACCCTCCGCCTTGGCACCCGGCGGGGTCGGGATACGGCCGAGCAGCAAGACGCGACCCAGCGCCGGATCGCCATCGCCGCGACGGCCCGGAATCATGTCGTGACCGTCCCAGTGATACAGCAGGTACGACAGCGGAGCATCGTTGGAGGGGCCTGCGACGATCAGGAAACCGTCCGCCACCGCTACCAGCTCGCGCACCCCTCGCCCCCCGAGGTCGACGAAGCTCAGCTCGGTCTCCTGCGGCCGCTCGAAGGTCAGCCGTAGGATCGGCGCGAAACCCGAGCGCAGCAGCGGGCTGCGGAACCCGAGGTAGAGGGCATCCCCCACCGCCGCCAGACCTTCGAGGTCAATGCCGTTCTCCTTGCCGGGTATGTTGTGAAACATGCCTAGAATCGGGTGCTCGGCCAGCGTCTGGGTGAGATCGACCGCCACCTTTTGGCGCAGCGGCGTGGCCGACGTGGGATCGAACGTGAAGCGATAGAGCGACCGCCGCGGCAGCTCGGTTTTGACCGAGTCGGCCAGCAGCCGCTGCCGATTCTTGCGGTAGGAGCGCCGTAGGGGTCTTGAGGTCGTAGGGCGCCACCTTCGGGCGCGTTCGAGAGTGGGAGCCGAGCGCATAGACCGTGGTTCCGACCCGCGCCATCGACTCGATGTCGAGCTCTTTACCGCTGCCGAGCCGATGGCTCGCACTGATGATGGCACGCGACGGATCGACTCGCTTCAGGACCTGGATCGCATCGCCCTCGTCCACGCCCACCAAGAGAAGATCTTCAATGGCCAGCAGCGCACTCACGTCGCGCTCGTGGACGAGCTCACCCTCGACCGCCACCGTCCCGAGCTGTTTCAACGGACCGAAACGATGGCGCAGTCGATGGCGTCGCAGCTCACGCGCTTCGCCTTCCCCGTATTCGGTGATGGTGACCTGGTAGAGGTTGGTGTAGTCGGATTCGGGAATCGCCGCCACCGGCTCGCCGGTCAGCTCCTGGACGATCGAAGCAACGCTGTAGGCGTCCTGAGGCCCGCCAGAGTGACTGCTGATCAGCACATTCTGGCCAAGGTGTCGCTCGATCAACGCCGCGGCCCATTCGCTGACCGGCGGCCGCCCTTCGGGCGGATAGAGCTCGAGCTCGAGCCCTGCCGATACCGCCGTCGGTGCCGCCGTATCGCGGGTTCTGAGGTAGTCCGTCGAGTAGACCGCCGCCAGCGGCACGGTGCGCAGCAGCTCACGCAGCTCGGCGGCCCGCCAATGCCCCTCTCGAGTCAGCGGCACATCGCCTCGCGGACCGGTCTTCTCGGCATGGCGCACGACGTAGAAATTCGAGATCGACTCGAGCTTGGGACCATCCTGAGCAGCACTCGGGAGTGTGGTGAGTCCCCAGAGCGGAACGATCTGGGCGAGTCCCCAGAGCGGAACGATCAGTCCAAAGATCATCTGACACCGGGTTCGACGGTTCATGGTCTTAGACGGTCCATGGTCAAGCCTCCTTATGAAATCGGCTCAGTGCGCAGGAATTTCTCCATAGTAACTCCTCCCCAGACCGGCCGCTCCGCCCATTGCGACATGAGCTCGTCAAGACGTGGGCTCGTCAAGTCGTCCACCAAGTAACCCCACAGCGCCGGCTGCCTGCGATACCGTATCTCGGTCCGGAGACCCTCAGATCATGGCCAAGAAAAAAACCAAGCGCGCAGCAAGATCCGCGGCAGCAAGCTCAGCCCAGGATCAGAACGCCACGCCGCCGACCGCTTCCGAGCCGGCAGGTTCTCAAGGCGCTGTCGTCACCACCTGGCGCCAGCGGCTGCTGCTGATCGCCTTCGGCCTGGTGCTGTTCGCCCTTGGTCTGGCGCTGCTCGAAGGCACTCTGGCCGTGTTCGGTATCGGCGACGCCGCCCGCTATCAGGATCCCTTCGTCGGCTTCGCTCCCGGCCAGGATCTGTTCGAGAAGAAGACCCTGGAGAACGGTAGAGTCGTCTACGCCACGCGACCCGAGAAGCTGGCCTTCTTCAACGCCCAGCTGTTCCCGGCCGACACGGCCGACGACGCCTACCGCATCTTCGCCCTCGGCGGCTCGACCACCGCCGGCCGGCCCTATGACGACGAGGTGGCCTTCGCACGCTGGCTCGAGCTCTACCTCGACGCGCTCGATCCGAGCCGCGATTGGCAGGCCATCAACGCCGGCGCCATCTCCTACGCCAGCTATCGCGTCGTGCTGGTGATGAAAGAGCTGGTGCGCTATCAGCCCGATCTCTTCGTGGTCTACACCGGCCACAACGAGTTTCTCGAAGAGCGCTCCTACGCCGACATCATTCATCAAAATCCGGTGCTCAAGCGGCTGCGCTTCTGGCTCAACTCACGGCGTTTCTTCGCCCTCGCTCGCGATGCCTGGCTCGGGCAGCGCGCTGGTGACCCGGCAGACGACAGCACCTCCGACGGCGCGTCCGACAGTGCGTCCGAGGGCGCGCTCGCCGAAGAGGTCGAGACGCGCCTCGACGGCTGGACCGGCCTCGAGACTTACCGCCGGGACGCGGAGCTGCGAAGCTCTATCCTCGAGCACTACGCCTTCAACCTGCGCCAGATGGTGCAGATCGCCCGCGATCACGACGTCGACCTCGTCTTCGTCGATCCGGTGTCGAACCTCAAGGATTTCTCGCCCTTCAAGTCCGAGCCGCCACTCGACGCCAGCGCCGACAAGACCGCCGCTCTCGAGCAGCACCTCGCTGCCGGCCGCTCCCGGCTGGCAGCCAATGATCCGGCCGGCGCGCTGGTCGAGCTCGAGCAGGGCCTGGCGCTCGATCCGGAATACGCCGACCTGCACTATCTCGTCGCCCGCGCCCACTTCGCCGCCGAAGATTTCGACGCCGCGCACGCGGCGTTCGAGCGCGCCAGGGATTTCGACGTCGCACCCCTGCGGGCCGTGAGCGAAATCTCGAGCCAGCTGCGCGAGATCACTCAGCGCGAGGGCATTCCGCTGATCGATCTGCCGGCCCTGCTCGCCGCCGACAGCCGGCAGCGTTACGGCCACGCCATCCTCGGCAACGAGTACCTGCTCGACCACGTCCACCCCGACATCGCCACCCACGGCCTGATCGCCGAGCAGGTCATCGAGCTGCTGGCCGAGCGCGGTGTCGCCCAGCCCGCCGCCGACTGGACGCCGGCCAAGCGCCGAGCGCTCTACGAGTCCGTCGTCGGCGAGATCGACCGCGCCTACTACGCCGAGCGCGACCTCAACCTGTCCAAGGTGCTGGGCTGGGCCGGCAAGCTGGCAGAAGCGGAGGTGCCATTGCGGCGCGCCGCCGAAGTGCTCGACAAGCATCCCGAGGTCGCCCTGAACCTCGGCGTCATCTACCAGAAGACCGGGCGCTACCAGGAAGCTGCCCGCGAGCTCGAGCGCGCCGCTCGGCTCGACCCGGGATCACCTGAAGCGCACTTCAACCTCGGCGTGGTCTACGGCCACCTCGATCGTCTAGCTGAAGGTACTGACGCCCTGCGCTCGGCGATCCGTCTGCGTCCCGACTACCCGGAAGCGTTCTACAACCTGGGCGTCCTGCTGAGCCGCCAGGGCAGCTTCGACGAGGCCCTCACCGCCTTCGAGAAGACCCTCGAGCTGAAGCCCGACGCCAGCGAGGTCGAGGGGCAGCTCGCCTTGGTCTACCGAGGGCTGGGCAGGTTCGACAAAGCTATCGCAACGCTCGAGCGCCAGCTCGAGGCCGAGCCCGAAAACGCCGCGACGCGCACCGCCCTGGGCATCACCTACGGCCGCCAAGGTCGACTGGACGATGCCGTGCGCGAGCTCGAGCGAGTGACCGCCACGGAGCCATCGTTCGCTGAAGCGCACTACAACCTGGGAGTCGTCCACAGCCAACGGGGCGACGAAGACCGCGCCGTCGCCGCCTTCAAGGCCACAATCGAGGCCGAGCCCGACCACGTCGAGGCGCGCAACAACCTCGGCATCTACCACGCGGGACGCGGCGAGCTCGAGACCGCTCGCCAGTACCTGGTGCGAGCACTCGAGATCGATCCCGACTATGCCGACGCCTACTTCAACCTCGGCATCGTGTTCGACAACGCCGGCCGGCCCGAAGAAGCCAGCCGTGCCCTCGAGCGCGCGGTAGAGCTGGCTCCAGACAACCCGCGTTTCAATTTCGCGCTCGCCATGATGCACTTCGCCCTCGGCCGCACTGACTCGGCGCGCCGACATTTCGAGACCGCCCGCGCCGGCGGCATCGCCACTCCCCCCGAGATCCAGCAGCAGCTCGGCGGGCTGTAACCCTACGCCCTGCGCGGCATCCAAACATTGCCGTGGTCCGAACGACCTATTGCGATCTAAGATAGTGAGACTGAAACTCTTCGCCTACGACGCCCTAGCGAGACAACGTCCAGCGAGACAAAGCCCAACGAGACAACGCCATGAGCGATCTGAATATTACTCTCACTGACGCAGCGCGGCTGAAGTTCATCGACTTCCTGGCCGCTGAGGAAGAA
>JBCCEE010000548.1:0-5564 GCA_039030415.1 Acidobacteriota bacterium
ATGAGAGCCTACGATAAAAGCGTCTGAAGTGAGAACAACATTGAATTTTGTTATTCCTATCCAACCCGAGCGGTCGTTCCGAAGCATGGCGGTGGAGCTGCGGCCGGCCGCTATTTGAGGCTCGACGATGGCTCTCACATATCCCCAACGCTATTCTCTAAGGCTCGAGGAGACGTCATGAACCCACGGAAACATCGCCCTCGCCGCTCGGCCCGCGAAGCCGTCCTGGACGCCGCCGCCCTGCTATTCGCCGAGAACCCAGGCGCCTCGATGGCGGCGCTGGCTGAAGCCGCGGGCGTCGGGCGGGCCACGCTCTATCGCTACTTCCCCACCCGCGAGGCCCTGGTGCGTGAGCTCGCGCTCGAGGCGATCGAGCGCACCGACGCCGCGGTCGCACCGATCTTGGCCCGAGATTCGAACAGCGAAGAAGCCCTGCTCGGCATGCTCGAGGCCATCGTGCCGCTCGGAGATCGCTACCACTTCCTGACGACCGAGCGCATCGATGACCCGGAAGTCGTCGAGCAAACGCAGCGCCAAGCGCGAGAAACCGCCGAATTGGTCGAGCACGCCAAGCGAGAAGGTTTGTTCGCCGCCGAGCTACCGACCGCCTGGATCGTCGCGACGCTCGAAGCTCTGATCTGGGCGGCCTGGGCAACCGTCCGAGAAGGCGCCGTCGCGCCGCGAGACGCTGCCTCGCTGGCCTTCAGGACCCTGACGCGCGGCTTGGGACCCGAGCCGTCAAAAGCTTGACGCTGCCGCTAGCCTCAACGGCAGCTCTTGACGGTAGACGAGCCGGAAAGGATACATGTAAGGAATCCACGCGACCTGCGTCGGGATGTTGCCAGACAGCGCACCCGGCAGTACCTCATGCTAGAGTCCTAGGGTGTGGAGCCACCCCATCTGGAGCCAAGATCATGACCCTGACCATCGAAGAGCTCAAGGCCCGTTCTCTGGAGCAGGTCCTCGAATCCGTCTTGAAAGAGCAAGAGATCTTGACGGTCAAGATGCCCGGTGGCCAGGAAGTCATCATCCAGCCAAAGCAAACTCTCGAGCCTTTGCCAGTGCTTGAGGGCTTCGTGCCAGCAGGCTGGAAAGATGCAATCTACGATGAACCTCAGTGAACACGTTCTGTTCGATGCTGGGGTTTTTATCGGAGCCTTGCTCGAAGGTGACCCGAGACACGTAGAGGCACGACCGCTCGTAGAAGCTGCTAGGCGAGGAAGGACTCTCGCTTGCACAACACTCGGCATCCTGAGCGAAGTCTACGCAGCCCTGACTTGGATCGGGGCCAAGCCTCGCCAAACTCCAGCGACCGCGGCAGACGCAGTCCGCCTCTTGATTCAGCCACCCTCCCATATTGTGCTCTTAGACGACGGTCCCGATGCCGCCGTCCTCATGCTCAGCTTAGCGGCAAGCAAGGCTCTGACGGCTCGCCGAATTCACGATGCCCGCCACGCGGCGATGGCACTCTGCTCCGGTGTTTCCCGGGTTCACACCTATGATGTGGACGATTGGCTGCGTTTTGAGTCCGATGGGATTGAGATTGTCGGTCCAGAGTCGGCTCTGAAATAGCTACCGGGAAGCTCTGCACAGAGCTTCCCAGTAGCACGGTGATGGCGACGCTAGACCAACATCTCGGCAGCGTTCTGCGAATCTCTCAGCGCATGCCGCGACTCTTGCCGAAGGTGACTTCGAGCTCGACGCGCTCGCCCTCGCGCTCGACGACGGCACTGACGGTCTCGCCGGGCTTGGACTGACGCAGCACGAACATGAAGTCGTGGATATCGCGCACTTCGCGACCGGCGAGCTCCACCAGGACATCGCCGCGCAGGAAGCCGGCCTGTTCGGCCGGGCCGCCGGGGCGGGTTCCAGCGAGCTTGACGCCTACCACGCCGTCGGTGGCGTAGTCGGGGATGGTGCCCAGGGAGGCGCCGAAGGAGCGGGCGTCACCGCGCGGCTCGGGAGCTTTGGCGGCCTGGTAGGTGAGTCCCTCCTCGCGGGCGGCGACAGCCAGGGCTACGTCGGCGGTGAGGGCGGCGATGCGGGCGGCGCCGGCGGCGTTGAGGAGCTCGGCGTCGTCCGATGGCTTGTGGTAATCGTCGTGGGCCCCGGTGAAGAAATGCAGCACCGGCACGCCAGCCGCGTAGAACGGCGTCTGGTCCGACGGCCCGAAGCCATCACCACCCAAAGCGCAACCGATCCTCGCCTGCTCGCAGAGCGGCGGCAGAATCTCGGCCCACTCTTCGGCCGAGGCAGCGCCCAGGGCAGAGACGCGGTTGTTGCGCAGGCGGCCGATCATGTCGAGGTTGACCATGGTCACGACGTCATCCATCGTGACGCCGGACGGCGGATTCTGAGTGAAGTGCGTGGAGCCCCGCAGACCGGACTCTTCGGCTGAGAAGGCCACCAGGTAGAGGTCGCGCTTGAGCTCGCTCTGCCGCGCCTTGACCGCGCGAGCGATCTCGAGCAGGGCGGCGGTGCCGGAGGCGTTGTCGTCGGCGCCATTGTGGGGCTCGTTGGCCTCAGGCGCCAGCGAACCGGCGCCACCCATGCCGAGGTGATCGAAATGGGCGCCGATCACTACCGCCCCCGGGAGCGCGCCCTCGCCGGCGGAGATCTTGCCGACGACGTTGTGCGTCGCCTCATGCTCGATGTCGAGCTCGACCGTCATGCTGGCGCGGTGGCTGCCTTCGAACAGCGGCGCGCCGACGGCCCGGCTGAGCACCATCACCGGCAGGCCGGCGTCGCCGCGGGTGTCGACCCGCAGACGCGGCAGCGGCGCCTCGTCCGGCATGGCTTCACCCTCGCCGACCTCCGGCAGATCGACGATGAGCACGCCGGCCGCGCCGTGCTCGCGTGCCGTGAAAGCCTTGTAGCGCAGGTCACCATAGCGCCGCGAGACCTGGCTATCCGAGAAGGTATCCCCGGCCGGCACGAAACGGCGCACCAGGACGATTTTGTCGGTGACGTCACGCCCTTGGTAGTCGTCATGCTCGAGATCCGGCGCCGAGATACCGTAGCCCACCGGCACGATCTCACCCTCCACGCTTCCCGCCGAAGCGTACGAGGCCACGCCGTACCCGGGCACGGCGTCGGAACCGTCTTCCGCTTGGCCAGCGCTGGCGGCGGCGATCGCCACCTCGTTGATCCTGAGCGAAGTGGCGTCGGTGGCGGTGACGCGGATCGGCACGTCGAAGGCCTGACGGAAGTCGCCGTCGATCCCGGCTTCGATGCCGGCCGCCGCCATCTGAAACACCAGCCAGCTAGTCGCCTGGGCGAGGCCGTTGGTGCCGAGGCCGCGCCCCTCGCGATCGTCCGAAGCCAGCCACTCGACCGCGGCCATCAGACGATCGGCTTCGCCCTTGACGTCGGCGACCGGCGCCGTGCCCGGCAGCCATTGGGTGACGAACACGTTGGTGTCGCCGTCTTTGGCCTGGTTGCGATTGGAGGCGAAAGCCAGGTAGCGGCCGTCCGGCGAGAACATCGGAAAGCCGTCGAAGCCAGGGCTGAAGGTGATGCGCTCGAGCTTGGTGCCGTCGACATTGACCGCCCAGATATCGAACTCGCGGCCCTTGGGATCGCCGTAGTTGGTGGAGAACAGCACGCGGTCGCCTTCGGGATAGAAGTAGGGCGCGAAGCTGGCGGCGTCCAGGTAGGTGATCTGCTGCGCTTCCGAGCCGTCAGCATTCGCCACCCACAGCTCGAGCTTGCCGGGCCGCACCAGGTTCTCGCCCAGCAAGCGCTGGTAGTCGTCGAGCGCCTCGCCAGCCTTGGGACGCGATGCACGCCACACGATCTTCTCGCAGTCGTGAGAGAAGAACGCGCCACCGTCGTAGCCCGGAGCCTCGGTCAAGCGCTTGACGTTCGAGCCGTCGGCGTCCATGCGGTAGAGATCGAGGTCGCCGTCGCGGGTGGAGGTGAAGACGATCGAGCCGTCGGTTCGGCACACGGTCGCTTCAGCATCATAGACGTCGTTGTCGGTCAGCGCCACCAGGTCGGTGCCGTCCGGCTTGGCACTATAGAGCTCGTAACCCGGATAGAGCGGCCAAACGTAGCCCTGGGAGAAGCCTGGCTTGGGCGGGCACGCCGCGTCGGCTTCATGGGTGGAAGCGTAGAGGATGCGCTCGCCGTCGGCATGGTAGAACGCGCAGGTGGTGCGCCCCTTGCCGGTCGAAACCATCTCGAGCTCGCCCGGCTTGTTGGGATCGACACGGAAGATCTGATCGCACTCGTGCGGCGGGAACGTCGCCTGCATAATCAGGTCTTTGCCGTCCGGAGACCAGTAGGCTTCGGCGTTCTCGCCTTCGAAGGTCAGCTGACGCACCTCGCCGAAGTGCACTTCCTGTGGATGACGAAGCACGACCCCTGGCTCCGCGCCCGGCGTTGGCTCGATCTCTGGTCCCGGTTCGACTTCCGGTGCCAGCTCGATCGCTGGAGCCATTTCCGTAGCAGGATCCGGCTTGGGCTCTTGGGCCAAGAGCGGCAGGGTGTTCGACACGATCAAACCGAGGAACGCACAGCGACTCAGCCATGCGGTGGTGGAACGGTTCATGAAGCTCTCCTTGTGAAGTTCGGCGCCGGCGGGGCGCCGCCTGAGGATTTTAACGGGATTCCAGCTTGAAACTGTGCCTGTCGAGAACCCGGCATCGATTGCGGGCCAAGTTTTTTGTGACCGATGTGGGGGCGCGGGTACTCTCATGGCATGGATCTCGAGACGACCCTCGGCGAGCTGGCGCCCCGCCTGCTGCGCTACTGTCGCGGACGCTCCGCCAGTCCTGAGCTGGCGGAAGAGAGCGCTCAGGAGGCTCTCACCGCGCTGGTGGCGCGCTGGCGACGGCACGGCCCGCCGGAGTCGCCGGAAGCGTTCGCGTTCGTGATCGCCAGGCGTCGGCTGAGCCGTCAGATCCTGCGCCAGCGCTGGCTCGAGCCGCTGGAGCGGGTGATGCACGGCCACAGCCCGCGCCCTGATCCGGAGTCGACGCTGCTCGCACGCTCGGACCTCGAGCGCACCTTGGGCGCTCTCGATCGACTGCCCCAACGGCTGCGCGACGCGATGCTGCTGGTGGCGGCCGGCGAGCTCGACACCGAGACCGCCGCCGGGGTTCTGGGTATCTCGAAGTCCGCCCTCAAGATGCGCGTCCACCGGGCGCGCCAGCAACTCGGTCATCTGCTGGAGGAACGCTCATGAGACCGTCTACGCCCGATAGTGGCTCGGACCCGTCCCAACGCATCGACACCCGGCTACGGCGAGCACTCGACGCCCCTGAAGCGGCCGAACGCGCCGCCCGGCGCCTGGTGCAGACCGCGCTGGCGGCGCGTGAGGCGCCGGCTTCCGAGGCACTCGACGCGTCGGCTGGACGGCCAAGGCGCTACGGCTGGCGGCTGGCGACGGCCGCCGTCGTCACCGCGGCGCTGGCGCTGCTGATTCTCCAGCGCAACCCGGTCACTTCGCCCGAACCGACAACTGCCCACATCCCGGCGGCGACCACGGCACCGTCCGAAGTGCCGCGCTCCAAGCCGGTCGTGCTCGAAATATCCAACGCCGACGGTCCGGTGACGGTGTC
>JBCCEE010000549.1:0-5539 GCA_039030415.1 Acidobacteriota bacterium
CCGATCGGGCAACGCCGTCACAGTAGACGAGGAACGATTCCGTGGACCAGGATCATGCGGCCAGCCCAGACGGTGAGCCTACCGAGGTCAGTCCTGGCCACCAGGATGACGAGCCGGAAGTCGCCGCTCGACGCCAGCGAATCGAACAGGCGGTCGACGACTTTCAGCACGGCATCGAACGCGATCGGCGGTTCAAATATCTCTTCGATACCTTCTATGAGCCGACCCGCAGCTTCCTCGCCAAACGAGTTTCTTCACCCGAAGATTGCCTCGACCTAACCCAAGAAACATTCCTGAGGGTCTATAGAGGACTGGAGGGCTATCGCGGAGAGGCCCAGTTCGGCACTTGGGTGTTCCGAATAGCGTTCAATACGTACTTGAAATGGCTTCGTCGTCTCAAGGCAGAAGAAAAAAGCTCAGAGAGCTCGCGAGCCTCTGAGGACTTGGAATCCGCCTGGGAAGACGACGAAATGGTCGCCGTTTCGCCGGATGCATCGCCTCTCGAGAGAATCCTCCAGACCGAGCGCCACGAGGTGCTTCGCCAAGCTATCCATGAGCTGCCGGAACAAATGCGCCGATGTACCGAGCTACGGATCTACCATGATCTCAGCTATCGCGAAATTGCCGTCGTCATGCGTCGATCGATCGAGACGGTCAAGGTTCACCTGTTTCAGGCTCGAAAAAAACTGAAGGAATCATTCGGCGACGTCGAGCTCTGATGTCCCACTTGCACGGCGAGGGAATCCATGACTGACCATTCATCCACTGCCACTCCATCTTCGACCGCCAGGGTCGCCTCCCGCCATCCAGGAGTCGACACGTGGATCGCATACCACGCCGGAACGGTATCGCCCTCCGAGCACAAACGCCTGCAGCAGCACTTGACGGGCTGTCGCGACTGCCTCGACCTGGTGCTCGATCTCGATCGTTTCGCCAAACCGGCCGACAACGCTGACCGTGAGGTCTCAGACTTCGAGCAAGCCGCCGTCTGGCGCTCTCTGCAGAACCAGCTCGAGACCGAGCCCAAAGCGGTCGACAGCACCCGGCCGCAGCGCTCGACCTGGGTCGCGCTCGCCGCCGCGGCTACCTTTGCCATCCTGGGTTTGTCTCAGTGGAGCACCCAGCAGCAAGAGATCACGCGCCTCGACGCTCGCGTCGCCGAGCTGTCGCGTCCCCACGCCAACGCCCTGATTCTCGACCTCACTCCAGGTTCTCGGCAGCGCAGCGCGCGAGGTGCCGATGTCCAGACTCCGGTGCCTGCGAGCGATGCGCCAGTGACGCTGATTCTCAACCTGGCAAAGCTGGTCGAGCACGATAGCTACCGACTCGCGATCCTCGACGCCTCAGGTGTGGAAGTTCAGCGCATCGACGGCATGCAACCGACGCAATTCGGCAACTTCACGCTAGCTCTGCCCGCGCATTCCCTGCCGGCCGGTGCCTACGAGCTCCGCCTCTTCGGAGTTTCCGACGACGCCAGCGAGACCCTGCTAGAAACCTATCCGATCAGCCTGAGCTAGCGATAAGATCTCTCCGGCCGCTCGACCCAAGTCGTCGAACCGGAGAACCCGCCGTCGCCCTCTCGAAGCCTGCCCCACTGCTGCCGCTTGCGGTGCGCTTGCGCCGCCTGAGGCGAGGTCTGCCCAGCAGCCGCTGGCGTTGTGCTGCTTTGATCGGCAGCATTCTGGCGGGTCTAGGGTGCGGCGAGGCCTCTGAAGCCCCTCGGAATTCTGCAGACACGCCGTCGGTCAGTGCTCCGGACAGCGCTGTCGCAGGGCCCCTCGCCGACGACACGCCGCGCCCGGCTCCAGCAACGCCCGTCGAAGGCGAGCTGCTCGGAGGAGGTTCTCACCACTACCTCGTGCCAGCTGAAGCCGGTGAATTCCTGAGCTTCGTCGTCGATCAGATCGGAGTCGACGTGGTGGTCAAGCTGATTGCCCCCGATGGTGAGCTGCTGATCCGCTGCGACAAGCCTACCGGCCGTTCCCAGACCGAAGAGGTGCTGTGGGTTGTCGGCGAGCCGGGTGATCATCTGCTGACGATCACAGCCTTGGGAGCCGCCGAGGTCCCGGGAAGCTACCGCGTTCGGATCGATGAGCGACGGCCGGCGACCCTAACCGATCGCCAGCGCGCTGTCGCGGAGCGGCACTACTCAGAAGGCGAGAGGCTGCGCAAATCCACTGTCTCGACGGATCACGATCTGGCTGAGACTGAGATTCGAGCCGCAATGGACGTCTGGCGCACCCTCGGAGATCGGGCGCGGCTGGCGGTCGGTCACTATCGCCTGGGCCAAATGCAGGAGGACCAGGAGCAAGCCATGTCCGAGTTCAACGCGGCCCTGCAGATGATGGAGGACGACTCCAACGCCTGGCTCAAGGCGACGGTCCTGCACTGGCTCGGATGGCTACACTTTCAGAAAGGCGACGCGCAGCTTGCGATCGCCCTCTACCAGCGGGCGCTTCCGCTGCGCCACCAAGCCGGCGACGCCCTCGGCGATGCCCGGACGCTCAACAACCTCGGCCTGTCCCACCAGGTTCTCGGCGAATCTTCTCAGGCGGTCGAGTACTACAGCCGAGCCCTGGAACGCTACCGCCAGCTGAACAATTTCAGAGAAGAAGCCCGTACGCTTCACAATCTTGGCAAGAGCTATCTGTCAACCGGCTTGACGCAGGAGGCGTTGGACAACTTTCACCAGGCGCTGAGGATTCGTCGACAGCACGATGATATCGAAGGGCAGGCCTCGACTCTGTCGGCAATCGGGCAGGCCTACACCGGACAGAACGATCTGGACCGTAGCTTGGAGGCCCATCAAGAAGCCTTGAAGCTGAGCCGCCAGGCCGGAAACCGCCGGCTGCAGGCGATCGCTCTTTCAGATACCGCGATCACCAACGAACGTCTGGGCCACCGCGAACAGGTGCTGCGTCTCTACCAGCAAGCGCTTAAGATCTTCGAGGACCTGGGCGACCATCGGAATGCGGCCCGGACCTTGAACAATATCGGCTGGGTCTTGGTGGAGCGCGACGAGATCGAGCGTGCCGGCACATTCTTCGATCAAGCTCTAGCGCGGCTCGAGGCGACCCAGAACCGCCACCTGCGGATCACAGGCCTACGCGGGAAAGCGGAGGTGGAGCGCCAGCGCGACCGCTTGCTGATCGCTCGTGACCTGCTCGAGGCGGCACTAGACGAGATCGAAGGCCTGCGCGAGGAGCCTCACAGCCGTTCCCTGCGCTACGCCTACTTCGCCACCAAGCAAAGCTATTTCGACGCCTACGTCGATCTGCTGATGGAGCTACATCGCCAACAGCCACAGGCCGGCTACGATGCCCAAGCTCTGACCGTCAGCGAGCGCGCACGCGCACGCTCTCAGCTCGATGCACTGCACGAGAGCGGTCTCGACCTCAAGCGCGGAGCCGACCCCCAGCTGCGCCAGCGGGAGCGGCTGTTGGAGCAGGAGATCGAGACCCTGGAAAAGCAGCGCCTTCAGTTCCTGGAGCTCAAAGGCGGCGCCGGCTCGCCGCAGCTGGCTGAGATCGAGCGGCGCTTGCGCGAGAGCTTCGTAGAGCATGGCAGAGTGCAGGGCGAGATCCGGGGCACGAGTCCGCAGTATGCGGCGCTGACCCAGCCGCAACCGCTCGGGGCGGCTGCGATCCAGCAGCAGGTGGTCGACGACGAGACGCTGCTGATCGAGATCGACCTCGGCAAAGACCGCAGTTACCTGTGGGTGGTGACTCCAGACCAGATCCAGAGCTTCGTGCTGCCGCCGGCTCGACAGATCGAGCAGCTCGCCAAGATGGCCTACCGCGGCTTGAGCTCAGATCACCACACGGCATCCCGCCAACAGACCGGTTTGATGCTCGGACGGCTCAGCGACCTGGTGATCCGTCCAATCGCTCATCTGCTCACGACCCAGCGACTGCTGATCGTGACCGAGGGTGCCCTGCAGTACATCCCGTTCGGCGCGCTGCCTCTGCCCGAAGACCACGCTTCAGATTCCGATCCCGCTCCGGCAGGCCAACCGCAGGAGCCACTGGCTGCGCGTCACGAGATCGTCAGCATGCCCTCGGCATCGACCCTAGCGACCCTGCGCAAGCAGCTCGCCAAGCGGCCCACCGGCACCACCAGGATTGCGGTGCTGGCAGATCCCGTGTTCAGCTCCAATGATCCGCGTCTCGCGGACCCATCCGCAGCAGAGCCCGCATCACCCAGCGTGCGGGGCACCGCCACGCTGGAGCCACGCACCTACGACCGCCTGATCTTCTCGCGGCAGGAGGCCGATGACATCCTGAGGCTCGTCGAGCCTAGCGAAAGCCTGGCCGCCCTGGGATTCGAGGCCAATCGCGAAGCGGTGATGAACGGTAGGTTCGCCTCGGCGCAGTTCCTCCACTTCGCTACCCACGGCGAGCTCAACACCGCTCACCCCGAGCTCTCGCGTCTGATCGTCTCGCAGGTCGATGCCGCGGGGCGCCCGGTCAACGGCTTTATTTTCGCGCACGAGATCTACAACCTGGAGCTGACCGCCGACCTGGTGGTGTTGAGCGCCTGCGAGACAGCCCTCGGAGCCGAGATCCGCGGTGAGGGCTTGCTCGGCCTCACCCAAGGATTTATGTACGCCGGAGCCGCGAGCGTGATCGTCAGCCTGTGGAGCGTCGACGACGAAGCCACCGCCGAGCTCATGGCGAGCTTCTACCGCAAGCTCCTGGTCGACAAGCAGTCTCCGGCGGCAGCGTTACGCGCGGCTCAAATGGCGATCGCCAGTGAGGCCCGCTGGCAGGCCCCGTACTATTGGGCAGGATTTATCCTGCAGGGAGAATGGCGTCTGCCAATTCTCTGAATCGGAGAAAAGCACGGTGAGCAGTAAACAAACAGGCCCTATCGTGAGTCTAGACAGGAGGCAGAGGGAGGAGAGGGAATTCAAGTGACTGCCATGAAGGAGACTGTTATGGACGCACCTTACAGTAAGGATAGTTGGATTCTTCACGAAGAAGAGAGCGGGCCGTCGGGTGAGGATCAAAGCGGCGGCTCGGGCGGCGGCTAACGCCAGCTCGAAGTGGGCAGCCGCCTTCGCAGGCGGCATCGCCTAGGGTAGACCCGAACCTGTCTAGCCAACCTGCCTACCTGCCAAGGGCTGCGACAGGCTCATCTCAGATCATTCCTCACCAGGCTCTACCGCCAAGCCGCTGAGTCTGCACTCAGCCGCCACTGGGAATCGCCACCGTACGGTGGCGATTCCCACGCTTTTGCTGCGGTCAGCTGGCTCGAGCCAAGCGCTCGACGCAGCGCCCGGCGCGGATAGAATCCCACCGCGCCCGGCAACCCCGTCGGGGCAAGACAGGTCGGGGCAAGACAGGTCGAGGCCACACAGGTCGAGGCCAGGCAGATCGAGGTCCGGCAGATCGAGATGCTCGCCTTGCCCTGTCGCACGAGCTCATCCCAGCGGCTATGAACATCTTAGGCCTCTCCGCCTTCTATCACGAGTCGTCTTGCTGTCTGATGCGCGACGGCCAGCTGCAGTTTGCAGCTTCCGAAGAGCGCTTCACCCGCG
>JBCCEE010000550.1:0-5537 GCA_039030415.1 Acidobacteriota bacterium
CATCACGGTCGCCTGTAGCCCATCCGGCGCCACTAGCGCGCCCACGCCGGTACTCGCCGCCGGCGACGTCCAGTCAGGCATGTGATCGACCAGACCGGCGATCCTGCCGTTTTGAGCCGCGAACTTG
The DNA here is from genome assembly GCA_039030415.1 of Acidobacteriota bacterium. GTDB lineage: Bacteria > Acidobacteriota > Thermoanaerobaculia > Multivoradales > J023 > JAAELT01. Next base: position 128 of record JBCCEE010000550.1, read on the forward strand.
AAATCGAAAAAGCCGTCATCGGCGATCGCGGCCAGAGGTACCGCAAAGCTGAAGCTGTCGTCGGTGCGGGGTCGCTGGGAACGTGCCGGTCTCGGTCGTCTGGCCACCGATACCGATGGTGGTTCGAGCCTGGTCGCCGAGCTCCGCACCGCCGAAGTTGATCAGCGAGTCGGTGCCGATCTGCCCGCCGATACCACCCCACGTGCGGCCCGTCGCCGGATTATGATCCGCGTCGATGCTGAGCGACACCCGCGCCTCGGGGCCGAAACCCGGATTGCGGAAACGCACGTCGACGAACAGCGTGGTGGCATTGGCGCGCACCGTGGCCGAGAGCATGTCCGCCACCGACGAATTGTCGCCGAGCGGGTCGGTGAGGGTGGCGAACGGACTGACCTTGGGCGGCAGCGCCCCTTCGATAGCCGCCCGCTCTACCGCGGACACCGTGCGCAGGCCGTCGAACCCGGCCTTCGCTCCCGCGCGACGCAATCGAATCCAGCGTTGGAGCGCGTCGAGCTCCCGCACGACCTTCTCGCCGGCTGCCAGCCCCGCCTCCAGGCTGGCCTCGAACGCCGTACGCAGCTTGCGGCACGCCACGTCTTCGCCACCGAGGCTTCCGAGATGCAAGGCGCCGGCACCGGCCGCCAGCACTGGAAACTCGCCGGTGCTGCTCGGCTCGCCGAGGAACAGCAGCACCCGATCGCCGGCGTAGAGCGGCACTGCCGCGGCCACCGTGAAGGTGAGCGGGCTAGCCGTCAGCGTACCCGCCAGCACCTCGTCGACCGCCACCTGCCCGGTGCTCATCGGTTGGCCGGCCGGCACACCGAGCTCGACCTCCAGCACCCGCCCAAGGACGATCAGATCTGCCTGATCGACTAGCTCGGCATCGCTACCGGAGCCGGTGCTGGCGGCTAACGATGAGGCGCCACAGAACAAGAAAAGAAGGACCATTACCACAGAGTAGGTTTCGAGCTGTCGCATCATCGGGATCTCCTCGTGGCCGGCCCTGCCTGCCGACCGTCCATTGAAAGGTCGCTGCGTCACTCCCAAGTTAAAAGGCGCCAAAGCCCGATGAGATCTATCAACGAGTCGCAAATTGATGGATTTAGCAAGGGATCGGACCAGACCGATAGACCGTCCGGCCTGCCGCAAAAATAAAGACGCCGGCCGGGAATTTCCCGGCCGGCGCCACCCTGTCGCATCTTGCGAGGAAGCAACTCATTGTGGCTTACGGCATCTGCCGCTACCGCAGCCACCATCTACTATGCAAGGCGGGATCCGGCCGACGATTCGATCAAATCGACGGAAGAAATTCTGACCGCTAGCCCGTCAGCGCCGAATCCAGGCTGGCTTCCAGCAGCGCCTCGTAATGGACGACACGATCGGGCTGACCGCAGCGCTCGAGATGGTCTCGCAGACGCCAGAAGACATCTCGTTTGGTGCGCTCCCGCGGTCGCTCCATCAGGCGATGGAAGCTGTCGAGCAGCAGCGGCTCAGCCTCAGCACACCGCCCCTGCACGCTGATGCTCTCCGCCAGCACGCTGCGCCCCAGGTGGATCCGCCAGTGGTCCCCCAGCTTGCGCTCCCACCGCGCCAGCAGTGGCCTGAGGCTGACCTCGGCCTCACCGGCCGCATCCTGCCGAATGCGGGTACGGGCGATCCACAGCTCGATGGCGAAAACACCCACGTGCTCCGGACCCCGCATGTCGAGCACCGCCGCGAGCCCTTCACGAAACACCGCCTCGGCCTGCTCGTTGTCGCCGCGCGCGTAGAGCACCGCACCGAGGTTGCTGAGTACCCAAGGATCCGGATGCTCCGGGCCGAAGTTCTCCAGCTGAATCGCCAGCGCCTCGCGGTAGACCTTCTCAGAAGCCGTGTAGTCGTCCAGACGACGCAGACTCAGACCCAGGTTGTTGAGGCTCGGAATCAGCTCCGGATGCTGATCGCCATAGAGCATTCGCTGGATCTCCAACGACTCGCGCCGCAGGTCGGCGGCCTCGGCGTAGAGCCCGTCGTCATTGCGAATGACCGCGAAGTATTCCAAGGCCGAGATGCGAGCTTCCTGGTGGCCCGACAGCTCGCGCGTGAGATCCACCGCTTCCATGGCGTAATCGCGCGCTCGGTCGTATTGATCCTGGTAGCACATCACTGAGACCAGGGTGTTGAGCGAGCGACTCAGCAACCCCTTCGACGCCTCGGACGCCTCCTGGCCGTCGACGCGACGCGCAATCTCGAGCGCACGACGCGCCATATCCTCGGCCGGTTCGTACTTGCCGAGCTCGCGCAGCACGCCGGCCAACGCCCGAGTCGTCTGAGCGACCTCGGGGTGCTGCTCTCCGTACAGCTCGCGGCGAATATCGAGCGCTTCTTGGAGCTGCACTCGGGCGGGCTCGAGGTCATAGAGGATGGCCAGTATCGAGCCCGAAGTGTGCAGCAGCTCGGCCCGCACGTCGGGCTGATCGCGCACCGCGTCGTTGAGCAGCGGCACGCTGCGCTTCAAGGCTTCGCGCACGGTGAGCTCTTCCCCCGGCACGACGTAGGGATTGCTGAGCGCGAAGAGCTCGAGCACGAGATCCAGCACCTGAGATTTCTTGTCGCGCTCGAGCCGCGCCTGATCGCGCTCGAAAGTGACGCGATCGGCCTGCAGCGTCATCGCGCCGGCAAAGCCGACCACCATTAGGCCAACGGCAGCCGCGCCGGCCAGAGCGCTTCGGTTGCGGCGCACGAACTTGCCGGCACGGTAGCGCCAGCTGCCGGCGCGAGCCGACACCGGCTGCCCCGCCAGATAGCGCGCGATATCGGCAGCCAGACGCTCGACCGAGCCGTAGCGATGGCGTGGCGAGCTGCGCAGAGCCTTGAGCACGATGGCGTCGAGATCACCGGACAAGCTCCGGCTCAGCGTCTTGGCCTCCGGCAGACCGCCAAGACCGGTGTCTTCCTCGGCCTGCCCGACCACGACGCTGGGCGGCGGCGGCTCGGATTCAGCGATCTGGCTCTCGATCTCCTGCGGCGTCCAGCCGGCGAAGCTGTAGGGCAGGCAGCCGGTGAGCAGACGATAGAGCAGCACGCCCAGGGAGTAGACGTCGCTCACGGTGGTGATCAGCTGTCCGCGCAGCTGCTCCGGGCTGGCATAGCTCGGCGTCAGGATACGCTGCCAGGTCCGCGTCGGCTCGACGCCGGCCGTAAATTCCGGACTGAGTAGCTTGGCGATGCCGAAGTCGAGCAGCTTGGGCTCGCCGGCGGCGGTCACCAGGATGTTCGACGGCTTGATGTCGCGATGCACCACCAGATTCTGATGGGCGTAGTGCAGCGACTCACAGACCTTGCAGAACAGCTCCAGCCGCTCCTCGAGCGACAGCTGATTCTGATCGCAGTGCGCGTCGATCGCGACGCCCTCGACGTATTCCATGACGAAGTAGGGCAGGCCCTCTTCGGTGCTGCCGCCGTCATAGAGACGCGCTATGTGGGGGTGTTCGAGGCTGGCCAGAATCCGGCGCTCGATGCGCAGCCGGTTGAGAATCGCCTCCGACTCCATGCCCGGACGCACCAGCTTGAGCGCGACGCGACGCGGAAACACGTCATCGGCCCGCTCCGCCAGGTACACCGTACTCATACCGCCCTGACCGCATTTGCCGAGGACCCGGTAAGGTCCGATCAAGGTACCGCGGGCGAGGGTCCCGTGGGTCTCGGCACCGCGAGCCGGCAACCGGGCTTTCCCGGCGTCTCCCCCCAGCGCGTCCTCGCTCGACGCGCCGTGACTCGCCAGCGGATGATCGAGGAACGAATCCGTCTCGTCATCAGCCGCCAGCATGTCGTAGACGGCGCGTCGCAAGCGGCGATCGTCACCGCATGCCTGATCGACAAACGCCTGGCGCTCGGCGGGCGGGCGGGCGATCGCGGCGTCGAAAATCCGCCAGATCTCCTGCCAGCTGTCGTTGCGCGATCCTTCGTTGTCTGCCACGGCGATCTATCCTCCCTGAGCACGACTTCTGACGCGACTGGGCTGGCGCAACTCGGCTAGCGCAACTCGGCTGCGACGGCCATCGTGCTCGCTAATCTTCCCTCACCCTGAAAGGCGGCATCGCCCGCCAAATCGGATCACCGGCGGGCGGACCACCTGGGCCTTTCGGTGGTAGGTCGCGCTGGTGGAACGAGCACGGCCGAGGACTGTTTGAGCTGGAAACGAATCTGGAGCTCGTAAACGCCTGAAGAGCAGAGTTTTATGCAGCTCGAAACTGGCCCGGCGAGCTCCACAGGCCGCGCGCAGTTTACCGAGCGCGACCGACTATCGCTCGTACTTGGGGGGAATCTAAGCCACATCGTGACCCAGCTGGCTGATCAGCCAGGCTCGGGCGGCACGCCAGCGGCGGGTGACGGTGGCGCTCGACATATCCATGACCTCGCCGATCTCTTCGCGATCGAGGCCGCCGAAGAAGCGCAGCTCGACGATGCGTGCCATCTCCTCATTGTGCTCGGCGAGCTCGGCGAGGGCTTCGTCGAGGGCGACGATCTGCGGCGCTCGCTCGCTCGGTAACCGTCGCAGCTCGGTGGTCTCCACCCGCACCGCGTTGCCGCCGCGCTTGATGCGGTTGCGATGGCGGGCGTCGTCGACCAGCACGCGCCGCATGATGCGGGCGCACATGGCGTAGAAGTGCACCCGGTCGCGCCAGCCGATGCCGTCGAGATCGATCAAACGCACGTAGGCTTCGTGCACCAGCGCGGTCGCCTCCAGCATGTGCCCCGGGCGCTCGCCGCGAATCAGGTGGCTGGAGATCTTTTTGAGGCGACGGTAGACCAGGGGCAGCAGCGCGCTCAGCGCCTCGTCGTCTCCTCCTCGCCAGGCGACGAGCAGACGGGTGATCTCATGCGGCTCGGGCGACAGCATCACCCTCAGAATACCCCATGTGCGAGCCGCATAGAGAGCGGAACGTCCCAGGATCCGGCTCCTCGCACAACATCCGGCGACCGTTCGCACCGCCGAGCCAGGCCGCAGCGCCTCGACGACCGCCAGCGAATGCGCTAGAAAACGCAGCATGAGATTCGACAAGCCGATCCTTCCCGCGACGCTGATCCGCCGCTACAAGCGATTCTTGGCCGACGTCGAGCTGGCCGACGGCAGCACGCTGACCGTGCACTGCCCCAACCCCGGCGCCATGACCAGCTGTAGCGAGCCCGGTCGGCCGGTGTGGATCTCCGATTCCGAAAACCCGAAACGCAAGCTGCGCTACACCCTGGAGATGATCCGCATGGGTCGCTCGTGGGTGAACGTCAATACCGGCAGCGCCAACCCGGCGGTGGCTGGCTTCATCCGCGCCGGCAAGGTGCCGGAGCTAGGCGGCTACGCCGAGCTGCAGCGCGAGGTCAAAACCGGCGACAGCCGCATCGACCTGCGGCTGCGCGACCCCGCTCGCGC
>JBCCEE010000551.1:0-5534 GCA_039030415.1 Acidobacteriota bacterium
GGCGCGGCGCTACGACTGTTCGGCGTCCGAGGCGATCCGTAGAGCAGTGATTCGTCATCATGACAGTGTCTTCGGAGTGCCAGAGCGCAGACGTCGGGAGCGCAGGCGCGCTTTGGATCAACTCTTTGAGCTCTTCGAAGGTCACGATGCCGAGGGTGAGATTCGCCGCCTCAAGGAAGAAGACGCGAGCTTCTGATGAAGGTCCACTGCGATACCGATTTCTTGGTTTTCGCACTCTCCAAGGCAGGCCCTGAGCGTCGTCGCCTGATTGAGCTGGCCGAGTCCGACTCGGAGATTCAGATGAGCTCGATTGCTTGGTATGAGTTCTCGCGTGGCCCAAGGAGCACTGAGCAGCTTGCTGTTGCTCGCTCATTCCTGGCTGACGATGGCGTGATTCCCTTCTCTGAAGAGCTCGCAGCCGAGGCGGCGGAAGTGTTTCGACGCCTGGGCTCTCCTCGTAAGCGCGCTGCGGATATCGCCATCGGCGTGACCGCAGCAGCGATGGAAGCTCGGCTGTTGACTCGAAACAGCCGAGACTTCGCGGGGATTCCAGACCTCGAGATCGAGCCGACGCCAGTGAGAGATGAGTAAGCCCTCATCTTGACGTCGTTCGATCTGCCGCTAACGAGACGACCAGGCCGACGTATCGCCGGACTCGAAGCCGTCGGCGAAGATCGACGGCGCGGCGCCGTCTTCGGCGCGGCCGTCGAGCTGCATCAGGTAAGCGATGAGGTTGTCGCGTTCCGCGGCGCTGAGCGTCAGGGCGGCGCGATGAGGCTGAGCCGCGGCGAGCTGATCCGGCGTCGAGATCACCACGTCGTCGACGCTGACGTTGGGAAAGTCGGACGTGCTGAAGACCTCGACGGTGTTGGTGGCGCCGGCGGTGAAGGCGACGTCTTCGACCCGCAGCTGCAGGAAGTTGGTGTGGCGCCAGCGCGGATCGTTGCCGGGATCTTGCAGCGTGAAGCTGCGGCTGACGCCGTTGACGGCAACCTGGAGATCCTGGTTGTTCCACGAGCTGTAGCGGATCTCGAGCGCACCGGTGCCGCCGGTGCCGCCGTCGACGTTGCTCCACGTGACGCGGGCGCCGTTGTCGTCGATGCCGACATAAGCGCGGTTGTGCAGGGTGTCGTCATTGTTGAGATTGACGTATTGATCGACGACGTAGGCGCCGCCTGAGACCGTGCCGTCCTCGGCCTGCAGGATGTCGCCGCCGGCTACCGTGAAGACATCTTCGAGGGTGGGGGCGGAGCCGTCGTGAAAATAGGGGGCGGTATCCCACACGCCGAGCAGAGTCGGGGTGTCGATGCCGTCCAGCGTGCCGCCCAGGCGCTGGCCCGAGCTGGTGCGCAGGGTGCCGAGGTCGTGCAGGGTAGCGGTGCCAAGGGTGCTGTCGGTGAAGCGGGCACCGCTGTGACAGCTGCCGCAGCCCAGGTTCTGAAACACGGTGCGCCCGGCAGCGGCTTCCGAGGTGAGAGTGCCGTCGGGGGCCCGGTAGGGGCTGCGCGGCAGCGACGCGTCGGCCAGCGAGGCGACGTAGGCGGCGAGGTCGTCGAGGTCGGCGCTGAGACCGGCCTTCGGCGGGCCGAGGGTTGCGCTGGTGGCGCTGAAGTCGGCGTCGCTCATGAAGCCGCTGCCGCCGAAAGGACCCCGAATGTCGTTCTCGAAGTCCTGAATCTCGTCGAAGTTGGCGGTCCAGTGAACGTTGCCGTGGGCCATGCCCGCGCGCCCTCTGAGATCCGTCGTGTTGCGGAAGCCTTCACCGCGGCCCGTGAAATCCCACACCCGGCCGTCGTGGCCGCCGTCGAGGTGGCAGCTGGCGCAGCTGATGTAGCCTTCGGCGCTCATCCTCGGGTCGCCGGCGTTGTAGAAGATTCGCTTGCCGTTCAGCACGCTGGCGGACAGCGTTTCGCTGGCCACCGCTGGGATCGCGGACGAGTCGATGGTCTTGTCGCCGAAGCGGAAGAGCTCATCGGCCTCGAAGGCGGTGACGTCGCGGCCCATGAAATTCTTCACGAACACCCGGTTGGTGGTCGCGTCGGCGCACACGCTTTGTGGCGCCGAGCCGGTGCCGAGGCGGGTGAACAGGCTGCCCAAGCCGCTCGACGCATCGGCGTTCAGGGCGTCGAGCACCACCACGTCGTTGGTGCCCTGGATGGTGACGAAGAGGTAGTCGCCCAGGGGCGAGAACCCGGCGGCCGACGCGGAGTCACTGTTGTCGAGGTCGATGGCGCCGGTGGCGGTGTTGGTGGCGAGGTCGAGGCGCGCCAGGATGTTGCGCACGCTGTTGTCGGTGTCGAGGTCCTCGGCGAAGAACAGACCGCGCTCGCTGTTCGGCTTGTTGGCGCTCACCCAGGCGCTCTGGCTGTCCGGCGACAGAGTGATGCCGACCAGGTAGTTGGCGACGCCGCGGCCGGAAGCCGTGGTGTCGCGGTTGTCCTCGCCGCCGAATTTGTTGATCCGCAGCGTGCGGGTGAGGCTGAGGGTGGCGGCGTCGACGTCCCACACCTCGGCGTGGTGCAGCGGCGACCGGAAGCGGGTCACCAGCACCCTCGAGCCGTCGCCGGTGACGGCGATGGCGCGCGGCGTCGGTCCGAGCTCGAGGCTGCCGGTCTGCTGGCGGGTGACGGCGTCGAAGCGCCGCAGCTCACCGCTGCCCTGCAGGCTGACGTAGACCGTCGAGCCGTCCGGCGAGACCGCCAGGCCGACCGGCGCGCTGCCGTAGCCGGTGGGCAGGTCGGCGACGAAACCGCCGGCGCCGTCCAGCACCCGCAGGCGGTCGTCGTCGTGGCAGGCGACCCAGATCTCGCCGCTGGCGCTGCGTCCGAGGCTGCGCGGGTCGTCGCATACCGGTACCTCGAGGGCCTTGATCAACGTGTCCGCGTCGATCGCCGACACCGTGTCGTTGTCGGGGTTGACCGTCCAGATGCGGCGGCTGCCCTCGTCACACACCAGCGATGCGCTGTGGGCGGGTCGCGGCCCGGCGGGCGGCGTCAGCACGGTGACGGTGAGAGTGTCACTGGCCAGCGAGCCGGAGTCATCGCGCGCCTGCACGGTGGCGAGGTAATGCCCCGGCTCGGCGTAGACGTGCGGGGCCGACGCCGCGCTCGACCAGGCGGTGCTCGGTGAGCCGTCACCGAAGTCGAAGCGATACTCCAGCGGATCGGCGTCGGGATCGGTGGCGCTGGCCGACAGCGTCACGGTCTGGCCCGGCGGTGCCGGGTAGCTGGAAGCGGTGAAGCTCTCAACCGAAGGCGGCGCGTTGCCGCCGACGCTCGAGCCGGTGGAGAAGGTGAAGCTGTAGGCTTCCATGCCGTTGCCGGCGGCGTCCTGGATACCGCCCGCCGGCAGCACCACCTCGTAGGTGGTGTTGGCCTGGAGCGGCGCGTCCGGCGTAAAGGTCAAGATGTCGTCGAAGGCGAGGATCAGGCGACCGGCGATTGGCGCGCCGCCCAGCGGTCGCACGATGAACGTGGTGCCGTTGACGAGGGTCGGCGTCTCCAGGGTCTCGTGGATCAAGAGGCTGATCGGTGCGCCGACGGGATAGTTGGTGCGACCGGCGCGCGGGATGTGGTACCCGACCGAAGGCCCGCGGGTGTCGAGCTCGGCCTGGTGGGCCCAGATCGCCATGCCCTGATTCGGGCCGATGCCGCCGGTGACCAGCAGATTGCCGATCGGCAGCAGGAACTGGCTGGTGCTGACGCCGGTACCGCCGTCGCTCGGACGCGTCGCGTTGAGGGCGTCGAGGTGGAGGACCGACTCGAAGGTCCGCATGTCGACTTTGTGGTCGCCCATGAAGGCGTACTCGTCCTGAAACTGGATGTACATCGACTCGTCACCGGCCAGCGGGCGATCGGTGACGAAGCGCAGGTCGGCGGGATCGGTGGCGTCGACCACCCGGAAGCCGTTGCCGCCGGTGCGGTAGGGGAAGACGATGTAGAGCTTGCCGCCGCCGCCCCACAGTTCGGGCCAATAGCCACCGGGCCCACCGTCGGTCAGCACGTCGAGCAGCACCGGGTTGGTGGGATCGCTGACGTCGTAGGTGGCGACGCCGGTGCGGCTCTGATCCGAGGCGAAGATCAGCAGGTCGCCGAGCAGGAAGGGGTGGCCGATGACGCCGGTCAAACCCAGGTGGTCCCATTCGGCGAGGCGCACGCTGTCGAGCTCGATGAAGGCGTTGCCCGAGACTTCGCCATAGCTCCAGTAGGTGTCGCCAACGAACCAGGGCTGAAACAGCTGGCAGCGTACCCCCGGACCCTGCAAGCCGGGGAACTCGGTGCGGTCGACGTTACCCGGCGTCGTGGCGCGGAACGACCAGGGCGACTCCGGCGGCCAGTTGGGGCCGATCACCAGGTAGTCGCCGCTCTTGAAATAGCCGTGGGCGTTGACCGGCTGCGGCGTCAGGCCGAGGGTGTCGAGGATGACCGGGTTGGTGGGATCCGAGATATCCCAGGTGCGGACCTGAAAGTCCGAGCCCGGCTGGCTGGACGGCATCTCCGGTACCGTGAACAGCAGACCGTTGTGATAGGCCAGGATCGCGGTACGGCCCTGCTGCGGCGCATTGAGACCGCTCAACAGAGCGCCCGGCGTCTGGGCGACGTTGGGAAATCCCTGGGCGTTGGCGGTGCCGGGGAAGAGCAGACCTGGGGTGAGCAGCAGAACGAATAGACACAGGACGACCGAAGCGGCGATGATTCTCATGAACCCCTCGCAGAGTGAGGTGGGCGGCGGATCCTGCGATCTCAGCCGCGTTAGCGTAGTGGAACGAGCTCGCGTGGTGAAACCATCTCGATATATAGATCATAGGCTATATGCAGGGTGTTGACAAGCAGGTGTTGACAAGCCCCGCCGAAACGGCAGAAGGCCTTCTGGAGTTGAAGTCGCAAACGCGTGCAGAAACCCGACATCGTATTGAGTGCCTCCGCGTCAAGCCTCCGCGACGAGCCTCCGCGACAAGCGCACCGCAGCAGGCGTGGAGGGAGACGCGACAGTGTGGCACAGGGCTCCGGTCCCATCGGCATTTGTCCAGATCGCGCCCCGGTTGTGCCGAGTATGAGCCGCGCCTGCCCGCTTCGTGTAAGATATAGCCTACGTGCGATGGGTCCGATCTGCGACGTTTCAGGACTGACCTGGTCAGTTCTGGCCCGCTAGTGCTCCGTCAAGACCGTGCTCCATGGGATGAGCCAACTCTTAGAAACACTAGAACGTCGAAATCATCAGCGGCGCAGCAGTGCGGTCCGCTACGAGGATCGACTGCGCCGAGCGCTGATCGAGCGTCACCTGGCCGAGGACGAGGCCCGCGAGCTGGCCGAGATGCTCTCGTACCAGGCCAGCCATGACGCGCTGACCGGTCTGCTCAACCGTTACGAGCTCGAGAATCGCCTCAAGCGTCTGCTGCTCGACGCCCGCGAGCGTCAGCGCACTCATGCCTTGTGTTATCTAGATCTCGATCAGTTCAAGATCATCAACGAGCGCTGCGGCCACGTTGCGGGAGACGAGCTGCTGCGTCAGCTGGCGGCGGTGCTGCGCGAGGA
>JBCCEE010000552.1:0-5519 GCA_039030415.1 Acidobacteriota bacterium
CCGGAGCTGCTGGAGAATACCAGCGACTCTGGATTCCACTGGCTCGGCCTGCGCCTCCACGGCGGGCCCGCGAATCCCCTGGCGATCGGCGCTCGAGTCGTGCTCCGCGATGCCGAGAGGCGCTTCCTGGGCGTACGTGAAGTGACGAGCGGCGGGAGCTTCCTGTCGCAACCGGATCTGCGCCTGCACTTCGGCCTCGGAGCGTTGAATGGACCGGTGATGGCCGAGATTCGCTGGCCCGACGGATGCGTTCAAGCACAGGCCATCGAAGTCGTCGATCGCTACCTCGGGGTTCGCTACAATCGCGAGTCATGCGGCCACCGAGACTCGCCTCGACCTCGCTCCTGATCGCCTGGCTCGCGGCAGCGAGCAGCAGTGCAGCGCTGGGACCCGCGGACGAGGCTTCATCGGTCGTGGCTAGCTTCCGTGCGCCGATCACCCAGGCTGAGCTCGAGCGCTGGATCCAGGGCTATGGCGACACGGCTCCCGAAGACCGTCAGCAGGCGCTCCGCGAGCTGATCCTGTCGCGAGTGCTGGCCGGCGAGGCGGTGCGCTTGGGGCTCGATCGCGATCCCGCGACGCGCGTCGAGCTGGTGCTCAAGGATGCCGCCTTGGTTCGACCTTCGCTGGTCCGTGACGTGAACGCCGGGATCCACGTGTCGGACGCCGAGGTCGAGGCCAAGTATCAGTCGATCAAGGACACGTACACGCGCCCGCGGCGGGTGCGCTTACGCAACCTCTTCAGGCGCTATCCGCCGGACGCGGACGCCGAGGACCGCGCCGAGGTGCGTCGCCACATGGAGGAGCTGCGTCGCCGGCTGGTGGCCGGCGAGGACTTCGCGGAGCTGGCTGCGGCCGAGTCCGATTCGCAGACTCGCCTCCAGGGTGGGCTGTTGGGCAACGTACGTCCCGGTACCCTGAAGCCCGAGGTCGACGCTGTCGCGATGGCGATGCAGCCCGGAGAGATCAGTGAGATCTTGGCCGGGTCCGATGGCTTGACACTCCTGTACTGCGAACAGATTCTGCCGAAGGTCCACCGCAGCCCCGAGGAGCTGCGGGACATTGCGCGTTCTCTCCTCGAGCGATATAGCTACCAGGAGCGTTGGGCCGCGTTCGAGGAGCAGCTGCTCGCCAAGGCCGGGCCGGTCACCGACTGGACGGCGCTCGAGCAGGATCTCGACGCCACGCTGGTGACCTTCACCGGCGGCTCGCTATCGGTGGGCCAGGTGAGGTCGCGGGTGGCGGGTCGTCGGTCGCAGGCGCGGCTGGCCGAGTTTCCTCGGTCCCGAGTCGAAGCCGCAATAACGCGCTTCGTGACCCAGGCGATGATGCTGCCGGAAGCGGCCGCACGGGGCTTGATCGACGCCGAGCTCGAGGATCGAATGGCCATCAAACGCCGAGAGATCCTGGCGAGCAAAGCGCTCGCGTATCTCATTCAGCAGCGGCTGCAGCCGCCGACCGAGGCGGAGATCGCCGCGCTCTATCGCGCGTCTCCCGAGACTTTCGTGCGGCCACCGCATGATCAGCTCGCGGTGCTGTCGCTACGGATCGACCCGAGTGACCCGCGGCCGGCTTACCGTTTGGGCGAGCGGATCCTCCATCGTCTCGGGCTCGGTGAGCTGAGCTTCGCCGAGGCGGCTCGACGGCATTCCGATCATCCTTCGGCAACGCAGGGCGGTGAGGTCGGCTGGGTCGCCAGGCGGGCGATCTCGGGCCGATTCGGGATCGATTTCATGCGCGCCCTGAAGCGCATGAAGCCTGGTGAGCGGAGTGATTTGGTGGCCTCCGAGGGCCGCCTGTGGATCATCGAGCTGCGCGCCGTCGAAGATCAGCGCACGATGACGTTCGAGGAGGCGCGGAGCTCGGCCGAGCAGCGCCTGGGCAATCAGCGCGTGCGCCAGCTCGAGGCCGAGATCGTCGCCGAGTGGCTGGAGCGGCTCGACATCCGTTTCCCTGATGATGCGGATTGAGCCTTCCGCGAGCGCTCGCCGCGGGCTCGGCTTGTTGCTGGCCCTCCTCGTGCTGGGCTGCAATGACTCAGCGCCACCGCCGGCGCCTGATGCCGTGCCGGGGCGGGACGCTGTTGCGTCGGAGCGGGGCAGCAGCAGCTCAGCCGGCAGCGAACGGATGGTGCGTCGCCTGGCGCTGCTCGCCGACCAGGCTTCGCTGGAGTCGAACCCGTTCCTGAATCGTCAGCGCCTGGAGCGTCTGCAGGCCTTGACGCTGCCTGACGACCCTCGTGACCGCCTGCGCGGTGAGATCGAGCTAGCGGTCGAGCTGCTGCGGGCCGGCGACTCGGCGGCCGCTATCGAACGCCTTCAGCAAGCCCTGGTCGAGGCCGAGCGTGATCCGTCCGTCCATCCACCCGGCCTGGCGAGGCGCCTCCGGAGTCGGCTAGCGGTGGCTCACCTCAGGCTCGGGGAGCAGCAGAACTGCGTCGACCAGCACACCATCGACTCGTGCCTCATGCCCATCCGCGAAGGCGGAATTCACCGTCTGCCGGAAGGCTCGCGCGCGGCGATCTCGGTCTACGCCGAGCTGCTGCATGAAGATCCCGAAGACCTCACCAGTCGCTGGCTCTACAACTTAGCGTCGATGACCCTGGGCGAATACCCGGATCAGGTTCCCGCTGCCTGGCGGATTCCTGAGTCGGCGTTTGCCTCGGAGGCCGATATCGGACGGTTCCCCGACGTTGCCATGGACGTCGGTCTCGCTACTGTCGGAGCGGCAGGCGGCCTGGTGGTCGACGATCTCGATGGCGATGGCTACCTCGATGTAGTGGTGTCTTCCTGGGGTTTGCGCGATCCGCTGCGGTTCTTCCGCAACCGGCGCGACGGCACCTTCGAAGAGCGCACCCGGGAAGCGGGCCTCACCGGACAGCTCGGCGGTCTCAATCTGACCCACGCCGACTATGACAACGACGGCGACCTCGACATCCTGGTGCTGCGCGGCGGCTGGCTGTCGACGGAAGGGCGGCATCCGAACTCGCTGCTGGCCAATGACGGCACCGGCGTCTTCGAAGACGTCACCGAGCAGGCCGGCCTGCTGTCGTTCCACCCGACCCAGACGGCGGCCTGGGGGGACTTCGACAACGACGGTTGGCTCGATCTCTACATCGGCAACGAGTCATCCGGGGGAGAGCGCCATCCGTGCGAGCTCTACCGTAATCTCGGCCGTGGCCTGGACGGCGTCGTGAGGTTCGAAGAGATCGCGGCCGCCGCCGGGGTCGAGGCCGGCGGCGTGGTCAAGGGCGTGGTGTGGGGGGATGTCGACAACGACGGCTGGCTCGATCTCTACTTGTCGCGCCTCAGCGCGCCCAATCTGCTGTTCATCAACCAGGGTGCGGCTTCGGGAGCCGAGGCCCATCCCGTCTTCGTCGACGAAGCGGCGCGAGCCGGCGTGCAGGAACCTCTGGAGAGCTTTCCCACGTGGTTCTTCGACTTTGACCACGACGGCTGGCTGGACCTTTTCGTCGGTGGCTACGCCAACAGTTTCGTCGGCGCCCGCGCCGATCCGGTGATCGCTAACTATCTGGGGCGGCCAGCCAGTGCGTTGGCCCCCCGGCTGTACCGCAACCAGGGAGATGGGACGTTTCGCGACGTCACCGCCGAGGCCGGGCTGCAGCGCGCGCTGCTTGGCATGGCGGCCAATTTCGGCGATCTCGACAACGACGGCCAGTTGGATTTCTACATCGGGACCGGGGCGCCCGATTTCCGTGCCCTGGTTCCCAACCGGATGTTTCGCTATGACGGTGAAGGCAGGTTTCAGGACGTCACCACCTCGGGCGGATTCGGGCATCTACAAAAGGGCCACGGCATCGCGTTCGTCGATCTCGACAACGACGGCGATCAGGATGTTTTAGCGGTGATGGGCGGCGCCTTCGAAGGTGACGTTTATGCCAACGTCGTGTTCGCGAATCCCGGACACGGCAACCGTTGGATCACGCTGCGGCTGGAAGGCACGGATTCGAACCGGTCGGCGATCGGTGCGCGTCTGAGACTCGAGCTCGAGACCCCTGCCGGTACCCGCGAGCGTTTCGCCGTGGTGGGTAGCGGCGGCAGCTTTGGGTCGTCGAGCCTCCAGCAGGAGCTCGGACTCGGCGACGCGACGGCACTGCCGTTGCTCGAGATCACCTG
The DNA here is from genome assembly GCA_039030415.1 of Acidobacteriota bacterium. Classification (GTDB taxonomy): domain Bacteria; phylum Acidobacteriota; class Thermoanaerobaculia; order Multivoradales; family J023; genus JAAELT01. The sequence goes on from JBCCEE010000552.1 coordinate 4,137, forward strand.
GCCGGGTGGGGCTCGCGAGGTCGTTCGCGACCTGCCGCTCGAGCGGATCGTCCGGGTGCGGCAGGGCGATCCGGAAGTGCAGGTGCTCGAGCTCGAGCGGCTCAGCCTGGGACGCTAGGACCCGGCAGGGACCAGCGGACCGACGTCGGTCAGGCGGTCGTGGAAGAGCTCGAACTCGGCCTCGGCCAGCAGCGTCTCGGTGACCTCACCGAAGATCGTCGATGCGTTCTGGCCCAGGTAGTCTGAGATGACCTGATCGCGCACCGCCGACAGCGGGCGAGGCACCGGCTCGTGACGTTCGGCGACTTGGAAGAGCACCAGGGTCTGGCCCACTTGGTAGGGTGGAGAGTGCTCACCGGCCTCGAGCTGGAAGGCGAAGCGCGTTGCGCGGCGATCGACGGTCTGCAGCTGCGCGGCGGTCACCAGACCGAGATCTTGGAGCGTTCCGTCGAGCTCCGAGGCCAGCTGTTCGAGCGTCAGCAGACCGTCATCGAGCTCGAGGCGCGCTTCCTCGAGACGAGCCATGAGGCCAGGAGCGCCCCTTTGCAGCGGCACCTCGAGACGGCGGATGTGCGCTCTCGGCGGGGCCGCGAAGCGGAGTGCGTTGCGCTCGAAGTGTTGCTGGATGCGCTCGGGCTGAGCTTCGACGAAGCGAGCCAGCTTCTGGCGACTATAGTGCTCGATCAGCTGACGCCGGCGCTCGCGCTCGAGCATATCCTGAGCGATCTCCGGCAAACCTTCCCTCAGCACGTGCTGATAGATGATCTCTCGGTGACGGATCTCGTCGACCAGGCGGAGCGCCAGATCGGGCTCCTGGCGAGCGCCGAGCTGTCGTCGCAGCTCCACTAGGTGGGCCTGAAGCTGGCTGGCGGTGAGCTGGAAATCGCCGAGCTGCAGCAGGATGGTGCGGGCGTTCGCGGTTCTCAGCCGCGACTCGAGCTCTTCTCGCTCGAATACGATGGGGTTCTCGGGCAGCGGCAGATCACGGCTGACGCGCTCCAGCAGCTTCTCTCGCCGCTGGCCTTCCAGCTCACGGGCGATCACACGACGCACGTCCTCGAAGGAGAAGGATTGAGCCTCGAGAACGTGCGTGACCAGAAAGAGGTGGACGCCGTCCGCCGTGCGCACCGCACGGCTCGGCGTTCCGACCTCGAGCGCAAACACCACGCGGTCGAAATCGGCGGGGAAGCGTCCGCGCGGCACCAGGCCGAGTCTGCCGCCGTCGTGACGGGTCTCGGACTCGGAGTGCTCGCGAGCCAGCAGCTCGAAGCTCTCGCCCGCCTGGGCGCGTTCGCGCAGGCTCTCGGAGACTGCTTTGAATAGCCAACACATTTCCTTGTGTGAGTCGGCAGTTTCTCCGCTACGTTGTTTCCAATGACAGTA
>JBCCEE010000553.1:0-5517 GCA_039030415.1 Acidobacteriota bacterium
GTGTCGAACACCTGGCGATGGATCATGACGGCAGACGGCGAGATGGCGCACAGCGGCAGGCAATGCCGGTAGATGAAGCCGCCGTATTTCTGATGGCGGCGTCGCGGATTGACCCGCCGACCCTTGCGGATCCAGATCTCGTCGGTATGGCACACCAGCAGCTCGGCTTCATCAGCCAGGGCGTTCAGCTGGGCCTCCAGCTTGCCCGGCAGCCACTCATCGTCGGAGTCGAGGAAGGCTAGCCATTCGCTGGTCGCGGCTGCAATGCCTGCGTTGCGCGCTGCGCTCACTCCGCGACCGTCGAGACGTAGCATCGTGACCTCGGGATGGTGGCGTTCGAGCTGCTCGACGGTATCGTCACGCGAGCCGTCATCGACCACGATCACCTCATCGGCTGGGCGGGTCTGAGCCAGCACCGACTCGACGGCGCGCAGGGTCCACTGCGCGCGATCACGGGTTGGGATAATGGCGGCGACGCGACGGGAAGCGGAATTGGGCGCGCGGTGCAGCATGGCGCGGTCAGGATATCAACGCGCCGAGGCCTTGGAGATGCCTGCGTCCAAAGCGTGCCCGAGAGCGAATTCACCCACGAGGTCGCCCCTGGGCCTCCATGCCCTGAAAATCATTCATCGCCATTCGGAAATATTTGCTGCATGGATACCCAAACCGAGCCCATCGCCGCCCTGCGCTCCGTCACCAAAACGTACCGTGAAGGTTCTCAGGACCGTACGATCCTGCATCAGGTGGATCTCCAAACGTATCCCGGCGAGCTGGTAATGCTGCTGGGCCGCAGCGGGTCAGGCAAGTCGACGGTACTCAATCTACTGAGCGGGATCGACCTGCCAACCGCCGGCGAGGTCTGGCTGGGCGACGTCTGCCTGAGTGGCCTGAGCGAGCGCCAGCGCACGCTGCTGCGTCGCGATCGAATCGGGTTCGTGTTTCAATTCTTCAATCTGATCCCGACGCTCTCCGTAGAGGACAATGTCCTGCTGCCCCTCGAGCTGTCGGGACGGCTCGACGCCGCCGAGCGCCAACGTGCGCTCGACCTGCTCGACACGGTCGGCCTGGCCGACCGCCGCACCAGCTACCCGGACGTGCTGTCCGGCGGCGAGCAGCAGCGCGTCGCTTTGGCCCGAGCACTAGCCCATGACCCGCTGCTGCTGCTGGCCGACGAGCCCACCGGCAACCTCGACCTCGACACCGCGCAGGAGATCACCGACCTGCTCGTCGGCTCTGCACGCCAGGCCGGCAAGACGCTGATCATCGCCACCCACAGTCGCGAGCTGGCAGCCCTGGGCGATCGCGTGCTGAGGATCGAGAACGGCGGCTTCGTGGAGCATGAAGGCGCCTGATGAGCGTTCTGCTTCGTCGTGCGGGCCGACGCCATCTCGTCCGCCATCCCTGGTTGATCGGCCTGTCAGTGCTGGGCGTCGCGGTCGCCGTGGCGGTCGTGGTCGGCATCGACCTGGCGAACACCAGCGCTCGTAAAGCCTTCCTGCTCAGCGTCGAGGGCGTCGCTGGCCGAGCGACCCACGAGATCGTCGGCGGCCCCGGTGGCCTGCCCGAAGAGATCTACGCCACGCTGCGTACCCGCCACGGCCTCGATGACCTGACGCCGATCGTCGAGTCGCGAGTGGCGCTTCCGGAAGGCTCTCAGCGCACGCTGCGACTCTTGGGAATCGACGTCTTCGTAGACGATCAGCTGCGCTCGTTCACGCCGCGATTCCGCGGCGATGGAAGCCGCGGTGATGGCGACCCCACGGCGTTTCTGACTCAGCCGGGCGCGGTCTATTTGGGTGAAGCGCTGGCCCAGCAGCTCGCTGTGCAGTCAGGTGATTCCTTGAAGGTTCGGGCGGCAGGCGAGGTCGCGACTCTCGAGGTGGTCGGCTTGCTGACGCCTCCGGACTCGCTGTCGCGCCAGGTGCTGCAGGACCTGCTGATCGTCGACATCTCCTCGGCCCAGGAGATCCTCGGCACCGAAGGCGCGCTCAGCCGTATCGATCTCGTGCTGCCGCTCGAAGACGTCGCCGAGCACGAGGCGAAGCTCGCCCAACTGCTGCCACCCGGGGCCGAGCTGCAGCCCAAATCGGCGCGCTCCGGAGCGCTCGACCAGATGACCCGCGCCTTCCGCCTCAATCTGACGGCGCTCAGTCTGCTCGCGCTGCTGGTCGGGATGTTCCTGATCTACAACACGATGACCTTTTCGGTCGTGCAGCGTCGCACGCTGATCGGTACGCTGCGCGCTCTCGGCGTAACTCGGAGACAGATCTTCTCCTCGATCCTCACCGAATCCGCGCTGGTCGGCGTGGTTGGCTCGATCGCCGGCATCGCGGCGGGCATTTTCCTGGCGCGGGGCCTGCTTGTCCTCGTCGCCCAGACCATCAACGACCTCTACTTCGCGGTGTCCGTAACCTCCGTCGAGGTGCCGGTCAGCGGCTGGATCAAGGGGGCTCTGCTGGGCGTTGGCGGGACCCTACTGGCCAGCCTGAAGCCCGCCAGCGAGGCCACCACAGCCCCCCCACGCAAAGTCCTGACGCGCTCGGATCTCGAGCAGGAAGCCCGCCTCGGAGTCCGCCGCGTTTCGATGGTTGGCTTCGCGTTGATGGCCGCCTCGGCGCTGCTCCTGCTGGTGCCGTCGAAAAGCCTGCTGCTCAGCTTCACTTCCCTCTTCCTCTTCGTGCTCGGCTTCGCGGCCCTCGTTCCGGGCGTCACGCTGCTGGCTATGAACCTGCTAGGCGCGCCGATGCGCCGGCTGTTCGGCGTGCTCGGCGCGATGGCGGCACGCGGCGTCTCTACTACTTTGAGCCGAACCGGAGTGGCGATTGGCGCCCTGGTGATCGCGGTCTCGGTCACCATTGGCGTCGGCGTCATGGTCACCAGCTTCCGCTCGACTCTGATCGACTGGCTGGAGGTGACGCTGGCGGCCGACGTCTACGTGGCTCCCGCCGATCCAGGCTCGGTAGGCGGCGCCAAGACCCTCGACCCCGACGTGCTGCCGGCGATCGCCGCAGACCCGCGAGTCGCTTCGCTGAGCACCATCCGCCGGGTTCGCGTCGGCTCGCAGCTCGGTCCAGTACTGGTCGCCGCGCTCGGCACCGAACGTCCGGGCTTCGCCGCCTATCGTTTCGTCCGCGGTCGCCCCGACGACATCTGGCAGCGGTTTCGAGACGGTGCCGCCATCATTTCCGAGTCGTTCGCCTACCACCATGACCTGGCGGTGGGCTCCAGCCTGGAGCTCGCTACCGATCGCGGTCCGCAGTCCTTCGAAGTAGCCGCGGTCTACTATGACTACGGATCGGATCGCGGCGTGGTGACGCTGAATCGTACGACCTACGATCGCTTCTGGGAGGATCCAGCGCTGTTCTCAATCGGCATCTTCACGCGAGACGGGGTGGATCACGAGCGGCTGATCGCAGACTTGAGCAGCAGGCTTGGCGAGCGCGAAACGCTGCGCTGGGTGTCCAACCGTGACCTGCGTCAAGCGTCTCTGGAAATCTTCGATCGCACCTTCCAGATCACCGACGTGCTGCGCCTACTGTCCGTGATGGTCGCCTTCATCGGCGTGCTGACAGCCCTGATGGCACTCCAGCTGGAGCGCTCGCGCGAGTTCGGTGTGCTGCGGGCCAATGGTCTGACCCCGCGTCAGGTTTGGGGGCTGGTAACCGCGCAGTGCGGACTCATGGGTGGGGTCGCAGGCCTCCTGTCGCTACCTCTGGGGACCGCCCTGGCGGCGCTCCTGATTCACATCATCAACCGCCGCTCGTTCGGCTGGACCCTGCAGATGGAGGTCGCGCCGATGATCCTGCTGCAGGCCGTGGCCCTGGCGCTGGCGGCGGCGTTCCTGGCCGGGCTCTACCCTGCCTATCGGCTGGCGCGCACCTCGCCAGCCCTGGCTCTGCGGGAGGAATAATGAGATCTCGTCGCTCGACGCTTATCCTCTTTGCCGTCACGCTACTCGCTGCGAGCCTGCTCGCCTGTAGCGAGCGCCACCTGGCTCCCAAGGTCCCGCAGGCCGAGCCCCTCAGCTCAGCCGTCGAAACGCTGGCGGGAGGTGACACTGAAGGCTACGAGGCGGCGATCGAGCCGCGTGAGTTTGTCTTTCCCAAGGATCACGGACCCCACCCCGAGTTCAAGACGGAATGGTGGTACTTCACCGGTCACCTCGAAGCGGGCAACGGTAACCGATTCGGCTATCAGCTGACATTCTTCCGTCAAGCCCTAGCGCCCGACGCCCCCCAGCGCACGTCTTCGTGGGGCACCCGTCAAATGATCATGGCCCATTTCGCGGTCACCGACGTTGCTGACGGTAGCTTTTATAGCGCCGAGCGTTTGAGTCGCGCCGCCGCTGGCCTGGCCGGCGCTGAGGGCCCTCCCCTCCGCGTCTGGCTGGAAGACTGGAGCATCACTTCGACGACGGACGAGGTCTTCCCCCTACGGTTGCGAGCCGAGTCCCGAGAGGCATCGCGGTTCGGGATCGACCTGACGCTCGAAAGCCTGAAGCCGGTCGTGCTGCACGGCGACCGTGGTTTGAGTCAAAAGGGCGATCGCCCCGGCGATGCTTCCTATTACTTCTCACTCACGCGGCTTCAGGCGCAGGGCGAAGTGACGATTGGCGAACGCGTGATGCCGGTCACGGGCAGCAGCTGGCTCGATCGTGAGTGGTCGACCAGCGCACTCGGTGAGAACCAAACCGGCTGGGACTGGTTCTCGGTCCAGCTCGAAGATCAGCGTGAGCTGATGATCGCCCAGCTGAGGCTCACCGACGGCAGCGTCGATCCGGTCAGTCATGGCACCCTGGTCGAGGCAGACGGTTCGACCCGCCCACTCGTCTTCGGCGACTTCGAAATCGAGGTCCTCGACACCTGGCGCAGCGACCACGGGGCGGAATACCCCTCGCGCTGGCGAGCCCGGATTCCCTCGGCCGACCTCGACCTGTTCATCGAGCCACTGATCGCAGATCAAGAGCTCGACGGGTCGTTCCGCTATTGGGAGGGAGCCGTGGAGGCTCGTTCAGCCAGCGATACCGGGGAGCGTGGCCTGGGCTACGTCGAGCTCGTCGGCTACGCTGACGAAGCTTCGTCTGACGTCGACGGCGGCTGAGACACTCGCATCGCCGTCTTGCGGGCGCCTGCGCTCCTACGTACAATCGGCCATGGCGGTGGAGAGCGGGTGCGGAAAACCGTTCTCGGCGACTGCCCGTGTTACAATCAAGATTGGCGGATACATTGCTCCAGTCTCCGGCAGCAGCTGGGCGGCCCTGCAGGTCCTTTTCCTGCAAGGTTTTGATGTATCCCGTAGTTAGCCTTGTTCCAGGGGTCAGGCTCTCTGATGAGCCTGTGCTTCCACCCGACGCATCAAGCCGGAGCATTCTCGAAATGCTCGACGGTGAGACTTTGCTCAACGGTGGGAAGCGTTCTCGGGGCGCAGACCCAAGGAGCTCAGGCGTGATCTCACGGGCAGGTCGGGACTGATAGAGCGTTTGCGCCCGGCGCAGACGCTTCGGAAAACAATCTTGCA
>JBCCEE010000554.1:0-5503 GCA_039030415.1 Acidobacteriota bacterium
CTGAACCTGGAAAAACGGCACGATGGCGACCGGCTCCCAGCAGAAGGAGTCGAGATTGCTGGGGTCCTCGCCGAAGCAGAAATCGCCCCCGATCCACTCGTAATCGACGTAGCCGCTGAGCGCGTCGCGCTGCTCGAAGGTGTCGACATAGGCCAGCAGGAAGGGCTCGGTGTAGCGTCCCCAGGCGGCGGTGAGCAGGGTGCGATTGTCGCCGATCGGATCCCACGACAGGCTCACCCGCGGCACGATGCTGTCGTCGTCCACCACCGCACCGCCCAGGCTGTCCTGAGCTTCGGTAGCTTCGTAGCGCGCGCCGACCGTGACCACCAGCCGATCCCAGCTGATGGTGTCCGAGGCATAGATTGCGAAGGTGTCCTCGTCGGTCGTCCGCGTCGGCCGGCTCAGGAAGTTGAAGTAGCTGAAGGGCTGAAAAATGCCGGTGGCCGGATCGAACGACTCGCAGCGGCCGAATAGGAAGCACTCGTCGCGGAAGTCGAGATCGAGGAACAGCTGGCCGCTGACCGGCATGCCGGTGGCGCGATCGATGCCGGCGGCGCCCGGCGTCTGGAAGTTGCGCTGCGACTCGGTCGTCTGGTAGTCGATACCGACCTGCAGCTCATGATCGGCGCCGGTGGCGGAGAAGAACGAGTTGAAGGCGAGGCTGCCCTGGTCGCGCGGACGCTCGGCGACGCCTTCCTGCACCGAGCCGTTGAACAGCACCAGGCGATCGACGAAGGCGCCGCCGTCGAACGGCTCGAGGTCGAACGCCAGATGCGGCGCGTCCGACGTCAGGCCGCTGGAGTTGCGGCCGTCGAGCGAGAGCTCGCGCTCCTGATGCGCCAGGGTGAGGGAGAACGAATTCCTCTGGTTGAGTACCGCGTTCCACTGCAGCTTGGTGAAGCTCCCGTCCTGCTCGCTGTTCTGCAGCGCGAAGAGGTCGCCGGGGAAGGGCTCGATGCCGCGACTGCCGGAGACGCTCGGCCCGCCGGACGGCAGGCGGTTCTCGGCCGGATTGTCGCTGAAGGGCGAGAACACGACGGCGACCGCCGAGTCGGCGTTGTGCTGGAGCTCGACGCTGTGCTCGGGGTTGACCTGCCAGCTCAGCTTGAACGTCGTGCTGTCGATCTGGCTGTCTTCGTTCCACAGGCCCTGCTGCTCGCTCGGCTGCAGGAACGAGCGCGTCGTATCCTCGAAGGCGCCAAAGAACCACAGGTGATCGAGCAGGATCGGGCCGCCCAGGGCGAGGGCCAGGTTCGAATCGACGCTGTCCGGTCCCGCGTTGGCGGCGTCGACCTGCGGCCGGATGTGGCCGACGGTGGCATCGGAATAGTCGTAGTCGTCGTTCCATGCGTTGTTGCTCGCCAGCACCCGCGCCACGCCCGAGAACTCGTTGCCGCCCGAGCGCGTCACGACGTTGATCACCGCCCCCGAGGCCCGGCTGTAGTCAGCCGGCGCGGCCGCGGTGGTGACCTCGACCTGATCCACCGCCTCGAAGCCGAGGTTGAGCCCGAACAGGCCGGTGGTCGGATCGGTGGTGTCGACGCCGTCGATCAGGAACAGGTTGCTGCTGCGCAGGGCGCCCGACACGTTGGGGTTGCCGTCTTCGCCGCCATTGACGCCCGGCAGCAGCAGGGTGACGCTCTGGTAGAAGCGCTGCACCGGCAGCTGATCCAAGAACTCGAGGCTGATGGTGGCCCCGACGCGGTTGTCGAAGCGGTCGACGATCGGCGCTTCAGCGACCACTTGGATCCACTCTTCGACTTCTGGCGCCGGCTCCGCGGTGCCGGGCTCACGCAGCTGCAGCTGGACGTCGGTACTCTGGCTGACGTGTACCGCCACCATCTCGGCAGTGGCGGTCAAACCCAGCAGCTCGGCTGAGACACGGTAGCTGCCGACGCCGAGGGCTGGGAATCGAAAGCGCCCCTCAGCGTCCGTCAAGCCGCGCCGCTGGATCTGCGGCCCAGCGGCCAATACCTCGACGCCCTGTACCGCGTTGCCCGCCGCGTCGAGCACCGTGCCGGAGATCAATCCGGTTTGCGTGCCGTCCGCTAGCAGGCGGCCGGCCCCAAAGAGTGCGAGCGCGGCCGCAATACCGATCCGTAACAGCTTTGAACTGTGCATGATGGCTTACTTTACCCAGCCATCGGGAAAGCAGCCAACTTTTTCGGCAAAACCGCAGGGGTGCCTAGCGCGGCGCCATCCGCAGAGCTCCATCGAGGCGGATCACTTCACCGTTGAGGTAGCCGTTGCGCACAATCGCCTCCACCATCTGGCCATACTCCGCCGGCTGCCCCAGGCGCTTCGGATGCGGCACGCCGGCGGCTAGAGCCTCGCGCACTTTGTCCGGCAGACTGGCCAACAGCGGCGTGTCGAAGATGCCCGGAGCAATGGTGACGACGCGCACGCCGACCTTCATCAGATCCCGCGCTGCCGGCAGGGTCATAGCGAGGACGCCACCCTTGGACGACGAGTACGCCACCTGGCCGATCTGCCCTTCATACGCCGCCACCGAGGCGGTGTTGATCACCACGCCGCGATCGCCGTCCTCGGTCGGCTTGTTCTGGGACATCGCCGAGGCGCTCAGGCGCAGCACGTTGAAGGTGCCGATGAGGTTGACCTCGATCACCTTACGATAGGCGTCGAGATCGTGCGGTACCCCGTCGCGGCCGACGGTCTTGGCGGCCGGTCCGATGCCGGCACAGCTGACCGCGATGCGCAGCGTACCGAGCTCGCCAGCCGCCGCCACCGCCCGACCCACGCCTTCCGGGTCGGCGACGTTGGCCCTTACAAACACCGCACTGTCGCCGAGCTCGCTGGCCAGCGCTTCGCCGCGTGACGCGTCGAGATCGACGACCACCGCGCGAGCTCCCGCCGCAACCAGCTGCCGTACCGTAGCCTCTCCCAGCCCGGAGGCACCGCCTGTAACCAAGGCTACCGAATCTTTGATCTGCATGGTTTCAATCCTCTGTAGGTGACGGGGGATCCGTCGAATAGTCGTAGAAACCGCGACCGCTCTTGCGTCCAAGGTCGCCGCGCTTCACGCGCCGCTCGAGGGAAGCCGGGGGCCGGTCGTCGGGGTTGCCGGTCTTGCGGAAGTTTTCGAGCCGCGCTTCGTAACCGATGTCGAGGCCACTGAAGTCGCCCAGCTTGAACGGACCGAGCGGGTGGTTGAGCCCCATCTCGCAGGCGCGGTCGATATCGGCGAAGCTGGCGACGCCATTTTCGAGCAGGAAGTAGGCTTCGTTGGTGATCGCCCGCAAAATGCGGTTGACCAGGAAGCCGGGCAGCTCCTTGTGCAGCACCACCGGCTGCTTACCGAGGCGTCGCGCCACCTCGGCGGTGAGCTCGACGGTGGCGTCGGAGGTCGCTTCGCCCTTCACCACCTCCACCAGCTTCATCACTAGCGGCGGGTAGAAGAAGTGCATGTTGACGACGCGGTCGGGTCGCTCGGTGGCCGATGCCAGCTCGGAGTTGCCGAGGTACGAGCTGTTGGTGGCGAAGATCGCACGCGCCGGGCACAGCTCCTCGAGACGTCGGAAGACCTCGCGCTTGACGTCGAGGATCTCGACCACCGCTTCGATCACGAAGTCGGCATCGCGGCACGCCACTTCGAGCTCGGTCGTGGGGTGCAGGCGAGCAAAAGCGGCTTCGACGTCCTCCGCCGCCATCTTGCCCTTGGCCACGCGTCGATCCAGGTGCTTGCGGTTACCACCGATCGCCTTTTCGAGCTGCTCTTCGCTGACGTCGTGCAGCGCCACTTCGAACCCCGACAGCGCCGCCTGAATCGCGATCTGGGCGCCCATCTGCCCGGCACCGGTGACGCAGATCTTCCGGATGTGCTCGATATCCATCGCCTCTCCTGGAATCTGGCCAGCGATACATACGCTGGCCGTCATGGGTTTGCAAGCCGCTTACGAACCCGAAAGGCTAGACCGCTTTCGTCGCGCTGGCAAGCGGATCACTTGGCCTTGAAACCCTCGATTTCCGGAGTCCATTCCTGGCCCCCGTTCCAGGCAGTCGACGGCGATGCCGCATAAGGCCGCAGCCCAGTTCTGGGACGACGCTGCGGACGCAGTAGCTGCTCTCGCTCAGCTTGCAGGCCACCAGAAGGACATGTGACACATCCAGTGCCAATGTGCTACATTGCGACTGGAGGTAGCTATGAAGACACTATCCATCCGCGAGATGCGAGGCGCTTTGGGCCAGCTCGACGAGATTCTCGAGAAGGAATCCGAAATCATTTTGGCGCGCCGCGGTAAAGCGATAGCTCGTGTTCTGCCGATCCGAAGCCCTAGCAGAATGCCATCTCATGCGGATCTGAGAGCCAGTATGCCTAAACTCTCATCTAGTGCAGAGTTGATCCGCAAAGATCGAGACGAACGCGGATGACGTTCCCTTATCTGGATACCTCCGCCCTAGCCAAGTGGTACCTGAATGAGGCCTTCTCAGAAGAAGTGGAGGGCTTCCTGGGGCAACTTCCCGCAGCACAGGTCAGCTCCCTATCGTGCGTTGAGCTACGCTGCCTGCTGGCTCGCCGCCGGCGCTCTCGAGAATTGACTCCTGAAATGGAAGCCCAGGCCTACGCGACCTTCCAACGAGATATTCGCGAAGACCATCTACGCGTCTTGCCTCTCGAGGACCATCACGCCCAGGCCGCGATCGAGCTCATGGAAGCTCTCCCTAGGCATTCCTTGCGCACGCTGGATGCTTTGCACTTGGCGATAACCCAAGGGGCAGGTATCGATCGCTTGGCAACGGCTGACCGGACCATGGCAAATGCAGCTGAAGAGCTCGGCTTGACCGTCACGAGGTTCTTTCCCGAAGAATCCCCTTGATGAACCTCAGCCCTTAGCAAGGTAATGGGCTCATCGCGCCGGGGCGCCTGCCTTCTGAGGCCAGCGGCCGAAAAATCCGTCGACCCATACCGGATCGCGGTCATAGGCTTCGAGGTTGTACGGGCCTACGACGTAGTCGTCGGTGTCGAATTCGCCGTCCCTACCTGGACTCCTGATCCCCAAGACGCTAATGCCCAGGAGATCCTCGTTGATGGCGAATTCATAGGGGTGACCCCAACCGTCGACCCGTGGTACCTCGTCGAGGTACTTGGGCACCAATGCTTCGACCACCCGATCGTAGCTGACGATCGTGTAGGGATTGCCGCGATCTTCTGCGACTCCAGCTTTACGCACCGTCCACATCGGGCCCGGGCTCTGGTACTGCTTGCTCTCTTCCTGGCCGAGGGCAGCCAGCTCCCGATACTTATGCCGGTCGGCCAGCTCCCCACGCTTCTTGGATCTCTCAGCGCCTTCCTCCGTTTGTGCGTAAGCGCGCACCGCATCCGTCATATAAGACATCATCGCGATACCGACCTGGCGCTGATCGGCCACCGTCTGCCGCAGGGCTTCTTTGTCTTTGACCTTGGCCAGGGACTGAGCGAGCCTCGCCACAGGGTTCTCGGGCTGGGTTGCTTCCTCTGAAGTCGACGCTGGCGACACGTCCTCAG
>JBCCEE010000555.1:0-5492 GCA_039030415.1 Acidobacteriota bacterium
GAGGTTCGCGAGCTGCTGTCGCCCCACGGCATTCCCCTGGTCCTAGACGCCACGCGTCTGTTGGAGAACGCGCTTTGGGTGCAGCGTTACGAGCAGACGGATAGGGCCGGAGGCGATCTGTGGGAGACCGCACGCCAGCTGGCGTCGACGGCCGACATCATCACCGCCAGCCTGACCAAGGATTTTGCCGTCAATGTCGGAGGCGTTATCGCGCTGTCGGACGACGATCTGAACGCGCGACTGCGCGATGCTATCTCTACTGGCGGCAGCGGCCTCAATCGGCGCGATCTCAAGTTGATGGCTCGGGCGGTCAGCGATCGCGAGGAGGCCGCAGACCGTGTTGCGCAGCGCGTCGCTCAGGTCGCGAGGCTCTCCCAGCGCTTGCGAGCCGGCGGGCTGCCGGTCGCTGGTCCGGCCGGCACTCACTGTGTGCTGCTCGACAGCTCGCTCTGGCCCGGCCTGCAGGGTGAGGCAGCAGAGGCGTCGCTTGTCGCGCACATCTTCCGGCAGACCGGCATTCGCGCGGCGCGACACAGCTCGGGCTTGAGGCGCGACACGCCTTTGGGCCGCATGATCCGGCTGGCGGTACCGCTTGGGCTGGGCGACCAAGCGCTCGAAGCGATCGGCGATCGGCTGATTCGCCTTTGGCAGTCAGCGCAGCCCGTGCCGGCGCTCGAAGTGGTGCGAAGGCCTCCCGGCTTCTTCGGTGAGACCAAGACGGTCTACCGATCGACCTCGCAGTCGATGTCGATGTCGACGGCGACGGCGATATCGGCCGATCGCGAGGCTGTGGCTCCTGCAGTCCCTGAGCTCCCCGGCACTTCTTCGACCAGGAGGACAGAGCCTCGCCGCCAGCCGCGCCCCGAGGGTGAGGGTATTGCCATCGTCGGACTGGCGGGACGCTATCCGGAAGCCGACAGTCTCGAACAATTCTGGGAGAACCTCGCCGCGGGGCGCGACGGCATTCGGGAGATCCCTCAGGAACGCTGGGACTATCGCCAGCGCGCGGCCCTCGGCATGCCCGAGCTGAATCGCGGTGGATTCCTGAGCGATGTCGACCGCTTCGACTCGCGGTTCTTCAGCATCGCGCCGCGGGAAGCGGTGGTGATGGATCCCCAGGAGCGCCTGTTTCTGGAGGTGGCCTGGGCGGCGCTCGAAGACGCCGGATATCTGCCCGAGACCCTGGTGCCAGAGGGCGAGGCCCGCAACGTCGGAGTCTTTGTCGGCGCGGTCTGGACCTTCTACCAGACGATCGGTGCCGAGGAAGCATTCAAGGGCAACGTCGTGGGTCCCAACTCCTACCTGTGGGCGGTGGCCAATCGAGTGTCTTACTTCATGGACTTCACCGGGCCTAGCCTGGCGGTGGATACGGCCTGTTCGTCGAGCCTGACCGCCCTGCACATGGCCTGCGAGGCGATCCGTCGGGGCAGCTGCCGCGCTGCGATCGCCGGCGGCGTCAACCTCGATCTCCATCCCAGCAAGCGGGTGGTCACCGCCGCCGGCGGCTTCCTGTCGCCGGATAGCCGCTGTGCGGCTTTTGGGGCCGATGCCAACGGTTATGTCGCCGGAGAAGGCGTCGGCGCGGTATTGCTCAAACCCCTGGCCGACGCCGAGCGTGATGGCGATCTGATCCACGGCGTAATCCGCGCTACCGCGGTCAACCATGGCGGCAAGGCGAGCGGATTCACGGTGCCTGGCGTCAAGGCACAGCGAGCGCTGATCGGCAGGGTTTTCGAGCGCGCCGGGGTGGATGCCCACACGATCAGCTGCGTCGAGGCTCACGGTACCGGCACCAAATTGGGAGATCCAATCGAGGTTCAGGCCTTGACCGCAGCCTACCGTGACCATCTCAACGCATCCCACGCCGACGACCGTGGCTTCTGCGCCATCGGCTCCGTCAAGTCGAACATCGGCCATCTCGAGGCGGCGGCCGGCAGTGCCGGCCTCACCAAGCTGCTGCTGCAGCTCAGGCATCGCCAGCTAGCGCCCTCGCTGCACACTGAGCGGCTCAACGAGCTGATCGATTTCGCGTCGACTCCGTTCGTCGTGCAGCGGGAGAGTGCGCCGTGGCCGAGGCCGATCGTCGACGGTCACGAGCTGCCGCGTCGCGCCGGCCTGAGCTCGTTCGGTGCCGGTGGCTCCAACGCCCACCTGATTGTGGAAGAGCATGTCGACGGTCGTCCGCAAGCCGTGGCGGCGCCGGGTGCTGAAGTCTTCGTGCTGTCCGCCCGCGATGAAGACCGACTGCGAGCCTACGCCGAGCGCTTCGCCGCTGCGCTCGAAGCGGGCCGGCTGGCGGGCCTCGATCTGCGCGACGTGACCTACACGCTGCAGCTCGGGCGGCGCAGCCTGGAGCATCGCGTGGCGGTGGTCGCCGGCTCGTACGGGGAGCTGCTGGCGGGGCTCCAGCGGTTTCTGGCTGGCGACTCAGCGGACCACGTGATGAGCGGTCGCGCCCGGAATGCCGCCTCGCTCGCGGCTCTGATCGAGGGCGACGAGCGCGAAGAGATCGTTCGCGTCCTGGTGCGCGGCGGTAAGCCCCACAAGCTGGCTCGCCTGTGGTGCGACGGCGTGCTGCCGGATTGGCGCGACGCACGCCCGGCCGACAGCGGCCGAAGGGTGTCGCTGCCGACCTATCCATTCGCCCGCGTCCGCCACTGGATCGGCACCGACGAGCCGGTCTCGAGCAGCTCAGGCCTGAAGCCGCTGCACACCTTTATCGACGCCAACGTTTCGACGCTCGGGCGCCAGGCCTACCGCAAGACGTTCTCGGCCGAGCACTTCGTGCTGCGCGATCACGTGGTCGACAAGCTGCCGACGCTGCCGGGAGTTGGCTACCTGGAGATGGCGCGGGCGGCGGGCGAGCTGGCCACCGGTGGCGGCATCGGTGTGCTCGAGAACATCGTCTGGTCGCGCCCGATCGCGCTCGATGCCGCCCGTCAGGATGTGGTGGTGGAGCTGACGCAAGCGGCCGACCATCTGCAGTTCGAGATGCGGAGCGACGACGCCGAGCGCGAGCTTTATGCCCGCGGCAGGATGTTCTCGGGCGAATCCGCCGTCGACCCCAGCTGGTCTCAGCCCGTAGATCTCGAGGCCCTACGCGGTTCGCTGACACGGCATCGAGCCCAGTCCTGGTGTTACGAGCTGATGCGTGAGGGCGGCATCGTCCACCGCGAGACGTACCAGACCATCCAGGAGCTGTGGCACGGCGAGGACAGCTCGCTGTCGCGGTTGGTGTTCCCGCGGGACCTGCTGGGAAGCTTTGGCGACCTGGTGCTGCATCCCTCGATGCTCGACGGGGCGACCCAGACCACCCTCGGCCTGTGGGAGGAGCGCGGCATCCCCTACGTGCCGTTCGTGATGGGGAAGGTGCACATCCTCCGGCCGGTGCCGGAGCGTGGCTGGGCCTACGCCCAACGCGTCGGTCGAGCCGGCGACAGTCGCAAGTACCACATCACCCTGATGGACGATGCCGGCGTCCCGTGCGTCGCCATCCGCGACTTCACGATGATGCCGTTCGTGCGGCGCGACCGCGAGCTGGTGCGCTTCGCGCCGCGCTGGCAGGAGGCGCCGCTCGGTCCCTCCATGGCCAAGGATGAAGCGCTGCTGGTCGTCGATGCGAGCGACGCCGTGGCTCGCGCTCTGGCGACCCGCCGCTGGGTGGTCTGGGTGCGTCCCGGCGATGCGTTCCGGCGCATCGACGACAACACCTTCGAGCTCGATCTGAGGCGCCCCGAAGACTTCGCTGAGCTGTGCACGGCGCTGGATCGCTCGCAGCGGCTGCCGGGCAGCGTGCTGCATCTCGTGCCCGCGGACGAAGCCGGCATGCTCGGTTTGCTGTTTTTGATCCAGGCGATGCGTGCCGCCACTTCGCCGAGCACGCCGCTGCGGGTGCTGCACCTCTACGCGGCGGGTCAGGCCGCGGGCGATCTCGTCGACGGCGCGCAGTATGCCCGCGAGCTCGCTGTCGGAGCGTTCGCTCGCACGGTAGGTGCTGAGATGACGGCGCTGAGTGCTTCCTCCGTCGGCCTGGAGGGCAGCGAGGTGAGCGCGGCGACGGTGGCTCATCTCGACGCGGTGCTCAGTGAGCTGTCGATTGACAGGCCGGCTGGCGGACCGCCCGAAACCCATGTCCGCTGGGTCGACGGCCGCCGTCAGGTGCTGCAGTGGGTGCCATGGGCTGCCGAGTCCCAGCCTTCTGCCGTCGAGCTGCGCGATGGCGGTGCCTATCTCATTACCGGCGGGGCGGGTGGCCTGGGGCTGGTGCTGGCTGAGCACTTGATCGCGCGCGGTGAGCGAGAGAGCCGGGCCGTTCAAGTCGTGCTCAGCGGTCGCTCGAAACAGCTCGAAGGCGCCGTCGCCGAACGCTTCGACCGCTTGAAGACCCAAGCCGCCGCTGCCGGCTGTCAGCTGCGCTATCTAGCCGCCGATGTCGGAGATCTGAGCGCCTTGCAGGGACTGCTCGCCGAGCTGGGAACCGAGCTGCGAGGCGTCATCCACGCGGCGGGCGTGCTGCGCGACAACTACTTCTGGAACCAGACCGCCGAGGATTTCCTGGCGGTGCTGCGTCCCAAGATCGACGGTGCGCTCAACCTCGATCAGGTCTGCCGCCAGCAGCCGCTCGATTTCTTCGTGCTGTTCTCTTCCGTCGCCGGCGTGCAGGGCAACGCCGGCCAGAGCGCCTACGCCTACGCCAATGCTTTCTTGAACGCCTTCGCCGAGCAGCGCGAAGCGGCCCGGCGCGCCGGTCGCCGGTCGGGCCGCACCGTCGCCATCGCCTGGCCGCTGTGGCAGGACGGCGGAATGTCTCTAGACGAGCGTCTCGAGCAGCATCTGCTACGGACCTGGGGCATGAAGCCACTGCCCAGCGACAAGGGACTCGAGGTCTTTGACGCTGCGCTGAGCGGCGAGCGACCCGTTCTGATGGTGGTGCACGGCGAATCGGAGAAGATTCACCGCGTCTTTGGCCCACCGCGTCCTCGGCCGGCAGTGGCCACTCAGCCAGCGTCGACGCCCGCGATCGTGTCCGCCGTGGGCTCGCCACCGTCCGCTAGCGTGGCTGCGGCGGTAGCTCCAGCGGCGGTAGCTCAGGCGTTGCCTGCCGCCGGTGATGCCGGGCTTGATGCCGCGCTCGATACCGGGCTCGATGATGTGGCTCTGCTGGCGCGGCTGCGCGAGCGGATGTGGGACACCCTCGAGGGGATCCTCGGGCTCAGCCAGGACGACGTCGACTTCGAAGCCGACATGAGCGACTTCGGCTTCGACTCGATCACTTTCACCGAGTTTACCGACGACATCAATCGCCAATACGGGCTCGATGTCACCCCGGTAATTTTCTTCGAGTACCCGACCCTCGGAGGGCTCTCCGGCCATGTCTTCGAGCAGCATCGTGACCAGATCGCAGCTCACTTCGGTGCGAGCTCAGCGCGTGCGAGCTCGGCGCCCGACGCACAGTCAGTCTCTACCCCGATAGCGATCTCGAACGCGGTCCC
>JBCCEE010000556.1:0-5475 GCA_039030415.1 Acidobacteriota bacterium
CAGCTGCGCAATCCCGGTACGACGCCCAAGACCTTCGACGCGACCTCCCGCTACACCGGCTTCGCTTCGGCCCACAACATCGCGGTCAACGAGGAATCGGGCTTCGCCTACGTCGTCGGCAGCAACGTCTGCTCAGGCGGGCTGCACATCGTCGACCTGCGTGCCCCGGCGGCCCCGACCGAAGCCGGCTGCTTCAGCGGCGACGGCTACACCCACGACGCGCAGTGCGTGACCTACAGCGGACCCGACAGCGAGCATCGCGGCAAGGAGATCTGCTTCGCCTCGAACGAGGACACGCTGACGATTGTGGACGTCACGGACAAATCCAGCCCGGTCATGCTGTCCCGCATCGGCTACGACAACTCCGGCTACATCCACCAGGGCTGGCTGACCGAGGACCAGCGCTACTTCCTGCTCGACGACGAGGCCGACGAGTCGATTTTCGGCCACAACACGCGCTCCTACACCTTCGATCTGGCGGATCTCGATACGCCGGTGCTGGCCGGCTTTTTCGACGCCGACGGGCAGGCGATCGACCATAACCAATACATCAAGGGGCGGCACGTGTACCAGGCCAACTACGCCCGCGGTCTGCGCATCCTGCGCCTCGACAACCCGGCGACCGCGAGCATGACGGAGGTTGGATTTCTCGATACCGTGCCGGGCTTTGACGCCAACAGCTTCAGCGGCGCGTGGAGCACCTACCCGTACTTTGGCAGCGGTGTCGTGCTGATCAGCGACATCAGCCGTGGCCTGTTCGTCGTCCAGCCCCGGCTACCGGATGATGATCTATTCTCGGACGGTTTCGAGTCGGGTTCGACCGGTCAGTGGGGTAACCGTCAGAAGCGAACGAAGGCCGCTGGCGACTCGGACGCAGGCGCCGAGAAATAGCTCGTTCCTCACCTTTCTGGTTTTGAGAGGCAGCTCCCGTAGCTCGAGCGCTCGGGAGCCGCCCGCATTGACGACCTGGGAGTGGCGGGCGAAGGCGGGCCTCCGCCGGTTGTGATCGTGGCTCGGGTTGATACGCTACGGGCCACAATCCTTCAACAACGAGATTCTCCGAGAATCGTGAGGTGAGGCGTCGATGGCTCGCAACAAAGGCGGCAGGTTCAGCTCGTACCGGCTCGTGATCGCAGCGCTCGTGCTGTTTCTGATCGTGCTCATTCCTTTGGGGATGTTGACGGCCAAGGACGAGTCCGTGCGTCCCGCGGCGGATCTGAGCGCGGTCGGCCCGACGACCGGCCCGACGGTGCTGCGCGACGTGGTGGTCGTCGGCAACAACTGGGACGGCACGGCCGACGTGTTCGATCCGACGACGTTCGAGGTGGTGAAGCGTTTCGACGTGGTGCCGGACTTCGAGGAGCGCATGGCGGAGGTCAACGCGAGTCGCGTTCGGCGTGGCTTCTTCCGGGTCATCCGCCACGTCATCGGCGAGGGACACAATCAGCTGGTGGACGATATGTTCACCTCGCACGACGGCCGTTTCCTCTACGTTTCCCGCCCGAGCTTCGCCGACGTCGTAGCGATCGACGCCCTGACCGGCGACCTCGCCTGGCGCACCAAGATCGCGGGTCAGCGAGCCGACCACTCGGCGATCTCGCCGGACGGCAAGATTTTCCTGGTCTCCGCTTCGACGGCGCGCAAGGTGCAGGCGATCGATACCGCCACCGGTGAGATCGTCGGCGAGTTCGCATCGGGCGACCAGCCCCACGAGTCCACCTACTCGAAGGACGGCAAGCGGGTCTACCACGCCAGCATCGGCAAGGTCTATGTCCCGACCACCTCCGGTCTGTTCGACTGGATCAAGGGCGACCGCTACTTTCAGATCGTCGACGCCGAGACGTTCGAGGTAATTCGACGGGTCGACATGCGTGAGAAAGTCGAGGAGGCGGGATTTGCGGTGCACGACGCGGCGGTTCGCCCCATGGCGATCTCGCCGGACGAGCGCTTCGTCTATCTGCAGATCTCGTTCTTCCACGGTTTCTTCGAGTATGACGTCGAGCAGGATCGCGTCACGCGCAAGGCGGATCTGCCGATCCCCGACGAGGTGGCGCAGCTCGACTTCAGCGACTACCAGCTGAATTCGGCCCACCACGGCATCGCGATGAATCACGAAGGCACCAAGCTGTGCGTCGCCGGCACCATGTCCGCCTACGCGGCGATCGTCCACCGCGACACCTTCGAGCACACGATCGTGCCGATCGGTCCCAAACCCTACTGGTCTACCGAGAGCACCAACGGCGAGCACTGCTACGTCTCGGTCAGCGAACAGGATCGCGTGGCGGTCATCTCCTGGGAAGAGGAGCGCGAGGTCGCCAGCGTGCCGGTCGGCGATCACCCCCAGCGGGTGCGCAACGGCAAGATGCTGCTGCCGGCGCCCGCCGTCGAGGAGCCTGCCACCGAAGACGGGGAGCCGTCGCCCGAAGACGCAGCCGCTACAGACGAAAGCCTGGCATGAGCTCGCTCACCGCGAGCTTGCCCGAAGCGCCGTGGACGGTGACGGCCGCGTCCTCGTCTACGGTCCACACCTCGTGCGCGCCCTGGGTCAGGTAGAGACTGACCTTGTGGGAGATCTCCTCGCGCGAGTTGGAGGGTGAGATGATCTCGACGCAGATTTCCGGTGCTTTGGGATACGGCGTCTCGTAGCCAAAGCGGGCGATGAAGTCGCCCGAAGCCCACGCGACATCAGCGACCTTGACCCCGTCTGGGGTGTCGACAGAGCACTCGGTGATCACCTCGCCGTGGCTCGAGTGGCGAGCGATCGCGATGACGATTTTGGATTGGAGCCAGCCGTGCTTGTTGGAAGCTGGGCTCATCAAGATCTGACCGAACTTGTTCAGCTCGATCTTGAACGGAAGGTTCCGCAGCAGGGGATTCTCGATGATGCTCGCCCAGGTCATATCGTTCTCCTGAAGACGATTGTCTCGCAGAGTGGTTGGGCGGGCAAGTCGAGTCGGTTGGCGCAGAGAGCGGTGGAGAAGGCTACCCGCTATAGCGTCTCGATCGCTGACGCGTCGCAGCCGAATCGGAAGAGGATACCCTCGGCCTGCTGTTGATGGTGGTGGCTCGCCGGGTCTTCCGCCGGTAGATGACGCGCGAGCTCGAGGTGGGCTCGGGCCTGCTCGTAGGGCATGGCCAGCTCGTGGGCGGCAGCGAGACTCTGGCGCCATTTGCGCAGGGCACGGCGCCTCCGCCCGGCGAGCGCGTCGAGCATGCCGTCGCAGCGCAAGGCGTCGGGACGGCAGATGGCAAACATATGACCCATGACGCGGATGCCACGGCATGCGGTCTGCGCCGCGCGCGCTTGGGCTTTTTGCTCGCTCGGTGAGGCTCCCTCGGCGAGCGCGTGTCGCCAAAAACTCAGCTGGGCCTCGGCGGCACTGACGTAACCGACAAGCGGCAGCGGCGAGGTACCCCAGGGGTGTATCGCCATCTGTTCGCTTGCCAGATCGGCCGCTGCGTGGCTCGCCTGCGGGTCACCGAGACGCCATCGCGCGATCGCCAGCACGCCGTAGCAGTAGATCGCGGTCATGCGATCACCTTCGAGCTCGAGTGACGGCAGGGCGGCCTCGATCTGTGCCGCGGCTTCAGCAGCTCGGCCTCGACGTAGATCGATGCCGGCGAGGTTGGACAGCCCCCACACGACATGCTGCGAGTGATTGCGCTCGCGTCCGGACTCGACGATCCGCTCGAGCACGTGCTCAGCGTGCTCGAGCTCGCCTTCGAGCGTCGAGCAGTTTCCCTGCATGTTCATCAGCTCACCCCAATGGTGCCGATCGCCAAGACGCTCGCACAGCGCGATCGCTGCGTCGGCCTGCTGGTGCATCTTCTGCCAGTGGCCGCGGTTGTAGCTGGCCAGCGCGAGCATGATCCCGGCGCGAACCCGCGAATTGGGTGGGATCAGGCTGGGGTCGACGCCGGCCGCTCGACGGGCATAGAAGTCGCCGGTGAAGCGCAGGGGTCGCATGCTGGTCAAGACGCCCATGGCGGCACTGCTCTCGGCCAGCTCGGCCGACGGTCCGGCGCGGGCAGCGAGGTTCGCGAAGCGCAACAGGTGGAGCAGAAACGGCAGCGGATCATTGGCGAAGAAGTGGGTCTCAGCCAGGTAGTTGTGGATCTGAGCCGCGGCCAGCAGAGGCTTGCGCTCGCTCAGCAGCGGCCTTGCCGGCTTCAGCCAGCTTGGGCCGAGGCCGTGCCACACCAGCGCCGCGAGCTCTCGCAGGGTCGACAGCAGCAGGGTGCTGCGGCGGCTGGGGGGCGGCTGGCCTAGCAGAGCCAAGGCCTCGACGAAGTGCGTACGGCTCTTGGCCAGCTCGCCGAGCGCGAGATGGGAGTGTCCGAGCGCGGCGTGCCACGTGCTGCGGCGTTCGGCCGAAGCCGCCTGGTGTCGGCCTTGCGGCAGGCATCGTAAGCGAGCGTCGAGCTTCAGGGCCTGGTCGAGGAAGCGCAAGACTTCGTGGCTGGCATGCTCGCTCAGGGCGTGTCGACCGGCCATCTCGAGGTAGCTGATGGCTTTGGCCAGAAGCTTGGGGGACGGTGTCTCGGCGCCTTCGACAGCGTGGCTCCAGTGGTGAGCGAGCAGCGGGCTGAGCGCTGCAGAAGAGCGGACGCGAAGGGTGGCGGTAGACGCCGTGGTGTCGAACCTGACCCGCATGGAGCTCGCGCCCGTCGATGCCGCGGTGTCGGACTGGGGCGTCCCGGTGCGCCCGGAGCCCTCCTCGATCGCGCTCGCGTTTGCGGAATCGGTCTGGGATTGAGCTTCGTACCAAGACGCCACCGCCTCGTGCAGCCGGCGACGCTGGGCCAGCAGCATTCGGTTGTAGGCGACTTCCTGGGTGATGATGTGCTTGAAGATGTAGGCGAGAGACGGCTCGGACCGATGCGGTCGGGCGATGTCCTGGCGCACCAGCGTTTCGAGGTGTAGGCCGACGTGGTGACGATCGGTCGGCACCGGATGGATATCCGCCAGCAGCGCTAGCGCGAAGACCCTTCCGACGACGCTGGCGACCTTCACCGTCAACTGCTCGGCGGCTGTCAGGCGATCCAAACGGCTGGTCACCACACCTTCGATGGTCTCGGGGAAGTCGAGCTGCGCCAGATCAATGCGAGGAGCCAGGCGGCACTGTTGCCGTTCGATCTCGATCAGGCCAGCGTCGCGCAACGCATAGGCGAGCTCTTCGCTGAAGAATGGGTTGCCCTCGGTCTTGGCGCGCAGCAGGGCGGCGAGCGATTCGGGCAGTGCGATCACGCCGAGGCGCCGACAGACCAGCTCCAGGATCTCTTCGTGGCTCAGCGGGCCGAGCTGCAGTCGCGACACCGCTGGCAGCTCGTACAGCCGGCGCTGGGGGGCAGCGCTGGCAGCCGTCGCAGGCCTGGTCGCCAAGATCAGCACCAGCGGCAGGCCTTCGTGGACCATGGTCTCGACGAAATCCCACGACGCCGAGTCCAGCCAGTGGACGTCTTCGATCACGATCA
>JBCCEE010000557.1:0-5456 GCA_039030415.1 Acidobacteriota bacterium
CGAGGACCTCGCATGGGTGATTCTCCCGAAAGTCGGCAACGCAGCAATGCGAGGAGTCGACGCAGCCACGCGCTACGACGACTCCCGTAAGCCACGGAAGCCGGTTGTTCGAGGCATCGAGGGCCTGCGGTCGTTGGACCGCCGCATGCTCGATACCTTCACCCATATAAGAGACGTAAAAAGCTCGCTCGATCTTTCGGAGATCCGAAAAATGATGGGATCGTCGGCGATCGAGGTTTAGGAGCCAACCACCTCGGGCTGGGAGCAGCGATCGTGTCTGACCCGTTGCCTCTTGTCTGGCCAACCGTGACTCTCTCGGGCCGATCTCGGATCTGCAGCCCAAAATCAAGAGGATAAAACCCTACTGAGAGCCCCGATCCTTCTTGGCCTCGCTTGCCGATCGCGCCAGGTTTAGGTGCCAACCACCTCGGGAAGGAGTCGCTTGGGTTACTCGCTAAAGCTCAACTCCTCGATCCCATCGAAAAAGGCACCCACCGTTTCAACGATATCGTTCTTGCTGAAGCTCTTGGGCAGGTGAATCGTCACGCCCTCCGCAGAGCTCGAGCAACGAATCGCAGGGAGCCGATTTTCGCGAGAGAATACTTCGAATTCATGCCACCATTCGCTGGGAATGGTCATCGCCCATTCACCGCTAGCAGGATGACGTTTGACATGTATCGACATGGCTGACCGTTCGAAACTCAGTGGGACTGGGGCTCCGTCATACTAGGTCAGTAAGTAAAACCCGAAGGGACCGCTAAACAAGTGTATTGAGCGATGTAAGTCTGCTTGCTCACGCCTGTCGTTGAAGCCAAGCTGCTGACCCGCTCGGGGATCAACAACAAGCCTGATCGAGAACACTTTTTTGCGGTTTAGCACATCTTGGGCCTCGACTCCGATCGCGCGGCCAATCTTCATTGGTTCACGAAGGGCTGCTTGTACAAGGTTATTGAGATTTTCGGAAAGCTCCTGCAGCAGTCGGACCTGGTCGACCTTGCCAAGCAGGATCAGCGGTGAGGCGTTGACCACCCAGCGTCTAGTCATGCTCGATCTCTTCGATCAGCTCCTCGTAGGTCACCTGGCAGGCTGGAACTCTCCGCCGGAACAGTTCTTCAAGGAACTCTGCGCGGCTGAGGCCGGCGATCTCGGCGGCCTTGCCCTGGGAAATCGCTCCCTGGGCGTACCACTGGACGCAGGCCGCAACTCTCATCTCCCGCGCAAACTCCTTCGGCGAAAGGCGGAGCGCCGAGAAGGTACCCGGGGGCATGTCGTAGGTGATGGTAGCCATTGTTGTTCTCCGTGCCTGAAGGATTAGCGCTCGATGTCTCCGGCTCGCAACCTTAGGCGATCCTGATGACTTTGGCCGAAACGCGACCACGGCCCAGGATCTCGTCCATTTTACCAGCCCACCGGACCAGGGCCTGGCGCTTCTCGGCGTCGTAGCTGTGACGGTCGTAGATCGAGGTGATGCCGTTCTCGACATGGCTGAGGATCTTCGACGCTCCAGCCGGGTGGGACGTAACGAGGACCTCGCATGGGTGATTCTCCCAAAAGTCGGTTCTGTAGCGATGCAGAGGAGCGTCGCAGCTACACGCTCCGACGCTCCATAGCAGGCAACTGGAGCCGGTTCTCAAGGTACCGAGGGCGTGCGGTCGTTCGACCGCCGCATGCTCGATGCCTTCACCCATACAAAGGACGTAAGAGGCTCACTCCGATTCTTTATATCCCTCTAAGTTTAGGTGCCAACCACCTCGGGAAGGGGACGGTTGGTGCCAGCCCCAGTTTAGGTGCCAACCACCTCGGAAAGGGAGCGATCGAGCACCCTGTTTCCGCGCATTTCCTGCCTTGACTGGCTCTTCTCAAGCCCACCATCGACGCTACCCACTGACGCCCCGACCAAACAACCGCTCGAAGCACATCCCATCATCTGAAACTTCGAGAGTCTCCGTCTCCAAAGCCTCCTATCGACACAACTTCCCCGTCAAGCGCAGATCCTAAGGATCGCACTTCCCCACCGACGGCCCGAAACGCCGTCAGCTACCCACCAACCGCAATCAGCTGGACGCCAAAGTCCAGCTCATCCAGCGCTCGACGCCACCAGCGTCCGCCAGCGGGTCAATCGCCTCGCCAACCCGCACGTACGGCAAGCTTGGCGGAAGCTCCGCTTCGGAAAGATAGCCTCCTTCACCCGCCTCAGCCTCACGTTCAACGACGCCTCACGAAACAGCTCCACGAAGACCGAATACGCTTTCTTCACCCGTTCCCGCATCTCTTTCGACGCCGCGTGACAGAAAGGTTTAGGACTCCGTTTCTGATTCACCGAACGAGACAACGGATCCTGGTTTCGCAGAGCTTCCACACCCAACACCTCGATCCCGAGCTCGGCCCGACGATCCGCTGCTTCCGCTTCGATCTCCAACACCATGTCGCGTATCCGCCTGCGTCGCTCACCCGGCGAAGCAAGCCGCCACGGCTTGAGACAAATCGACCAGTAAGAACTCGGCGCTTCCGACGTTGGGTCTCCAAAGGAGATCCCACCATGGAACGTGTACGAGACCTAGCCCGAGACCTGCGCATCGCCTCCCGTAGCCTGCGCCGCAGCCCTCTTTTCGTCGGCGTCGCGGCCCTCACCCTGGCCTTCGGCATCGGCGTCAACGCCACCATCTTCACCTTCGTCAACGCCATCGTCCTACGGCCGTTGCCGATCGATCGGCCCGAGGAGGTCCTGGCGGTGTTCTCGAGCTGGGAGGGCGCGAACTGGGCCACCAGCTCGTACCCCGACTATCTCGACATGAAAGAGCAGGAAGGCGTCTTCTCCGGCCTGATCGGCCACTCGATGGCCATCGCCAACCTCCAGCACGCCGGCCGGAGCGAGACCCTGGTCGGCGAGATGGTCACCGGCTCCTACTTCCAGACCCTGGGCGTCGACGCGGCCTCCGGACGCGCCCTGCTGCCCGACGACGACGTGGGACGCGGCTCGCCGCGCGTAGTGGTGCTCAGCCACGGACTCTGGCAGCGCCGCTTCGGCTCGGACCCGTCCCTGGTCGGCCGCACCGTGCGCTTCAACGGCGAGAGCTACGAAGTGGTGGGCGTGGCGCCTGAGTCCTTCCCCGGCCTCGTGCCTGGCATCGCCTCTTCCTTCTGGATCGCCGCCTCCCACGTCGACGAGATCGACGCCGCTGGCCAGATCCACGCGGTGCACAACGATCCCGGCGAGACCTCCCTCGAGAGCCGCGGCTACCGTTGGATGTTCCTGAAGGGTCGCCTCCTGCCCGGCGTCAGCCCCGAGCAGGCCGACGCGCGCATGGCCGCGGCCATGACCCGACTGCAGCAGGAACACCCGATCACCAACGAGGAGGTCGGCCTGGCGACCATGCCGGTGAGCGACATCCGCATCCACCCCGACGTCGACGGCGTCTTCGGCCCGGTCTCGGTGGTGCTGCTGGGCGCCGTCGGCCTGGTGCTGATCATCGTCTGCGCCAACCTCGCCAACATGCTGCTCTCCCGCGCCCAGGGACGTCGCCGGGAGATCGCCGTGCGCCTGGCCCTGGGCGCCGGCCGTAGCCGCCTGGTACGCCAGCTCCTGGCCGAGAGCGTGCTGCTGGCCGCCATCGGCGGCTCCCTGGCCCTGGTCTTCGCCTACTGGACGGGCCAGCTGATCCTCGCTTACCAGCTTCCCCTACCCTTCCAGGTCAGCCTCGACCTGGGCATGGACCTGCGCGTCGTCGCCTTCACCGGCCTGGTGGCCTGCCTGGCCGCCGTCATCTTCGGCCTGGTGCCGGCCCTCCAGGCGTCGAAACCCGAGTTGGTCACGGCCCTCAAGCAGGGCTCGCGCTCGAGCGGTGGCGCGGCGGGCGTCTTCTCCACCCGCAACGCCCTGGTCGTGGTGCAGGTGGCGGTGTCCGTGGTGCTGTTGATCGCCGGCGGCCTGCTGGTGCGCGGCCTCTCCGCCGCCCGCGCCATCGACGTCGGCTTCGAGCCCTATCGCGTCGCCGACCTGCCTCTACCCCTGAGCATGCACGGCTACGACCACGACCGTGCCGAGGTCTTCTTCAACACTCTGCGTGAGCGCGCCGCCGCCCTGCCCGGCGTCACCTCCGCCGCGGTCGCCGTGCGCGTGCCCTTCGACTCGAACATGCACAACACCCAGATCATCCCCGACGCCACCCGCCCGGACGCCGAGCACTCGATGGAGGTCACCTGGGTGGATCCCGAATACCACGAGACGGTCGGCGTACCCATCGTGCGCGGCCGGGGCTTCAACTCGGGCGACGTCGAGGGCACCATGCCGGTGGCGATCGTCAGCGAGGCGATGGCCCTGCGCCTGTGGAAGACCCTGGACGTGGTCGGCAAAACCTTCCACCGCGGCGGCGTCGACACCGAGCCCTTCCAGATCGTCGGCGTCTCGGCCGATCACAAGGTGCGCACCGTGGGCGAGAGCCCGCGCCCCCTGGTGCAGTTCGCCCTCGCCCAGCGCGGCTACACCTACGCCCACCTGCTAGCACGCTCCTCGGCCGCCGACGCCACCGCCGTCGCCCTGGCCATGCGTCAGACCGCCCTCGAGCTCGATCCCGACCTCGCCTTCGCCGAGCCCAACACCCTCGGCGACCTCATGGACCTCTCGCTCTACCCGGTCAAGATGGGCGCCTTCCTGCTCGGCACCTTCGGCGTGCTCGCCCTGCTGCTCGCCAGCCTCGGCCTCTACGGCGTCATCGCCTACTCCGTCAGCAGCCGCGAGCGCGAGTTCGGCATCCGCGTCGCCATCGGCGCCCGGCCCATCGACATCGTCAGCCGCGTCCTGAGCAGCGGCATGACCTTGGTGCTGGTCGGCCTGGTCGTCGGACTGGCGGTCGCGGCGGGTACGAGTCGCTTCCTCTCCGGCCTGCTCTACGGGCTGGACGCCATCGACCCGATCGCCTTCGGCGGCGCGGCGGTGACCCTGGTGACGGTGGCGCTGCTGGCCAACTACCTGCCCGCGGCCAGGGCGGCGCGGCGGGATCCGTTGACGGCGTTGCGGCAGGGGTAAAACCTGTAAGATCGCGCGCCGCCGCGCGGCTTCCGCCTCGGCGGCGGATCCCGGGCCGATGTAACTCAGTGGTAGAGCAGCTGATTCGTAATCAGCAGATCAGCGGTTCAAATCCGCTCATCGGCTCCATGTAAGTTGAGTTTAGGTGCCAACCACCTCGGGAAGGGGATGATCGGTTGACGAACTCCATGAACCGAGCGAGCTGCTCGCTATCCTCGGGCGTCAGCAGCAAGTGAAAGTGAGACGACAGGGCGACCGCGGCATGGATCTCGACGGGATACTTCTCCTGGGCACGCCCAAGGATGCCGAGGAAGATGCGACGAAAGCGTGCGGTGACCGGCAAGAGGTAAAAGCCGCAGACGGTGGATGTGGAGACTTCGACGCTCCAGCCGGGTGGGACGTAACGAGGACCTCGCATGGGTGATTCTCC
>JBCCEE010000558.1:0-5447 GCA_039030415.1 Acidobacteriota bacterium
CCGGCGACGCAGCAGGTCCAGGAGCCGCTGACGGGCCAAGGCTCGCGGCTCGTTCTCCTGGCGCCGTGGAGTGACCCCGGCATCATCAGCGGCAAGGCGTCTGAGGGCTTGACGGGCCCCTGCGATCTCCTCGTCGAGGGTCCTGACGACGGCCTGCTCCTCGACATCCTGCGGATCGCGAGGGTCCGGGGACCGTCGCGCCCCCGCGACGCCCTCGAGCAAAACACGCTGGCTCGCGGCTTCGACGGCCTCGAATGCCAGGTCGGTTTGCTCCTCGTTGATCCGCAGGCCGGCGAGGTGACGGTAGATCGCCTGATGCCCATCCGAGAAGAACTGGAGTCGCGAGAGGTCGGAGCGCAGACCCGCGGCCAGCTGCTCGAGCCTAGCGATCGCGGTCTGAAATGAGCTGTCCGCGTCGTCGGAGCGGCCGAGTCGGTTCTGGAGCTCGCCGAGGATGGCGTAGAACATCGTGGGATCGAGGTTCGCTTCCACGAAAAGGCGATGCGCCTCGTGAAGTCGCTGAGCCGCGACTACATCTCGCCCCCCAACGAAAGCAACAAGGGCCTGAACGGAGAGAACCATGGCCTCCTCGAGAATCGAGCCGCTGCGCTCGGCACTTCGCAGGAGCTCCTCGAGGGACTTCGCCAACTCCTGCGGAGGCCGTGGCGTCAAGAGGAGATCCAGTAAGGTGAGCGCGAGCTCGCTCTGTGGGTTGCTCGGCTCGGCAAATGGGTTGGAGCCACACGCCTCGGGCGACCGCGAGCGCTTCAAGCAGGCCCACCACGACAGCCCCTCCGCAAAACCGCCCGTCACCTCGCCCGTAGGATCGTGCCGCGCAAGCTTCCCCTTGGCGATCCCGATACTCGCGTCGTCCCCTAGAGACTGTGCAATCATCGAACGAGAGAGCCACGCGAGCGCAATCCAGGGAGGATGGCCGCTTGCCTCAGCGATCTGGATCGCCTCCTCAGCCAGGCCTTGCGCTTGCCCGAGCTCACCCATCGCAATGTGGGCTATGGCCTGGATCGCCAGCGCCTGCGCCACCATGCCACTGCAGTCCTTAGCCACCGTCATCTGGAGCTGGCTTGCTTCACTAGCTTCTGCCACCTGCCGAAACCGCCCCTGTTGGATCAGGATCTGCGCTCGCTCGAGCCGCGCCATCGCTTGCGAGCAGGGGTCGAAGACCGAGGCACAGTCGACCGCTTTTTGTTGCGTCGCGACCGCCAGGTCGAATTCGCGACGGTCTCGGTGCACGCCGGCCAGAGCGCCATGCATTTGAGAGCAGAAGGGCTGAAGGATCTGCCGCGCTGGCTCACTACGCGCTGGCGCCAACGCGATCTCCTCGACGGCCCGGATACACAGCGCGAGCGCTCGGTCGAGATGCCCTTGGCCCCTGGCAATGACGCACTGGCCCATGGCGGCCAGAGCCACGAACACCGGGCCGGCTTCCCTTTCACCGAGCTCCGCGAGACGGTCGAGAAGAAGCCCAGCCTCCTCGAGCTCACCCGCCGCGAGGTAGAAGCCAGCTTCCATATCGAGCAGCGAGCTCTCGACGACGCTGAGCGCCACGCCGCCCAAACCGTCGAACGGCAGCCTCTCAGGGTCCTCGCGCAAGACGATCTCGTTCAGGGGCGGCGGAAAAACACCCACGTGATATTTCAGGCCCGTCACCCGCACGGACTGCTTCCCAGCCCGCATCTCGGCGATCTCCGCCCGCAGACCCGCTATCCGCTGCGCCGCCGCGATCGGTCCGATCTGAGGGGTCTGTAGCCCAGCGACAAATGCTTCTTCGAGCAGGGCACGCAGGCGGGCACCCAGGCGACGGTGGATCTCGCTGGCGCGTTGAATCCAAGGAATCGCCGAATCCGGAGCTCGCAGGTGAGCGTGCGTGAGTCCCAGATCGTAGGCCAGCTCGGCAGTCATCTCAGCGTCCTGCAGGTGCTCGGCAAGTGCAAGCGCTTCCTCGAGCCGAGGGATCGCGTCCCCCAACCGCCCCTGGGTTTTGGCGGAGCCGGCCTGCTGGATCAACTCGTTGAGGCGGTCGCGCTCGGGTCTAGCTGCTGTCTGAACCACCTGCTGCTGGCTCGGCTCGCCAGCGGCTTGCGCCTCCCCAGCTGAGTCGCCGCGAGACGGGTGGGTCGATACGAGCGCTAGAGCGAAGACGATCAGAGCGAAAACGGCCAACTGCGGAACCCTGGGCTTCACCTATCCCCTCCTTCGGGTGGAAAGACACGCCGAGTCCGAGAAGGTGGGTAGAATTCCGTGGTCCTACCGCTTCTTAGAGATCGAGCTTTCGACTGTGCTCTGCTATGGATCTAGACATCGCACCCTCCGGTAGTCGCTGACCATGTCGTCGAACGATTCCGACTTCGGCAGGGAAGCGCGCTTCAAGCAGCTCTATACGAGCTACTTCGCGATGATCCGGCGCTTTTTCATCAAGCGTGGTTTTCCCAGAGAAGAGAGCAAGGACCTCGCGCAAGAAGTCTTCCTGCGGGTCTATCGGCACCTGGACACGGTCCGCAGCGAAGGCACGGTCGTCAGCTGGCTGTTTCAGGTAGCGACCAACGTGTACCGCAATCGACTCCGAGATCAGCAGGCGAGCAAGCGCCGAGCCAACGAGCAACCTCTGGACGTTTACCATGAGGAAGCGGCGAGCGTCGCGGACGATGAGAACGTCCTGGGTAGCGCCGGACCACAAGGCCCCCACGAGGCGCTCGTCGAACGGGAGCAGGCGGAGCACTTGGAACGGGCGCTGGCAGAGCTGCCCCACCAGATGCGTCGGTGCCTCATGCTTCGCATCTATCAGGACCGCAAGTACCGCGAGATCGCGACGATCATGAAAATCTCGATCGAGACCGTGAAGGCCCACCTCTACCAGGGCCGCAGTCGGCTCAAATCGGAGCTCGCTCGCTACCTCGAGGAGCAGCGAGAAAGGGACGCGTCATGACTCAGGACATTGACGATCTGCTGCGGCGGCACGCTCGACAGGCCGAAGATGGGCTCACACGGTCTCCCGAGCCTGCGTCTCCCGAAGACCTGTCTCCCGAAGACCTGTCTCCCGAAGACCTGTCCCCCGAAGACCTGATCGCCTACTACCAGGATCGACTCAGCCCAGAGCAGCACGATGAGGTGCAGGAGCACCTCGCGAGCTGTCGCGACTCCTCGGCGCTCTATCTCGACCTCGTCGAAATGATCGAAACGACTCCGGAGGTCGACACTACCGAATGGCAGCAGACTTGGCCGGAAATGGAGCGCCGACTGGAGCGCTTGCGGGAGCAGCGGGCGGAGCCGCTACCTGAGACGCTTCCCGAAGCCCTGCCCGAAGCCCTGCCCGAAGCCCTGCCCGAAACCCGACCCAACGGGACGGCGCCGCTCCCCGTCTCGCAGTCCTGGCTCGGCTCAGCGCGCCTCGGCTTTGGCCTGGCCGCTCTGTTCCTGGTGGCCGCCAGCAGCCTCCTGGTCTGGAATCTGCGGCTGCAGGACGCGCTGGAAAGCCAGGCGGCACCGCAGTTGAACGTCGCGATTCGGGATCTCGACGCGGAGAGCCTGGTGCGCTCGGACCAACATCGAGCGAAGGCGTCGATCCAGGTGACGCCCATGGGTCGCGCCGTCCTGATCTTGAACCCCAGCCAGCCCGCCAAGCCGATCGACTATTCCGTGCGCATCCTCACCGGCTCAGGCCAGCGGGTCTGGAGCGGTCACGGGCTGCGGCCGACGGCGTTCGGCAATCTCACCCTGGAGCTGCAGCGGCGCTCTTTTCCGGAAGAGCACTACGTGATCGAGCTGCTGGAGGGCGAAACGATCGTAGACCGCTTCGACGTCTGGTTTTCCGACGGTGGGTAGCAGCTCGCACAATCTCTAAACAATCCACGGCGGCCTCGTGTCTCGGGCAGACGGAAGCGTTTGTGACCCTCAACCAAACCACCCGGAGGCCCCATGCCAGGAAAGTTCTACGCGCTGGTCGTCGGCATCAACGACTATCCCTCGAGCCCACTGCGAGGCTGCGTGCACGACGCGCTCGCCATGGCCGAGCTGCTCGAGCAGCGCATCAGCGAAGAGCACCTAGAGCTCGAGATTCTGCTCGATCAGCAAGCCACCCGCCAGGGCGTCGTCGACGCCTTCCGCCGCCATCTCGGCCAGGCCCGTGACGGCGACCAGGCGTTCTTCTTCTTCGCCGGCCATGGCTCCCGCGAGCAGGCCCCGCCCGAGCTCGAGCATCTCGAGCCCGACGGCATGAACGAGACGCTGGTGCTGCAAGACAGCCGGCAGATCGGGTCGCGCGACCTGGCCGACAAGGAGCTGGGATGGCTCATCACAGAGCTCACGCGCGATCACTCACCGCATGTCATAGTGATTCTCGACAGCTGCCACTCCGGCGACGCCACCCGCCAGGGCGATGGCGCTGGCGAGGGCGAGGATCCCTCCATCGCCGTTCGGCGCGGTGCCAACGACGAGCGTCCGCGCCCCATCGAGTCCTATCTCTTCTACGATTCGGCGGTTGGCATCGCGCCCGCCCTGGCGACGCTGGAAGGCGCCGTGGGACCGCAAACCTGGAGCCTCGTTCCCGCCCCGGGCAAGCAAAGCACCGAGGGTTTCGACCCGTTGGCAGCCGAGGGTCGGGATCATCACGTGCTGCTCAGCGCCTGCCGTAGCTCCGAGCTCGCCCAGGAGAGAATGGTCGGCGATCAGATGCGGGGCCTGTTCTCCCTCTACCTGGTGCACGCGCTGAGTCGTATCGACGCCAACGCCACCTACCGCGATCTGCTCATGCAGGTGCGTACGCAGGTGCACCTGGCCAATCCCCGCCAGTGGCCGCAGGCCACGGGCGACCTGCGCGGCCGGATCTTCGACGGCCTGGTGATTCCTCGGCCGCAGACCTTCACCGTCCGCCCTACCCCCGCGGCCGGCGGCCACTGGCGGCTCAACGCGGGCGCGGTGCACGGCATGCAGGTCGACAGCGAGCTGGCGGTATTCCCGGAAGATCGGCTCGACACTCGGGATCTGAGCCAAGCCCTGGCGACCCTACGGATCACGCGCGTTCGAACGGCCGAAAGCGAGCTCGCCCTGGTGCGCGGCGAGATGCCTCGAGCCGCCGGCGCCCTGCCAGCGGTCGTCACGCAGTTGCCGCTACCGCCGCTCATCGTCTCGGTGCCTGAGACCGCGGTCGGAGATGAAGCTTCCGAGCTGCTGCGGGCCTTCCGGATCAAAGTGCGCAGCTCGCCGGTCCTGGGTCTGGAACCGCGCGGCGAAGCGTGGGTAGAGGTGCGGCTGCAGGACGGTTTCGCCAGGCTGGTCCGGCCCGGCGCGAGCGACCCAATCGATCCGCTGCCGGTCAAGTACCCCGAAGACTGGCAGCCGATCCTCGACCGCCTCGAGCACATCGCGCGCTGGCGGGTGGTGTTCTGCCTGGAGCAGTCCGGAGGACAGCTCCAGGAAGATCTCGAAATGGA
>JBCCEE010000559.1:0-5445 GCA_039030415.1 Acidobacteriota bacterium
GTGATGTCGGCCCCAGAGGGGACGTCGTCATAGGGGAACGGGTCGCCGAAACCCGAGCCCACCGGCGGAGTCCGCCGCAGGTCGAAGCTGGCGGCAGGCTGATCGCGCGGCGTCTGGCCCGCCGTACCATCGTAGGGTCGGGCTTCGTCGATCCGGTAGCGCGCTGCTTCTAAGGGGTCTTCGGCCCCGGGAGAATCGTCCGATGGCGCGTCTTCGGGCGGCGTGTCTTCGGGCGGCGCGTCTTCGGACGGCGCAGAGGCGGGGGACTCGGAAGGGCCGCCGGCATCGTCGGCCGGCGGAATGCGGGGCGTGATGGGCGTGCGAGCCTTGGTGGCGCTGCCGAAGACGACGGCGGGGCGGTACCCCGGGCGCTCGGCGGTGCGCCCGGCCACGAGCTGGCGCAGATGCTCGCCGACCGCGGGAGCGGCGCCAATCGAAGCCGCGCTGCGCTGGGAGACGCCCGCCGTCGAGGCCTCGAGGCTGCGCACCTCGCGACAGAACAGCAGGCCCTCGAAGCCCTCGTCCTGCAGATAGCGCGAGAGGGTGTAGCCGGGGGCGGCGTCCTGGTACTGGTAGACCCGCTCGAAACCGCGGAATCTACGCGCCTCGCGATCGAAGAGACCGCCCTCGTACTCGTAGCGCCGCCGGCTCAGGACGTCGCTGCCGTCGGCGGTGACGGATCCGTCGAGATCGCGGATCGCGACCTCGTCCACCACCCACACGCCGCCCATCATCTCGCCGCCCTCCTCCCGATGGTGGCGGTACGACACTTCCACCCGGCCGCCGAAGGGCGTCTCGAGGGTCGCCAGGCGGTCGGCGTTGGCCAGAGTCAGATCGTAGAGGTCGTAGGCGGTGATCGCTCCCCCCGTGCCCTCACCGCGCAGTACCGCCAGCTCGGCCACGCCGTCACGGTCGAGATCCCCCGTGCCGACGACGCCGTAGCTCGTCGTCTGGGGGAGTTTGAGCCCCTGCACGGCGGGGTAGATCCGAGAGATCATGCCGGAGAGGGGGTAGCCCTCGCTGCCCGTCCACTTTGTCGGTGGAGCGAAGCCGGTGCCCGTGTTGAGCCGCACCATCAGCCGCGTGTTGAGCGCACGCGGGTCGGTCATCGAGATCCAGTCCTCGCGGCTGTTGGAGGTGATCTTGTCGGTTGGCACGTAGCCACAGGAGCCATCGGCGCCGACTCCAGCCTCGCCGTCATAAGGCTCGAGATGCCAGTAGTCGAGCAAGCCGTCGCCGTCGACGTCGAACAGCCCCTGGGTTTGCCGCACGTAGCTGTCGCGCACTGTGTCGCTGGCCGGGTCCTCATAGTAGACGTTGGAGCTGAGGACCGGCTGCAGGTGGAGGGACGTGCAGTCGGGAGCCGACCAGCCGTCCTCGAAGGCCCAGCTCGTCGCGTCGCCAAAGTCGTCTCCCTCGTTGAAGTACACCGCCCAGGCGAGCGCCTCCCCCGGCAGGATGTTGGCGTCGGCGGTGGGGTGCCAAACGGTGGCGACGAGGTCGAGGAGACCGTCGCCGTTCAGGTCCGCCAGCCCGGCCGTGCGGTCGAGCATGCCGTAGTAGGCGTCGTCGGAGAGGTTGCCCGAAGGGCCGAACCAGCGGGTCTTGCCGTAGCGGAAGCTGAACTGCTCCTGCAGAGACTTGACTTCGCCGCCGTAGGGGTGGGTCGGGCGACGGTGGAAGCGAAAGAGCTCGGGGATGTCGAAGCCGCTCCCGGTGTTGCGATAGTAGAGCCAATGATCCGAAGGGTTGATGATCCCGCCCTCGATCTCCCAGCGGGCGCTCACCAGATCGGGACGCCCGTCGCCGTCGAGGTCGAAGGTGTCCTGGAAGAGCAGATTGGACTCTCCCGTGAGGTCTCCCTCGATGCTCTGGGTGTCTCCCAGTAGAGGCAGGTACGCGCGCACGTCGAACCCGCCGCGATCGAACCCGGCGCACACTGCGAAGCTGCCCAGGCTGGAGATCAAGGAGCCGGAGCTGGTGGCGATCTGGGCCGCTTGCTGGGGAACGCCGGCTTGTTGGAGCCCCATGGACGCCGCGGTGCGGACGGCGGCACCGGGTGACGTGGGGAGGGAGCGGCTGCCGAGGGTAGGGGCGGCGCCAACACCGCCGAAGCCGCCGCACAGCTGGATGCCGACTCCAGCGTGACTTGCCGCGGCGGAGGAGACGCCCACCGAAACCGCGAGCCGGCCGGTGGCGCGCACCCGCTCCACCAGATCGCTCGCCGCCTTCGTCTCGCGCGGGATGGTCCAGGGGACTGGGGTGTCCCAGCCCTCGCCGTTGCCGAAGGCGACGTACCAATCGTTGGCCCCGTCGCCCAGCTTGCGCAGCGAGCCCTCGGCGTCCCGCTGCAGGAGGGGAGCGGCGAAGACCCAATCGAGGCGGCCGTCGCCGTCGAGGTCGCGCAGTTCCCACAGCCGCGAAGCGTAACTCGCCGTCTTCGGGTAGGCCTGGCGGTTGGCGAACCAGCGCCCTTCCGGGTCGTCGAGGCAGGAGAGGCTCGAGCCGAGGTTGCCGGAGCGTCCCGTCGAGAGGTTCCAGCAGTAGTCTACGTCCACCTTGTCACCCCAATCCTGGCAGTCGGTGGTGCGCCAGTCGAAGGCGTACTCTTTGGGCTTGGAATCTTTGTAGGAGCCGTAGGTCTCGAGCTCGTAGATGCGCTCGGCAGCCCCTCCGGCGAGGCCCTCGGAGCCGATCGACGGAAAGGGCCCATAGTAGGAGTTTGAAAGGAACTGGAACGCCCCGAGGCTCTTGAAGCTCGACTCCGCCTCGTCGCTGGCGCCCGAGCGTTCATAGAGGTCGTAGAAGTTATCCGGCGCGGCGGTGAGGGCACGGGTGAAGCCGAGGCCGCCGCGCGCGCCGGTGAACTGCAGGTCGAACTCGAAGTCGTACCAGCAGTTGGAGCGACCGCTGTCTTTCTTGGCATCGATCTCGTTGGAGCGGATGTAGACCGGGTCGGCGTCGCGGCGCAGGGGATGATCCCAGGCCGCGGTTTGGTAGGTGTCGTCCGCTCCACGCAGGTAGACCGGGAAATCCCCGCTGGCGGCGCCGCGCAGGAAGTCGGCGTCGCCGTCGCCATCGAGGTCGGCCATCAGCTGCGTCAGGTCGTGCCGGCTCTGGGAGAGGTAGAGGCCGGTGTCGGGGGTGACGTGGACCCCGTGGCCGTCGCTGCCAGTAGGGGCGGCGAGCGCGTCGCGCAACGCGCTCTTCCACGACGCCCCGGCATGGGTGTAGCTGAATTTCCAGGGCGGCAGGCTGGTGCCGTCGCCGGCTTGCTTCTGCACTTCGAGCAGCAGCGGCCGGCCGCTCGCGGAGCGGGGAGACGTCGAATCCTCGAAATCGTAGGTCAGCTCGTAGCAGTGGATCGGCCCCTGATCCCGAAGGCTGTCCACTCGCCAGCGTGGGTTACCCTCCGGGTCCTCATTGCCGCGGTCTTCCTGCACGTCGCTCAGCGGGTAGACGCAGACCTCGTCGAGGACGAAGCGCTCGTCGATCCGCGTGCCGAGCTGGTAAGAGAATCGTCGCCAGTCCGATTCGATGTACTCGAAGAAGACGACCCACTTGGTCTGCGCGTTCGGCGGCCCGGGACGATGCCCGTATTCGATGGCGCGCAGCACGGGCTGGCGGATCTCGTCCTGGCTCTCGGGATAGAGCTCGTAGTAGTAGCTGATGCGGTTGCCGAACACGTCCTGAGCCCGGTCGAGGTACCAGGCCACCTTGCGCACGTCCTCCGGGCTGTCGCGGTCTTGGAAGAGGCTCGAATGATCGTAGTGGCCGTAGCGGAACCGGGTGCCGTCCTTACCGGTGACCTCCCAGGCCGCCACGTCCGAGCCGGTTTGCTCGGTGCCGTGCTCGTCAACAGCGGTGCGCAGACGCAGGTCGTTGTTGGGATTGAAGAGATAGGCGAGGACTCCCTCCTCATCGCGCAGGACGTCGATCGGGCCGAGGTGGCTGGCGTAGCGCTCGACGGGATCGCCGGTGGCATGACGATCCAGGTCGACAGACTGGGCTCGCG
Source organism: Acidobacteriota bacterium (assembly GCA_039030415.1). GTDB lineage: Bacteria > Acidobacteriota > Thermoanaerobaculia > Multivoradales > J023 > JAAELT01. The sequence goes on from JBCCEE010000559.1 coordinate 4,016, forward strand.
GGCGATACCCCTCGGCCGGATTGAGCGTGATGCGCGGCAGCTCCAGGTCCCAGCCGACGCCGGCGATGCCCATCTCGGCTTGGCTCGAATACTGGAGGGAGAGACTGGGTTGGAGGCCACGAATGCCGGCGGGGAGATCGAGCATCAGACTCTGAGTGAAGGCTCCCGAGTAGGTGACAGAGTGATCGAACGAAGCCTGCTCCTCGGCAAGGTCCGCCACTTCTAGCGAGTCGGGAATCGGGGCCTCCTCGTCTTGAGCGGCGATTCTCACCCCGCCGAAGAACACGGCTAAAGCCAAGAGGCCGGTGATCCAGGGGTGCGCTGCTGGGTTGAGTGCTCGGAACATCGCCATCGCGGTCTCCAAGTTGATCCCTCTGCGGGTTGATCCTCTCCAGCCGCAGGAATTCCTGCCGCGATCCACCGCTTGCGGCGCGCGTCCCTATGCTGAGTCCGTCCAGCGGGCTCAGCGCCGCCCCAAGAGCGTCTTGCGAGCAAAATCTCGTTCAGAAGCTGTATCTCTAGCCGGAGTGATTGCTGGACACCTTACCACTCGGTCGGGTCGTGGCAGGCCGGCGGGGCAGTTTGTCCAGGGCGGCAGGGCAGGGTAGACAGAGCAGGGATAGAACCGCCAGCTCGGCTTATGGTTCAATCCTGCCTATTGACCCTACGCCGACTCCGTAGACCTCGCTTGCACGCTGTGCAATCGCGCTTTGCAGTTGATCGTCGTTCGCGATGGCAAGGGAGAAAACAATCGTGTTACTATGCCTAAGAATTTTCTTGTTATGCCTCTCGAAAAGCACCTCGAATGTTTCTATCGGGAGCATGAGAAGTCTGTCGCCGAAGCCTACGCCGGCGTCGAGTTGCCAGACGCGCTGGCTCGTTAGTGTTCAAATGCCGATCGGGAGTGGTTATGGCAGTATGTGTTACCAGTTCCTCGCCCCAGCCGAGATCCCCGGAGTGGTGCGTGGCATTGGCACCACCTGCACGAGCGCCGCGTTCAACGCGCGTTTCGCACTGCATTGCTGGCGTCGTAGATACCCAAGAAGGTGAGCTGTCGCACGTTGCGCCACTCGTTCGCGGCGCATCTCTTGGCAGCCGGCTACGGCATTCGGGCCATCCAGTCGCTGTTGGGACTTTGGGATGTCAAGACCAAGATGATCTATACGCACGTCCTGAATCAGGGGCGGCAAGGTGTCCAGAGTCCGCTCGATCTTCTTGCGGCAAGTCAGGAGTAGCTCGAGAGCCGCTCTTGCGGGCCTCGACAACCGAAGTGGGCAAGGGGAAGGTTATCGGACGGCTATATTCAATAGGACGGCGTTATTCACGTCGGAGAACGGCTTGCTGAATTCGGAAGGCCCCTATCAGCAGCATTTAGGGGACGCGGCCGGATGTTATCGGACAGAATCTGTCGGATAACCGGCTGCGCTGGA
>JBCCEE010000560.1:0-5419 GCA_039030415.1 Acidobacteriota bacterium
GACCGAACGCTGATCGGCACTTCGACCGGCGGAACCTTCATCCTCGACACCCTCTTGCGCCACCCCGGCACCTTCCAGCGCTACATCGCCACCAGTCCGCGCATGGACGACATCCTCTTCCGCCACGAGGCGGCCTATACCAAGCGCAATCAAGATCTGAACGCCGTCCTCTACCTGTCAGCGGGCACTGAAGGCGAGATCGAGCAGCAGATCGCCAGAGGCGTTGAGCGATTCGGCGCCAGCCTGGCGGCGCGGGGCTATCCTGGCCTGAAGCTCATCACCGAGAGCCTGGAGGGCGAGAATCACGTGTCCGCCCAGCCCACTGCGTTCACCCATGGTTTGAAGGCGGTCTACCGCAACTAGCCGCGCCGGGTCTCGAGAGACCGAATTCCGGCGTCCGAAGCCCGCCGCCCCCTCCGGTGGCTCGATCGTTTCGAAGTGTGGCGACTCTGGTTCTTGTAGTGAGTTACGGCGGCTGCGAGGCTTTTCGGCGTTGATTGCGGCGCGGATCGAAGACGCTCCGCGGCGCGATCGAGCCGACCCTGGCGCTCTGCAACCGAGCGCTTTTCACCCTTCTAATCTCAGAGAAAGGAGCCTGGCCCCATGGTCACCACCACTCCCAAAGCACGTCACCTCACAATTCTCTGCCTGCTACTCATCACCACGCTGTCGAGCCCGACCGTTATGTTTGCCAGCGGCATCATTGTGGCGGATCTTGCGGTGCTCCGCACCGACGCCAGCGGTTCATCGACCGAGACCGGGACGCTCGTCGTCGAGGACGACGTAATTCTCCTGGTCACTCAACAAGAGAACATTGCGTTCCAAAGCGCGCCGGCTCGCAGCCTCATTAAAACCATTATTTCCAGCGATCCACCGCAGCAGGGCCTGGCCTTTTCGATCACTCAAACGGACGATGACACACAGCTGATCCTAAGCGTCACTAATGGCTCGGACTACGTGATCATCGAAGATTACATTGTCCTCTAGCGATTCGATCACAAGGAGACCAACGATGTTTCTAAAGAAAGTTGAGAACCGCTACTCGCTGCTCGTCCCATTCGTTCTGCTCGCTATCTCTTTCGCATCGGTGAGTCCCGCTGTCGGCACGATCATCATCGCGGATGTCGAGGTGATCCGGACTGACAGCAGTGGAACGGCCAACGATCTCGGCACGCTGATCGTCGAGGACCAGCTGATGCTCCTGGTCACGGGAGAAGACCGAGTGGGGTTTCAGGACGCAGCGGCATGGCAGCTCATCGCAGAAGCTATAGCGAGTGACGCGACGGATCAGCTCCAGTTCGCGATCGAAACCGTGGACGATGGTCTGCAGCTCTCGATCAAAGGCCACGACGCGTCCAGCTTCGCGATCATCGAGGATCATATTGTCATCTGAGCGCTCGAGCGCTCTCAGACCAGTCGACGGACTGGCCTGAGGGCGCATCCGCTGCAGCAAGACTATTGCGGTCGAAGCCTCGGCGCATGAGAATGCGCTCATGGCTGAAAACCCCTCATCGGACGACTGGGCGAGCGCACGCGGTGAGAAGTGGCTCGCCCAGCTCGCCGGCATGGAAGCGATGCTGGCGCCGGTCGACGAGCCGTTGATCCGAGCGCTACGTCTCGAAGCTCCCCTCAGGATCGCCGACGTCGCATGCGGCGGCGGCGGTACAACCCTGACGATCGCGCAACGTGCACCGCAGGGCAGTGCGGTACACGGCTTCGATATCTCACCAGCCCTGATCGAGCACGCCCGCACTCGAGTCGATCCCGACGCCGACCCCATCTCCTTCGCGTGCCGAAACGTGGCGACGGAGCCACCGCCCGAGCCGCCGTACGCTCGTCTGAGCTCGCGTTTCGGCGTCATGTTCTTCGACGATCCGGCGGCGGCTTTCGGCAATCTGACCCGCTGGCTCGCACCGAGGGGTCGGTTCGCCTTTGCGGTCTGGGGGCACCCAGCAGAAAATCCCTGGGCGAGCAGCCTACGGCAGACGTTAGCCGAAGTCATCGACTTGCCGCACCCGGATCCCGAGGCTCCCGGGCCTTTTCGCTACGCTGAGGCCGACCGGCTGCTCGAGCTGCTCGACGCCGCCGGATTCGTCGAGCTCGAAGTCGAGGATTGGCGCGGTGCGCTGGCGATCGGAGGCGGGCTGCCGGCGTCGCAGGCCGCTGAGCTCGCGCTTGCCGCCTTTGGTGTCGCTGAGCACCTCGCGGACGCGGACGACGCGGCGCGCGAGGACGTCCGGCGCCGATTGACGGCACGCTACACCCAGCATCTACGCGACGGCGCCGTCTACCTGGACGCCCACGTCCACCTGTGCACCGGAGCGCGTCCAGGGCCAGCCTGATCCGCTCGGAGCGCGGCGTTTCTTCGGTCGATCCCAACGAACCGAGCGCCCGCTGCTTGCCGTTTGATCTAGCCGAGGGTAGTCTGGCCGGCGTGAGCCTGATCGGCTCTGCCCCGGAACAAATCCATCGCCAGCCGTTCGCCGAATGCCTCGGCGTGCTGGCTCGAGTCATAAGTTCACCCTACTCTTGGAGCTCACGATGACGTCCAATATGCCCTTAGTCACCATCGGCTACGGTTCCAGTTTGATCTTGATCGGTATCGTCGGATACTTCGCCACCGGCCAGGCGAGCATCACCGCCTTGATTCCGGCCTTCTTCGGCATCGTCGCCGAGCTCTGCGGCGTGCTCGCCCGCAACGAGCGCTTCCTGAAGCATGCGATGCACGGCGCCGCGATGATTGGTCTGCTCGCAACGCTCGGCACGTTGCGCGTCCTGCCGCAGATACCGAGCCTCTTCAACGGCACCGCGGAGCGTCCTGCCGCGGTACTCTCCCAGGGCCTGACGCTGCTGCTGTCGGTGATCTTCGTAGCGCTCTGCGTGCGCTCCTTCATCGAAACGCGGCGGGCTCGCGAAGCCGGTTCATAGGCTGAGCAGCGCACGCTGAGCAGCGCGTGCCGAGCAGCAGCGAAGACGGATCCGATCAGAGCGTGACGGGCCGGATCCAGTCTTCGCTGCGCCGATTCCGCTGGCTGCCCGGCTTACGCACTCTGGAATCGTCGTGCATTTCCGGATATTCGATGAACACCGCCGCGAGCAGCTGTTCGCCAGCGGGAACGCCGAGATGCTCCAGCGTCTCGCGCTCACACAGGATCCCGCCGCTCGACCAGTAGGTGCCCATGTCGTGGGCCGTCAACAGCAGGAGAAAGCTCTGGACCATGGCTGAAGCTGCCGCCAGATGCTCCTCGTCGCGAACGATCTGGGTTTCGCGCGGCAGTCTCGAGCCCTCGCGCTGCGCTTCGTCATAAAACTCCGGCAGCCAAGTCACCAGCACGAGCGCGCTGCTGGCAGCGGCGAGCAGCGGCAGCTTCGACTTCACTTCGAGCTCGTCGCGCAGATAGAACGCGAGCTTGTGGGCCGATTCGTGCCACAAGACGTGGGCTCGCCAAGGCTCAGCGAGACGATCGACCTTGCGAGGAAAATGAAACGGGGCCCAGCCGGCGGTCTCGAGTGCTCGCATGACCCGCTCGTTGTTCTTGCTCGCCACCGCTTCGGGCACCGGCGTGCGGTCCTCCAGCTCACACATCACTTTCTCGGTCTTGCGACGGCGGACCAGGCGGTCGACCTGGTCGGCGAAACTCGACTCACTCATATTGCTGGCACTCCTAGAGCTCACCGACATCGTGCGCCGGTGCTCTTTGATCAGTTGGGCCTCGAGGAAAGAAGTTCTGGGACGATCTCAAGCTGCCTTCTGCGCCGCGACGACGTGCGCCGTGACCTCGAAATCGAGCTCACCGCTCACCGTAGCATAGGCAGCCAGGTCCGACTCTGCCTCGTTCAGAATCGTCTGGATTATTGCCTCTTCGAGAGACACCCCCATCAACGGCAGCCAGCCGCGCAGCTCGGCTTCGGCCATGGTACGGATGCTCGGAAAACGCGCCCGACCACTCGGGGTCGTCGCTGAGACCGAAACCGCTCCGGCGCCGCGCAGCAGGTCGACGACCCCTTCGCGATCGCCAAGCGCAAAAGGCGCCCGCACGGCGTCGGCCGCTGCCGTGCCAGCGTGCTTCTCGATCAGCTGCATCTCCGTGAAGTAGCCCGGAATGTTCTCGATGCGGTCCCACACCGTGACCGCCAGCCGCCCCGAGGGCTTCAGCACCCTCAGCATCTCGCGCAGCGCCTGACCGCGGTCCTGAAAGAACATCAGACCGAACTGACTCACCACCGCATCGAACCGGGCGTCTGGAAACGGCAGGTCTTCCGCCGTACCCTGGCGCCAGTCGACCGCAGGCAGCCGCTCCCCTGCTACCGTCAGCATGCCGGGATTCGGATCGACGCCGGCGACGCTGCCCGAAGCTCCGACCCGCTCAGCGGCCTCCGCCGTCAGCACACCGGTGCCGCAAGCCACGTCCAGCACGGCCTGGCCGCGCTGGAGATCCGCGGCAGACGCGGTCGGCTCCGTCCACTGGGCAAAGAGCGCTGGAACGAAGAGGGATTCATAGGCCCGGGCGGCGTCGACCTGGTCTGCCGGTACATCACTCATGGTTCGTGCCCCCAGGGCGCAGGTGGCACTTCGACGCTCTGGCTGAGGTCGAAGTCGGCTCGGAAGTGACGGCTCGGGCGTCTCAGGATGTAGGAGAAGCGCTCGCCAGGCACGATCTCCATCGTCCAAGTGTTGTCCACCGAAGCGCTCAGCTCATTCTGCTCGAAGAGCTCGCGAGAGTAGGCATCGGCCGGGAAGCTCTGCGCCTCGGCGCTGCCCTCGTCCGCGGTCACACCGCCGTAGAGGGTAACCGTGTCCTCCGTGCCGTCTTCGTGGCGGTGGTCGTGCTGTAGGTGGATCGCCTCACCCTTGCGCGTCAGCACCCAGGTCCGCGAGCGATTCTCGCCGACGTGGAACGGGATTTCGAGACGCTCGGCGTCACAGCGCCGCACGTGCATCACCATGGTCTGGCCGGCGAAGTCAGCGTCCACCTCGTCTTCCGAGACCATGCGGCCCTCGAACGCCTTGCCGCACAGCCCCTCGATCCGCTGCCACCAGAGATCGGCGGGTGCTTCTACCGAGGCTGTCGCCGAAGTGGCGGAGGGCTCAGCGTTGGGTTTGGCGGGCGGACTGTCGGCCGCAGGCTCGCTATTGGCGCAGCCCAGCAGCAGGATGAGGGAGAGGATCGCGATCCAGCGCATTTTTGAAGAGATCATGGCTCATTTTCTCCTGGACATGACAGTCGAACAAGCTAGGAGCCAGTCCAGAAGGAATGAGCGCTCCGGTTGCTCCGATACCGCTACGCTCAGCACCATCGACGAATCGACCGCCGTGATCCGCTCATCACCTGGGTGGCTATTGGACGCCACTTGAAAGGGGCGAGGCAAAACATCCGGCACGCACACCTCGAGGAGCCGCCAATGACTTCAACTTGGA
>JBCCEE010000561.1:0-5358 GCA_039030415.1 Acidobacteriota bacterium
CGATTTTCGCATGGTGATTCGCGGCCGGGTGCCCGACGCCTACATCCCGATCTCCCATGCCGACTACGGCGGCAGCCGCAGCAAACGGGCCCTCGAAGTGATCGCCCGCCTCGAGGCCGGCAGCGATCTGGCCGGCGTCCGCAGCGAGCTCGCCGCCCTCGGCGAGCGGCTGGCCGAGGCCTGGCCAACGACCCACCAGGGTCTTGGCATCGGTGCGGAAAGTCTCGATACGTCCTGGCGCGGCGCCAATCGCAAGCCTCTGGGCATGCTGCTGGGCGGCGCCAGTCTCTTGCTGGTCATCGTCTGCGCCAACGTCGCCGGTCTGATGCTCGCCCGCAGCCTCCGCCAGCGCCGCAGGCGAGCGATTCGCGCCGCGCTCGGCGCGGGTGGCCTGCGGCTGGCGCTACCCACTCTGCTCGAAGGTGCCGTCGTCGGCGTCTTTGGTGGCTTGGCCGGCCTATGGATCGCCGGGCTCGCCCTGGATTCCCTGCCGCTGGCTCTGCCGTTGCTCGGCGGCGCGGCTCCAGTAGCCGGCTTCGACCTCGGCGCATTCGATCTCAGCCTGGGCACCGCGCTGCTCGCCAGCCTGCTCGCCCTCGCCTGCGGGCTGCTCTTCGGAGCCTGGCCCGCCTGGTACCTGCGACGGCGCGACCCGGCACGAGACCTGGGAACGACGTCTAGCCCGAGCCTAGAGCTGAAGCGCGGCGGCAGCTTTGTGGTGGTGACGCAGGTGGCCCTGGGGACGCTCCTGCTGCTGGCGGGCGGCCTGCTCGGCCGCAGCTTCGTGGCGCTCCTCGATTCCGATCCGGGTTTCGAAGCCGTCGGCGTCACCAGCTTCGGTCTCGGCCTGCCGGAGGTCCGGTACGACAGCGAACCGAAGGTGATCGGCTTCCATCACGAGCTCCACCGCGAGCTCGCCGACCTGCCCGGCGTCGAGTCGGTGGGAGCGGTGGCCCGGCGTCCCCTGACGCGCGGCTTCAGGACTTCGTTCGAGCTGGAGGAAGCACCTTCGCCCGATCGCGAGCGCTCCACGTCTGCCATCAACGTGGTCAGCGACGGCTACTTCCGCACGCTGCGTATCCCCCTGCTCGCCGGACGCCTGCCCGACTGGCGGGATGATTCGGACGCTCCGCGCGTGCTGGTGGTCAACGATGCTTTCCGTCGCGCCTACCTCCGTGAAACGCCCCGCGCGGCTGCCGCCAGCGATAAGGCTGCCGCCAGCGACACAGCTGCCACCAACGATACGGCCGCCGTCAACCAAGTGCTCGGCCAGCGCTTGCGCCTATCGTGGTGGAGCGAGCTCACGCCCAAGGGAGCACCCTGGGAGATCGTCGGCATCGTCGGTGACGTCCGCCAGCAGGGGCTCGACGTGGCAGCGGACCCTGAGATCTATCTCCCCTTCAGCCAATACCCTTCCGAAGGCGCCACCTACCTGCTGCGCAGCGTCACCGGCGAACCGATACCAGCCCAGCAGCTCGCCTCAGTGGCTCACGGGCTAGATCCCGAGCTGCAGAGAATCAGCCCCGGCAGCGCCCAGCAGTGGGCGGTCAACAGCCTGGCCGACCGTCGTCTGGCTCTGATTGTCGTCGCAGTCTTTGGACTCGCCGCGCTCCTCACGACCACCCTCGGCGTCTACGCTCATGTCGCCACCGACGTCGCCAGCCGCCGCCGCGAGATGTCGATACGCCGTACCCTGGGCGCCCGCCCCGATCAGATCTCGCACCTGGTGATCGGCCGCAGCCTGAAGCTCGTCAGCCTCGGATTCGCGCTCGGCGCCGGCGGCTTCCTCATCCTCGCTCCCGGCCTGCGCCACCTGCTCTTCGGCGTTGGCCCCGCGGATCCTCTCACCTTGGCCGGCATCTGGGCGCTCCTGGCCCTCGTCGCCTACCTCGCCAGCGCTGGCCCGGCATCGAAAGCGGCTCGAGCTCACGCCTGATCCAAAGCTCGCTGGCGCTAGCTGTCGAGCCGTTAAGGGTAGCGCGCCGCTTTGTCGCCTCTCCTTGAAACCACCAACCCGCGCCGCCGTGAGCGGTGCGGCCTAGACAAGGAGAGACCCATGCGTAAGCACCATCTGGTCGTTTCGATCCTCGCCCTCGGCTGTCTATTCGCTGGCCAAGCGTCGGCCGCCCTCTACGGCAGCTGTGGCAGCTGCGACTATCCCTACGACAACAAGTACAGGTACTTCTCCTCCGGCACCGCCATGAATGCCTCCGATGCCGATCAAGAATGCAACACCCGCCTCAGCAACGGTCTGCCGTTCGGCTTCAGCGCCAACGGCTATGTCTTCCACTGGGTGGGCAAGCTCATCGACGGCAAGGGGCAGTTCGCCTGCTACGCCTGCGTCAGCAATTACATCCCGGATCCCTTCGACGAGAACCTGAGTCCGAGTCACGATCTGACGCTCGAAACCGCCTCATCGATTGCCGTTGGCGTCTACGGCGGCGAGGTGACGACGGCCCGACGCGTTTTCTCCTACAACGAGGAGACCGAGCAGGCCGGAGTCAGCTTCATGTTCACGCTGTCCGGCGTGGCGGACTTCGAGGGCGGTGTCGGCATGGTCGACATCGATCCCGAGTACGGTGAGAACATTCGCCTGCATCCCGTCAACTGCGAGGAACGATAGTCCGCACATCCCTACATGAGCCATGAAAGTCACGCATTGCGCGCTCCTGCACGGATCGTGAGACGCTGGTCGCGGGCCTGGCTCGGCGCCCTGCTGGCGACGGCGGTCTGCGGTGCCTGGGCTGAGCAGCCGCCAGCGACGTTCGAGCTCGAAGACGAGGCCGGCCCGATCTCACAGCTCGAGATCGGCCGGTCGCTCTTCGTACGCAGCGGGGAGCTCACCCAGCCGCACTACGTGGTCGTGCTGCTGATCGACGAGGACGAGATCGACCGGATCGCGTCGACTGCGATCGACCCAGCCGCCGGGCACCAGCGGCTCCTGCTGTGGGGCGCCACGGGTATCGTCGGCTGTGATTGCGGCAGCGAGGCGGGGCCATATGCCTTTGCGCGATTCGAGCACGCGGTCGAAGCGCTCGCCGGCCGCGTTGTGCGGGTCGAGCTCCAAGACGCCGCGGGGGAGGTTATCGCCGCAAAGTCGGTCCCCCTCGTCGAGCCGCAGAGGCCGATCGCCCATACCGCCGACGCTTCGGGCTGCCCGCGCTTCCGCTTCGCCGACGGTGAGGAGCTGTATCTCTTCGTGCGGGGTGGCAGACCGGGAGAAGAGGTGTCGACGCGCCTGGTACTCGGCGGCACAGAATCAGCAGAAGACGTGCCGCTCCAAGACGTCCGGGGTGAAGCCTGGGAAGCTGAGACCTACACGCTGACGCCGCCGGAGACCCGGATCTTGCTGTGGCACATCAAGCTAGGGTTCCGAGGAGACCTGGTGCCTTCGACCACGAGCTCCGATTGGCCGTTCGAAGTGGTGTTCTTCGAGAAGCATCTCAACTCGGGAGTGGTGGTGCAGGATCATTCCTGCCCGCCACCGCCTCCTCCACCGCCTTAGCGGGAAACCGCAGCCGAGACTCGGAGAGCCTGAGGCGAGCCGCGGTGGTGGCGCTATGCGCTTCCCCCAGCTGCTGACGGCGTAGGCGATAGGCACGCTCCAGCCACCTCGTCGCCTCGGGCTCTTCCGCGCGCAGCAGCAGCGAGCCCAGCTGCAGGTACGCGAAGGTCGCGTCGAAGGTCTCGGCACGACCCGACGCTTCCAGCCGGCGGATGACTTCTCGATAGAGCGGCTCGGCTCGGCCCAGCTCCGCCCGACTCCAAGCCAGGTCGGCGATCCCGAGCAGCGTCATGGTGACGTGGGGGTGCGAATCGCCGAGCTCCCGGCGGCGGATCTCGAGCGCTTCGGTATACAGGGGCTCGGCGTCATCGAGCTCGCCACCCTGATGATGGAAGCGCGCCAGGCCATAGAGAGCATCGGCGACGGCGGGGTGGCTGCCGCCATGAATCCGGCGACGCACCGCCACGGATTCGGTCAAGTTTGCCCGCGCCGAGTCGCGGTGGCCGAGCCTGCGCTCAGCGACCGCCAGGTTCTGCAGCGCCACGGCGACATGCGGATGATCGGGCCCAAAGATGGCGCGCTGCCCTTCGAGCACCTGGGTGAAGAGCCGCGCCGCCGAGGCGTTGTCGTCGCGAAACAGAGCGACCGCAGCCAGATCGCCGAGAGCGGTCAAGGACGCGGGATGCGAAGGACCCAGTCGCAGACGGCGAGACTCCAGGACCGATCTCAAGATCTGCTCGGAGGTCGCGAGATCGCCGGACTTCATCAGCGCCTGCGCCAGGCGATGGCGGGATTCCGCGATCTCGAGCAACGCGTCGGCACCGGCTGCCGCGAACAGCCGCAAAGCCTGGCGAAAGAGTGAGGCCGCCGCGGCATGCTCTTCGGCATGCAGCTTGGTGACGCCGAGGCCGTGCACCAGCCGAGCCAGGCCCAGACCTTCATGCCCGACGTCTCGCCGATAGTGGCGAATGTCCCGCACGAGCTGCTCGGCCGCGGACTGGAAATCTCCCTGATCGCTCAGCGACTCGGCGAGCAGGCTGCGGGTTTGCCAGGGGATGAGATGCTCCCCGGGAAGCTCGGCAATGGCCCCTTCGAGAGAGCGCCGGAGCAGCGACTCGGCTCTCGCCGGCGAGCCCACGTTGAGATAGACCTGGCCAAACGTCGCCGCCAGGTAGGCCGCGAGCTCGGGATCCACCTCGGAGCTGCCCAGGGTGCTGGTGCTGCGGTCGATCAGCTCGCGCACCGTGATGGTCTCGCCCTGCGCTTGCCCCGGATCGGCGAGGCGGAAAGTGCTGACGAAGCTCTCGATCAGCTGACCGGAGCGCTGCTGCTCTCGGGTGAGGTCGGCCAAATGCGCTTCGGCCGTGGACTGCGCTTGTCGGGCTCGGTGCAGAGCCCACGAAGTCGCCACCAGACCCGAGCTGAGGGCGACGACGACGATGACCGCCGCACCCACCGCTAGACGATTGCGCCGCAGGAACAAGCCAAGACGGTAGCCGGCACGGGGCTCCCGCACGCTCACCTGACGATGAGCAAGATGCCTCCGCAGGTCGCTCGCCAGCTCACGGACCGAGCTGTAGCGGTCCGCGCGCTCGAACGCCATCGCTGCGGCGACGATGGCGTCGAGGTCGCCCGGCAGCCGCCCGGCCCAAGGCTGTCCTGCCGCGGCCGCGGCCGCGGAGACCGGCACGGGGCCGCGCAGAGACGCCCTCAGCTCCGCCACTGAGGCGCCGGCCGGCAAAACGTAGGGCGGGCGGCCGGAGAGCAGCCGATAGAGCACCACCCCGAGCGAGTAGACGTCGGTGGCGGTGGTCAGCGCCTCGCCGGCGATCTGCCGACCGCTTTCACTTCAA